>PKWH01000319.1 GCA_003131985.1 Acidobacteriota bacterium | reverse complement strand
TGCTGCGGACCGTCGCGCTGGCGCGGCAAGCCGTGCATGTATCGCAGCCTTCCGAGGGCGGAGTGTTGAACATCGCCGCGGCTCTATCAATCTGCACCTATTTTTTGCCCGACGTAATGAAGGAGTATCAATCAAAAAATCCGAAGGTGCTNNCGCGATGATCCGTTGATCCTCGTGGGCCATCCGGGACACGCCGCGACGCAACTGAGGCGAGTGCGTCTGGAGGAGACCGAGTCCTGGCCGCTGATATTTTTTGACCGTGGATCGAGCGATTGGACGCTGAGCCAGGGCCTCTTCCGGCGCGCGGGGCTGCTGCCAAACGTGGTGCTGGAAGTAGAAACAATTGAGGCGGCAAAGAAAATGGTGGAGCGCAAGCTGGGCCTCAGCTTCCTTCCGCAGATTGCGGTGACCACCGAGCTTCGACGGGGCAAGCTCGTCGCGATTGAAATCATCAATGCCGAACCGCTGCGCCGGAACTTGGACGTGATTCATCCCCGGCACCGCGCTCTTTCGCGAGACGCTCAAGCGTTCCTGCTTCTATTGCAGAGCGCTGCCGCAACGCCCGTGCCGCTAACCAAGAAGGTATCGAAACTCAAGAGCGCACGCGCGAAGAAGGTCGGAAAGCCGCGAGCGCGATAGGTGTCTGGTAGCCTAAGTTCCAGTCAAATACCAGGGCACATTAACAATGGCTACTCTCTGATTTCCCCGGAGAAGCATGAGTCCTTTCAAGAGCTCGCCGCGATTGCTCTGCAAAAAATAGTGATACCAGTGGAGCTCGATTAATTCCGGAACGATCAGCACTATTTGGCGGTCCGGGTTTTCCACCTGCAGCATCAGCACGTAATCCACGACAGGCGTAATCACAAGGCGATACGGCGATTGCAGCTCGACGTATTTCGGTACCGGCAGCCCTGCTCGGCGCGCCGGCTCTTCGACCAGACTAGCCCACTCGTCCTTGAGCTGTTCTTTCTGATCTTCTTTGCAAACGTGTACGACATGAATATCAGCGGAAATGGTGAAGGCGAATCGAAGCCCTTTTTGGATCGGCTTGCTCCACCTGTAAACCGGCAAGACAACCATCGGCGGCTTGACCGCCGCGATTTCCAAAGGCTCTCGAGTGAGTATTTCATCTTCAACGCGCACAAAATAACGTTTCACGGCCATCATAAGCAAAAGCAGCGCGGGAATAAGCACCGCTGTAACCCAAGCTCCCTCGATGAACTTTGCAACCAGGACGACGATAACTGTCGCGCCGGTAGCGACGGCTCCCAGCCCGTTGACGAACATGCTTCGACCCGAGCCGCGGCCTTTGTTCTTTTTCCAGTGCGCTACCATTCCGGCTTGCGAAAGCGTGAAAGCGAGGAAGGCGCCGACCGCGTAAAGAGGAATGAGCCTGTTTGTGACACCGCGAAAAACAATCAGCAGAGACCCAGCGAGAATTGCGAGGAAGTAGACGCCTTGCGAATAAACCAAGCGGCGTCCGCGAAGGCTGAAAGAATCCGGTAGATAGCCGTTCAATGAAATCGCGCGGCACAATCGCGGGAAGTCAGCAAACGCAGTATTCGCCGACAACGCAAGAACCGTCAGAACCGAACCGATGGTGACGTAATAGAAAACTCCGCGGCCCGCGACTGCGGCAACGATCATAGACAATACACTTTGATATCCCGGCAGCCCCGGGTCCGTGGCCGCTATGTGGTAAGCGCGGACGAGATAAGCGATCCCCGCAAGCATCACCATTAAGAGGACAATAATAATCGTGAGAACTCGGCGAGCTGTGTTCACAACCGGCTCGCGAAAGGCGCGGACACCGTTGCTGACGGCCTCCACGCCGGTCATGGCCGTGCAGCCGTTAGCGAAAGATTGCAGCAACAACCACACGCTCGCTGCAGCGACCGCAGATGAGGGCGCTGTAGGCGGCATTGCGACTGGAACCGGATGTCCGCCCGACACGATCGATTTAAAAACCCCGAAAGCCAGCGCCGCGAGCAAAGTCCCGATGAACAAGTATGTGGGAACCATAAAAATAATTCCGGCTTGCCGCATTCCCCGCAGATTGATAAATGTGATGAGAACCAAAATGCCCAGACACAGCAGGGTCGTATGCGGCAGAAGCTTTGGAAGCGCGGAAACGAGCGCGCCAACTCCGGCTGAAATACCGACGGCGACGGTCAGGATGTAGTCAATCATCAGCGCGGACGCTGCAAGTAATCCCGCGAACACGCCAAGATTTTCCGAAGCGACCGTGTACGAGCCTCCGCCCCCCGGATATGCTGCGATTGTTTGGCGGTACGAAAAATAAACGATGGCCATCAGAACGATGATGCTGCTGCTGATGGGGACGATATAGGCGATCCCGGCTGCGCCCAGTGGAATTAAAAGCGTGAGCGCAGCTTCCGGCCCGTACGCGGCCGAGCTCAGCGCATCTAATCCGAAAATGGGAATGCCGGATGCGACGCCGAGCTGCTCGGCCCTTTCGTCGGATGCCGCAAGCGGCTTTCCAAAACAAAGATCCAAAAGATTCATCGTTCCTCGAGGCCACGCTCCTCGCGGAGCTCAAATTAACACGACAGATTAATTTGTCTAGCCTGAGAAAGGAATCGCAAAGATACGGAGATGACGCGCAGCTTCATCGGTGTTCAAAGTTGTCCGGAAGCGTGTTAGTTGCAGTTATAAAACATCTGTGTGAATACCTCGCAGGCGGCCAAGAATCGCGTTAGACTCTTGTGAATAAGATTCTCTATGCACTAATTCGCACCTTTGGGGCTCCCTTGGGTGAAATATACGCCCACGGAACGCGGGGATCGATTGGAAGTTGCATCATACAGACGTAGGTGAAACCTCCCAGGAGGGTCTTTACGTGCGCAATAGGATTCCAGTTCTTTCAGTTTTACTTCTTCTATTAGTACTCTTCGGCGCCTGCGGCGGAAGTAGCCACAGCTCATCGGACCACGGAGTACCCGTCGTCGTCTCGATCTCCGACCAGCCATCCAATGTCGGCGTGCTGTCGTTTGATATTCAGATCACGGGCGCGTGTTTGCTTACGAGCGCCAATGCATTTGCAACGGATTGCAGCGGAGCTCAAAGCCTCCTTCCCGACGCGCCTATGAACGTGCAGATCGAGAACATGCAGACGCCGCAGCAATCTGACGTGCTGGCCACCACGAATGTGCAAGCCGGCAGCTATACCGGCATCCGGGTTACTTTCGGGACTGCTACCGCGGCGGTCAACGTCGATCCGAACTCGACAGACGCGGATACCGCAACGCCTCCAAACTCCTGCACAGCGACAGCAACGCCTAAGATCTGTGAACTCTCTCCCACCTTTACATCGAGTTTCGTAAACCTGCCCTTTCCCAAGGCGGCCACCCTTTCGGCGGGTCAACCCACGAGTATCTCGATAGAATTTAGTGTGGCGGACTCCTTGGTAGGCACGACGGCGGGCAGCACCACTACCTTCACGATTACTCCGATTCTTGCGGCGAGTGTCAGCACGATCCCAGATTCCGGCGGCAGCCTCGCTGATATCAGCAACGTTACAGGGCCCGTAACGAGTGTCATAACTACCAGCTTCACCGTAATGGACGCTGCGACGGGGCAGCCCGTGACGGTTGACACGTTCTCTGGCACCACCACGTTTAGCGGTTTTTCTAACTGCAATACGAACAACCTGGCTTGCGTCCAAGTCGGCCAGATCGTTACCGTCAATTACGCCGTCAGCGATTCGAATCCGCTGGTGCTGTCGGCGTCGTCTGTTACAGACAATAATGGCTTTCAAAATGGACAAGCTTTCGAAGGCACGGTTGTGGCCACGACGCCGACTCCGATGGTTCTTGTAACGGCGGTACTCGCGGGCAATACGCAAGGCGTGAACGCCGACCAAGTGCTTACGCTTGTGCCGCCCACTACGAGTGCAGGCTTCTCGGTTGCGGTGCCGGCCGGCCAGACTCTACCCGCGAGCGTTTCGTTCGCTGGGGCAGGCGATCTGGTGGTTGGTCAAAACCTGCTGATCGATTCAACCGGAGTGGATGAGGGCGTCGTCACTTCGGACGCGATTGAGTTGGAACCGACTCAGTTTAATGGCACCGTTTCCAGTATCACGTCGCCGAATTTGACGGTCGACGGCCTGAATAATTTCTTCAACGACAATGGCATCGCAACCATCCAGGTGCAAACAGGCACGCAAACGACGTTCGAAGGAACCGTAGCGACGAGCGGTTTTAAAGGTCTAACCGTCGGTGATGAGGCCAACTTCGACGGCTTTTTGTTCAACGGCGGCGCAGGCCAAAGCCCTGTCGTTTTTGGCGAGGATATTTTTGACAACACGAATCCTGGCGCAATGAAGAAACCAAACTAGGTTCCGTTGCGAAGCGTCGGTAGCGCACCTCAATGAGCCCGTGCGGCCTTTGTCTTCCTGACTGACGCTTGATGAGGCTGCCGACCTGAATGGGATCTGCTTTGTGCACATTGGAGGATAGTTCAATCGCCTTTTCGATGGCTTTGTGTTCAGATATTGCCTGGTCTTCCCCTCCGGTCGCAAATCGCAAGTAAGGCTCCCATTTCCTTGGGCTGATTCGTGGCTTGAGTGAACAATGCTAACGACATGCGGCCACTTTCCGTCGATAGGTACGAAAGGTTATTTGTAACCAAATGCCGCTCTGAATCGTCGGAAAGAGATGGACTTGTTGAGCCATTTCTGTGTTCGCACTGGCCAGGGGTAGGTCCTGCTCAGGATTTTGTATAAAAAGGAAAATCGAACAAAAGCTGGCATAAGTTATCATTGCAACCGGCTCTCCTGTAGTACGGGCGGCCCGGCTTATTTTCAAGCATGTGCTCATCACGGTGGCGCTCAATCGGGGCACGTGGAAGATTGGGAACACTGTCGATAGCAGGGCCCGAACGGTTCAAGATCCTTGTCCTGAAAAGAGGAACTGCAAATTGCCTGATAATCCGCCCAGTACACCGAACTCTCCGGACGTCCCAAATTCCGCCAGTGGGTCAAACACCCCCGGCACACCCAGCGCTCCGGGCGGACCGAACGCACCCGTCACGATCAGCACCAAAGACTCTCCGAGCACCACGGCGACGGCTCCGCCAGCCTTGGCCCCTCCTCCGCCAAAATCTCCTGCACGCGCGGACGAGCGCCCTCACAAGAGCCATCTATGGATCTGGATCATCGTCATTGTCGTGTTGCTTCTCGGCGTGTTCTACTTTTATCGCCAGCACGTGAAGGCGGTGGAAGCTGCTAAAGCTCAGGCCAAACAGCCTCGTCCAGGCGTTCCAATTCAAACAGCCACTGCGCGGACGGGCGATATTGGCGTCTACATCAATGCTCTGGGAACAGTTACGCCGGTGTATACCGCGACCATCACCAGCCGCGTGGACGGGCAAATCACAAACGTGGCCTATCGCGAAGGGCAAATGGTTCGCAAGGGTGATCTTCTGATCGAGATTGATCCGCGACCTTTTCAGGCTGCGCTTACGCAGGCGCAAGGTACGCTGGCAAAAGATGAGGCGGTGTTGAACGAAGCAAGGATCGACCTAAACCGCTTTCAGCAAGCGTACGACCGCAACGCTATCGCTAAGCAGCAGCTCGACGATCAAGGACAATTGGTAAAGCAGGATGAAGGAACGGTGAAACAGGATCAAGGAGCGGTGGCGAGCGCCGCAACGAACGTCGATTACACCCGTATTGTCGCGCCGATAGAAGGGCGCGTAGGGCTTCGGTTGGTCGATCCCGGCAACATCGTTACTTCGGGCGCCACTACTGCGCTCGTCGTGATCACGCAACTCCAGCCCATTACCGTGATTTTCAGCGTTGCGGAAGACTATCTACCGCAGATTCAGAAACAGCTGCGCAACGGGCAGAAGATGCCGGTGGATGCGTTCGCGCGCGATCAAACGACCAAGCTGGCGTCGGGTTCGCTTCTGACACTTGATAACATGATCGACCAGACTACCGGTACCCTGAAGCTGAAGGCAATTTTTCAAAATCAGGATTTAGAGCTGTTTCCGAACCAGTTTGTGAACGCGAGATTGCTGGTGGATACGCAGCGCGGAGCGGTACTGGTTCCCACCGCGGCTATTCAGCGCAACGCACAGGGTGCCTTCGTTTACGTAATCGGCTCGGACAATACGGCAACTTTGCGCACGATCACCGTAGGCACCACCGATGGCAATACAGCAGCCGTGCAAAGTGTGAACGCCGGCGACGTAATTGCGGTGAACGGGTTCGATAAGTTGCAAAACGGCGCGAAAGTTACCATCAATAACGCGACCGGTAGCGGCGGAAGCAACGGAGCCTCCGGCAGCGCCGCCAGTGGGGCAAATAAGAACAGTCCGCCGCCCGCAAGTGCAAATCCCGGCAGCACCGGGGGAACTCATCAGTGAGCCCGTCTCGCCCATTTATTCTTCGGCCGGTGGCCACCTCGCTGCTAATGGCGGCGATTATGCTCGCGGGATTCGTGGCGTATTTGCAGCTTCCCGTTTCCGCTCTCCCGGAGGTTGACTATCCCATCATTCAAGTTGTGACGTTTTACCCCGGTGCGAGTCCGGATGTGATGGCGTCGGCGGTGACCGCGCCCCTGGAGAGGCAGTTTGGTGAAGTGCCTGGTCTGAACCAGATGACTTCGACGAGCTCGGACGGAAGCTCAGTCATCGTTCTGCAATTCTCTCTCGATTTAAACATCGACGTCGCAGAACAGGAAGTGCAAGCGTCAATCAACGCGGCACAAAGCTATTTGCCGGCCGACCTTCCAACTCCACCTATCTACAGCAAGACCAACCCGGCGGATGCGCCGATTCTGACGCTAGCCCTGACCTCTTCCACCATTCCACTTCCGCAAGTGGAAGATCTGGCGGACACGCGCCTTGCGGAAAAAATCGCGCAAGTGACCGGTGTTGGCCTCGTGAGCATTAGCGGAGGGCAGAAGCCCGCGGTACGAATCCAGGTGAATCCGACGGCGCTCTCTTCCTACGGCATCAACCTGGAAGACGTCAGGACGGCCGTTCAGAACACGAGTCTCGATCTCGCCAAAGGCAACTTTGATGGCCCGCATCAGGACTATCAGATTGACGCGAACGATCAACTCCTGACCAGCAAGGATTTCCAGAATGTGGTTGTGGCGTACCACAACCAAAGCCCCGTGATTCTATCGGACGTGGCCCGCGTGATTGACGATGTCGAGAATACGAAACAAGCGGCCTGGATGAACACGACGCCCGCGGTGATTATGAACATCCAGCGGCAACCGGGCGCCAACATCATTCAAGTTGTGGACCGGGTGAAAAAGCTCCTACCGCTTTTGCAAGGTAACCTACCTGCGTCCGTTAACGTAATCGTGCTTACGGACCGTACAACTACGATCCGCGCCTCGGTGCAGGATGTCGAATTCGAACTGATGCTGACCATTGCGCTGGTTGTGATGGTCATTTTCCTTTTTCTGCGAAATCTTTCCGCCACGATTATTCCCAGCGTGGCCGTGCCTCTATCGATCGTGGGCACGTTCGGCGTGATGTACTTGGCAGGCTATAGCCTGAATAATTTAACTTTGATGGCGTTGACAATTTCGACAGGCTTTGTGGTGGACGACGCCATCGTAATGATCGAGAACATCGTTCGCTTCATCGAAGAAGGCGATCCGCCGCTGCAGGCCGCCTTGAAAGGGTCCGAACAAATCGGATTCACTATCGTTTCGCTGACGATTTCCCTGATCGCCGTGTTGATTCCCCTTTTGTTCATGGGCGACATCGTCGGAAGGCTTTTTCGTGAGTTCGCGGTTACGCTCAGCGTAACCATTCTCGTGTCTGCGGTCGTTTCTTTGACGCTCACGCCCATGATGTGCGCCAAGTTGCTCAAACATCAGCCGGAATCGCAGCGCGGGCGTTTCTATCAGGTATCGGAACATGCATTTGAGAGCATCATCGCTTTTTACGGGCGAACGCTTAGGTGGGTGCTGAAGCATCAGACCGCGACTCTGCTTGTCGCGCTTGCCACCCTGGTTCTTACCGTTGTGTTGTACATCATCGTACCCAAAGGATTTTTCCCGGTGCAGGATACCGGCATCATCCAAGGCATTTCGGAAGCCTCGCAGTCAATATCGTTTCCGGCTATGGCCCAGAAACAGCAGCAACTGACCGAAGTAATTTTGAAGGATCCCGCGGTCGACAGTCTTTCCTCGTTCATTGGAATTGACGGGACCAACCAAACGCTGAACAGCGGCCGCATGCTCATTAATCTGAAGCCGCTCAATCAGCGCAAGATGAATGCGTCTGACGTGATTCGCCGTTTGCAGCCCAATTTGGAAAAGATCGAAGGAATCACGCTCTACATGCAGCCGGTTCAAGACATCACGGTGGACGATCGTGTAAGCCGCACCCAATATCAATACACTCTGGAAGATCCGGACTCTAATGAGTTGAATCTGTGGACCGCAAAGCTGGTGGACAAATTAAAGCAAATTCCGGAGCTGGAGGATCTTGCCACCGACCAACAGACGCAAGGATTGGCAGCCTCCTTGATAATCGATCGCGTGACGGCTTCGCGCATGGGAATCACGCCGAACATGATCGATCAGACTCTGTATGACGGATTTGGGCAACGGCAAGTGGACACGATGTACACGCAACTGAACCAGTACCACGTAATCATCGAAACCATGCCGGAGTTTCAAAAAAACCCCGCGAAGCTGCAGGACATTTATGTGCGGTCGGCCATTGCGCCCTCGGCCACATCAACGGGCCCCTCCGCTACGAACAGCACTGCCACAAGTGTGGTGACCGCCGCAACAGCGACAGGTGGTTCCGCGGGCACACCAAGTCCATCCGCTTCTTCGTCGGCACTGCCGAGTTCCGGCTCGGCGAGCCCCACGGCCGTGGCCAGCACGAATGGAGCCGCGGTTCCGCTGAGCGCCTTTACCCATTTTGAATCCAAAACTGCGCCGCTCTCGGTCAACCATCAGGGACAATTCCCTGTCGTAACCCTGTCCTTCAACTTGGCGCCGAACGCATCGTTAGGTGAAGCGACTAAGGCGATCGAAAAAGCCCAGAAGGAAATCGGAATGCCGCTCAGCATTCAGGCGGCGTTTCAGGGTACCGCGGCGTCCTTCCAGGCATCCCTGAGCAACGAACCGATATTGATTCTGGCTGCTCTCGTAACCGTTTACATCGTGCTGGGCATTCTTTACGAGAGCTATATTCATCCGCTCACGATTCTTTCCACTCTGCCTTCCGCAGGCGTCGGCGCGATTCTGGCTCTGTTGATTTGCGGTTCTGAACTGAGCGTCGTTGCGCTGATAGGAATCATCCTGCTCATTGGCATCGTTAAAAAGAACGGCATTATGATGATCGATTTCGCATTGGAAGCGGAGCGGAAGGAAGGCAAAAGTTCCGAGGAAGCGATCTACGAAGCGTGTCTGCTTCGCTTCCGTCCCATCATGATGACCACCATGGCTGCTTTGCTCGGAGGTCTCCCGCTCGCGCTCGGCTCAGGAATCGGATCCGAACTGCGGCGCCCTCTCGGCATCTCAATGGTAGGAGGCCTGCTGCTCAGTCAAGTGCTCACGCTCTACACTACGCCCGTAATTTATATTTATTTTGATCGCCTGGCAAAGAAAGCTTCCGCCTGGCGGACGGGACGGTCTGCTGAAGGAGCTCCGGAGTCGGTGCCGGCGGATTAGCCATGAGCCTATCATCTCCATTCATCGAGCGGCCCGTAGCTACCACGCTCCTGACCGTCGCCCTCGCGCTTGCCGGGGCCGTGGCTTTCAAAGAATTGCCGGTGGCCGCACTACCGCAAGTTGACTTCCCCACAATCTCTGTCGGTGCCAGTTTGCCGGGAGCGAGCCCCGAGATCATGGCTTCCTCCGTGGCTACTCCGCTCGAGCGGCAATTTGGCCGAATTGCAGGCGTTACCGAAATGACGTCTACCAGCAGCATTGGAACCACAAGCATTACGCTTCAATTCGACTTGAATCGCGACATAAACGGCGCGGCCAGGGACGTTCAGGCCGCTATCAACGCCGCCCGCAGCTACCTGCCGGCAAACCTGCCGAGCAATCCAAGCTATAGGAAAGTAAATCCTGCGGACGCCCCGATCATGATTCTTGCGCTCACCTCCGACGTTTACGATCGCGGGCCCATGTACGACGCAGCCTCCACCATCATTCAGCAGAGGCTTTCGCAAATTGAAGGCGTCGGTCAGGTCAGCGTGGGAGGGAGCTCTTTACCCGGCGTGCGCGTGGAAATCAATCCCACGCAGTTGAACAACTACGGCCTGGGGCTGCAGGACGTCGCATCCTTGTTGAGCAAACAGAATGCGAACTCGCCCAAAGGCCAAATATCGGACGACCAGGGAACCGCCGACATCACGACCAACGATCAACTGCTTAAAGCGGAATCGTACAAACCGCTAGTAGTCGGTTATCACAACGGTGCTGCCGTCAAGCTCTCGGATTTTGCTGACGTAGTGGATTCAGTGGAAAATATTCGAGCGGCCGGCTTCGTGAACGGCAAGCCCGGCATCTTGTTAATCATTTTCCGGCAGCCGGGCGCCAATATCATCGATACGGTTGATCGCATTCGAGCTTCCATTCCGTCTTTGAAAGCTTCCATTCCCGCGGCGATGGATTTCACCATTATGCTCGACCGTACCACCACCATACGGGCATCCGTAAGCGATGTGGAACGCACGCTCGCCATATCGATTGGACTGGTGATCCTGGTGGTTTTTCTTTTCCTACGCAACGTGCGCGCCACTCTTATCCCCAGCGTGGCGGTTCCGGTCTCTTTGATCGGCACGTTCGCCATCATGTATTTATGCAACTACAGCATCGACAATTTGTCCATGATGGCCTTGACCATCGCAACCGGCTTCGTCGTGGACGACGCCATTGTTGTGATTGAAAACATCTCCCGTTACCTGGAAGAAGGGCTTTCTCCGATGGACGCTGCCCTAAAAGGAGCAAGCGAGATTGGCTTCACCGTGCTTTCCATCAGTATCTCGCTGGTAGCCGTGTTCATTCCCATCCTGCTGATGAGCGGCATCGTCGGCAGGCTATTTCGCGAGTTTGCGGTCACATTGTCCATTGCGATTATCATCTCGCTCGCCATTTCACTGACCACAACTCCCATGATGTGCGCCAGGCTTCTGAAGCGTCAGCGGGACGAAGATCACAATAAAGTATTTCGGGCCAGTGAGCGGGCCTTTAACGCAGTGCTCGGAGCCTACGAGCGAAGTCTGGGCTGGGTACTGAAGCACTCGGCCCTGACGCTCACTGTCTTGCTGCTCACCATCATGCTGAATGGCTATCTTTTCTGGATCGTGCCCAAAGGCTTTTTCCCCCAGCAGGATAACGGCACGGTTTTCGGAGGCATTCAAGGCGAGCAGGACATTTCTTTTCAGGCCATGCAAGTTGACACCCTACGCTTCGTAAATATGATCAAAACTGATCCGGCCGTTCAAAATGTAATGGCCTTCACCGGAGGCCAGGGTGCGGCTAACAGCGGCTTCATCTACCTGGCGCTAAAACCTCTCAATGAGCGAAAGACTTCCGCCAGCCAGGTCATCAACCGGTTGCGCCCGAAACTCGTCTCCATTCCGGGGGCCACGGTTTTTCTGCAAGCAGGCCAGGACTTGCGCATAGGCGGCCGGAGCAGCAGCGCGCAATATCAGTACACAATTCAAAGCGACAACCTGGACGACCTGGTGAAGTGGGGGCCCACTCTGCTCGCCGAAATGCGAAAGCAGAGCATGCTAACGGACGTGAATACAGATCAACAGAACAGCGGGTTGCAAGCCGAACTCGTATACGACCGGCAAACAGCGTCAAGGCTGGGCATTACGCCACAAACGATTGATAACACCTTGTATGAAGCCTTCGGCCAGTCGGAGGTCTCTACAATGTATACGGCGCTGAACCAGTATCACGTGGTTATGGAGGTAGCTCCGCCGTTTTGGCAAAGTCCCGAGGCCCTGAAAAATGTCTACGTCAAAGCATCTGCGGGAAAGGAAGTCCCGCTGAGCGCAATTACACATTTTGAGACCACGACGGCACCTCTTTCTGTGAACCACCAGGGCCAGTTCCCTTCCGTGACGGTGTCCTTTAATCTGGCTCCGGGCGTGGCCCTCAGTGATGCCGCTAAAGCCATCATCGCAATGGAACAGAGAATTGGGATGCCCAGCACGATCCACGGAATGTTTTCGGGGACCCTGCAAGCATTCCAAGCCTCCCTATCGACACAGCCGCTCCTGATCTTAACGGCGCTGGCGGCCGTTTACATCGTGCTGGGAATTCTCTATGAGAGCTTTGTTCACCCCATCACGATTCTTTCCACGCTACCTTCCGCGGGGGTAGGCGCGGTGCTCGCGCTGCTCATTTTTCACATAGACTTAAGCGTTATCGCAATAATTGGTGTCATCCTGCTCATTGGAATCGTGAAGAAGAACGGTATATTGATGATCGATTTTGCTCTCGCCGCTGAACGCATCGACAAAAAGAGCCCGGAAGACGCCATCTATCAGGCTTGCTTGCTGCGCTTTCGTCCCATTTTAATGACGACTATGGCAGCGATATTCGGCGCGCTCCCCCTCGCTCTGGGCACCGGAACCGGTTCGGAATTGCGGCGCCCGCTCGGCATCACGATCATCGGAGGCCTGATCGTCAGCCAGATGCTGACGCTCTACACCACGCCTGTTGTTTACCTCTCTCTCGACCGCTTGAGACTTCGATGGGAACGTTGGCGCCGCAAAGCTCCCAACCAGCTCCCTCAGGAGACATTGGGATGACTTTGCATTGGCGATCAATCCAAACTATGGAGTCGGATTGTTGAGACACGCCATAACCACAACCTCTATCAAGAGTGCGCGCCAGCTTCTAGCATGTGCGCTCAGCGGCGCATTGTTGCTTTCCGGATGTACCGTGGGACCGAAATATCACAGGCCTTCGGTGACCACTCCCGAAGCCTTTAAAGAACTTACTCCCGCCGACTATCAAACCACCGATGGCTGGAAAGTAGCGCAGCCGAGAGACGCCGCATTGAAGGGCAAATGGTGGGAAATATTCAACGACCCNNTCGCGCGAGCCACGGTGAGAGAGGCGCGCTCGCAATATTTTCCAACCGTAACGGTGGGAGCGGGAATCACGAATCAACGCCAGCCGGCACTGGGTAGTCAAGCCGGGACAGGGACTGGGACCGGTACTAGCACCACCAGTGCGGCGCAAAGCTTTACTGAATATTCGCTCCCATTCGACGCCACTTGGACGCCGGATCTGTTTGGCCGGGTCCGAAACACAGTCAGAGCCAGCGCAAACGCGGCACAAGCGAGCGCGGCGGACCTGGCAAACACGCGGCTCACGGTGCAGGCGGAAGTCGCCGTGGATTATTTCAGCATTCGTGGACAGGACGCGCTGAAACAATTGTTGGACGACACCGTGGTCTCCTTCCAGGAGTCTTTGAGACTCACCCAGGCACTCTATGAAACAGGTATCGATTCTGATGAATCGGTGGCTCAAGCCGAAACTCAGCTCGAATCTGCGCAGGCTCAGGACACCAACCTTGGCATCCTGCGCAGTCAGTTCGAACATGCTGTCGCAACATTGGTAGGCCAGCCTGCGTCGTCCTTCTCAATTTCAACCGAGCCGTTAAAACCAGATCCGCCGGCGATTCCGTACGCAGTCCCGTCGCAACTGCTCGAGCGCCGCCCCGATATTGCCGCGACAGAGCGCTTGATGGCGCAAGCCAACGCGCAGATCGGAGTAGCGGTTGCTGCGTATTATCCCACGGTCACGTTGAGCGCATCAGCGGGACTCGAGAGCACTTCATTTACAAAGTGGTTCACTTGGCCGAGCCGGTTTTGGTCCGTGGGTCCCAGTGCTTCGGAAACGCTGTTCGACGGTGGGTTGCGCAGGGCCACGGTGCAACAGTTTCAGGCCAACTTCCTGGAAACCATTGCGAACTATCGGCAGACCGTCTTAGCGGCGTTTCAGAATGTCGAAGACAATCTCGCTTCTCTCAGGATTCTGTCCCTTGAAATTAAGCAGCAGGACACGGCCGTGGGATCGGCGCAACGAAATCTCAAAATCGCGATTGACCGCTATAAGTTAGGCATCGACCCGTACCTGAACGTAATCACTGCGGAAACCGCATTGTTCACCAACCAACAAACAGCCGTGAACCTGCGCATACAACAAATGACCGCGAGCGTGCAGTTGGTAGAAGCGGTTGGGGGCGGCTGGGACGTGTCGCAACTTCCTTCGGCAGGGCTGATGAGTACCCCCCTTGCCGTTCCGAAGCCGGATGCCAAGCCCACTTCGGACCAATAAGGTTTGAGCCGCAGGGCCGATAAAAGGATTGATCGGGCGCGAATCAGAATTTGTGATACTCGCCGCAACTTTTCCTGGTTGCGCTTACGTCTAAGTAATGGTGCAGATCGTTTCGGATATGGCTGCAGCCGTTGGCGACCATCTGCGCTGCCATTTGTGAAATCCTGCAGGATGGTTGAGGAGCATTAATGCACTGGATGAAGAATGGAGTTTTGGCATTTGCATTGTCCGCTATGGCAACGCTGGCGATCCAAGCCGCTGTGCCAGCAGCATCCTCAGCTGCGCAGGCTCAGCAAGCTGCTCCGGCGAGCGCAGTTGAAAAGCGAGTGGGCGCCATTAAGTCGATTGTAGGGAATACCGTCACAATTACGACGGACGCCGGAGCTAGCGCAATCGTGAGCGTCCAGCCCACAACCAAGATCGTTCGCGTCGCTCCTGGACAAACGGACTTGAAGACTGCGGTGCCGGTGGAACTGAAGGATTTGCAAGTGGGCGATCGGGTCTTCGTTCGCTGGAAAGCTTCTGATACGGCGCAGCCTGTCGCGGCCATCGGAATCATCGTAATGAAACGCGCGGACGTCGACGCCAAGCAACAGCATGACCGCGAAGACTGGCAAAAGCGTAGCGTAGGGGGTCTGGTGAGCGCCGTGGACCCCAGTTCGGGGGCGGTTTCGATTTCAGTTACAGGAATGGGCGTCGCAAAGACCGTCGCGATACACACCACGCCTAAGACGGTTTTTCGCCGGTATGCCGCTGGTTCCGTGAAATTCGATGATGCCGCTTCCAGTTCGCTGGACCAAATCAAGCCGGGAGATCAGCTTCGCGCACTGGGCACGCGCAACGCAGACGGAAGCGCCGTGGAAGCAGAAGAAATCGTCACCGGATCGTTCCGTAATATCGCTGGCACGATCAGTTCGATCGACGCTGGCTCGAATTCGATTACGGTGATGGACTTGATAGCGAAAAAACCGGTAGTCGTGAACATTTCGCCCCAATCGCAACTGCGCAAATTGGCGCCTGAAGTTGCGCAACGGATTGCACTTCGTCTGAAAGCTGCTGCGGGCGGAGGTTCTCCAGCCGGCAACGGTCCAACTGCGCCGGGTGGGGCGGCGGGTGGAAATCGTGCTGCCTCAGACGCGACGCCAGATGCGCACCTGGGCGGCAACGGCGCACCGAATCCCAGCTCAGGAAACGGCGGGACTGGCCGGCCCGGCGGTGGCGGCCCGGTTGACCTGCAACAAATTCTAAGTCGCATGCCTGCTACACCGCTCACCGATTTTCAGAAAGGCGACGCGGTTATGATCGTTGCCACAAACAGCGGGAATTCGGGCGGTGTCATCGCAATTACTCTGTTGGGCGGCGTCGAGCCGATTTTGGCAGCCGCCCCGAGCGGCAGTCAGGCGATGACTCTCTCACCGTGGAGCCTCGGTTCCTCCGCAATGGACGCCGCTGGCGGGAATCCATAGAGAAGTTCACAGAAGCCGGCAATCACTTTCGGGTTTCAGGGGACAGAATGAAATTTCGGCGTTTTATAGCTTGTTTGCGGATTGCAGCGATCGCTTTTTTTGGTTTCACGGGCACAGCGCTAGGCCAGACGCCCGCTACAACTGGCTCGCTACATGGTCAGGCGCTGGACCCTTCGGGAGCCGCCGTGGCGGGAGCGACCGTGCTGCTCAATGCTGCTGATGGGCATTCCAGCGCAGCTACCACAAATCAACAGGGCGCCTTCGACCTGAAGGAGTTGGCGCCCGGCAAGTACACGCTCGAGATTGTGGCCAAGGGATTTGCCCTGTACAAAAACCAGGACGTAGAGATCGCTGCGGGACAAATTAAAAATTTAAATATCTCCCTTTCCATCGAGGAACAAGAACAGCAAGTCGTGGTGTCGGGCGAGACTCCGATGGTGGACGTGAACCCGCAGAACAATGCGGGTGCCATTACCATCTCAGGAAAAGAGCTCGATGCCCTGCCGGATGACCCGGACGAATTGCAAACCGATTTGGAAGCCCTTGCAGGACCTTCCGCCGGGCCTAACGGGGGCCAATTTTACATCGACGGTTTCACCGGAGGGCAGCTGCCGCCCAAAGCCTCGATTCGTGAAATTCGCATCAATCAGAATCCGTTTTCGGCGGAGTACGACAAGGTCGGATACGGGCGCATTGAAATTTTCACCAAGCCGGGCACCGACAAATGGCACGGGCAAGTATCAATCAATGCGAGCGATTCCGCGTTGAATTCCAAGAATCCCTTTTTCAATTCCAGTACTGCCGGAGGCGCGCAATTCCCGGGCTATTACACCACGCAGTACAGCGGCAACCTTGGCGGATCTTTGAGCAAGAATTTATCGCTGTTCGTTACTGCGGACATTCGAGATATCAACGACGTTGAGGTCGTAAACGCGCAGACCGTCGATCCC
>PKWH01000163.1 GCA_003131985.1 Acidobacteriota bacterium | reverse complement strand
TGTCGGCGCCTTTTCGCGCGAGTTTCCCGCGGGCGTTCTCTGCGACGGCGTTCGTTTCAGCGGCAAAGCCCACCAGAATTTGCTCGCGCTTCTCGCGTCCCAATTCCGCAAGAATATCCGGCGTGGGTTCCAGTTCGAGCGTGAAGGAGCCTTCGCCGCGCTTGAGTTTCTTGTCATGCTGCTCGGCCGGGCGATAATCCGACACAGCTGCCGCCATAATCACAATATTGGCGCGGGCTGCGCGTTCGCGAACGACGCGGTGCATCTCCTCGGTCGCGCGCACCGGAACCCAATCCACGCCGTCGGGAATTTTTAAATCCGTAGGCCCGCTTACCAGCACGACGCGAGCTCCGCGGCGATGTGCAGCTTCTGCCAACGCGTAACCCATCTTGCCGGACGAGCGATTGGTGAGAAACCGCACGGGATCGATGTCTTCGCAGGTGGGGCCGGCGGTGATGAGAATCGTTTGTCCAGTCAGATCGTGGCGAAGACCCAGCACATCGCAAACTTTCTTAGCGATTGTTTCGGTTGCAGCCAGACGGCCGGAACCCGTCATGCCGCAGGCTAAATAACCCTCGTCAGGGTCCACTACGTGAACGCCGCGCTCCCGCAGCATTGCGATATTCCGCTGCGTCGCCGCGTGCTCCCACATGTTGACGTTCATGGCCGGCGCAACGACAACCGGAGCTTTGGTGGCAAGATAAAGAGTTGAGAGAAAATCTTCCGCGATCCCGTGAGCGAACTTGCCGAGTATGTCTGCCGTCGCAGGCGCGACAAGCAGCAAATCAATTCGTTGTGCCACCGCGATATGCTCGATTGCGCTTTCCACATTCGCCGGCNNGGGGTGATGAATTCCTGCGCCGAGCGCGTCATTACCACCTGCACGTCCAACTTTTCCTGCTGCAGGCGGCGCACCAATTCCGCCGCTTTGTAAGCGGCAACGCCTCCGGTAACGCCCAGCGCGATCTTCATCTAGTCGCGGCGGCTGCTACTTCCGCCGCTTTCCGTCCTTGTCTTCAGGCTCGCCGCTCAATTCCTTCGCTTCATACTCGAGCAGGCCTTTCAGCAGTTCTTCTTCGGCGATACGGGTTGTCTTGCGGGATCGAGGGTTGTCAACCATCGGCCGCCCGCCGATCATCAATTGCCTCGCACGGCGCGAGACGACTACCACGTACGCAAACTGGCTTTCCGGTGGATCTCTTAACACGGCCATGTTCAGATCAGCCTCCAAAGGACTTCAGAATTTCGCGAATTCGTTCTTCGTTGCGCGGCACTCGAAATCGCGATCCGAGCGCAATCGCCTGCACTTCCGTTCCCGCCCGCTCCAGATCGTCGTTGATGATCGCGAAATCGTAGCTGCTGTAGTTAAGCATTTCCTGCCGTGCCCGTTCAAGCCGCCGGCGAATTTCATCTTCCGAATCCTGCCCGCGCGCCCGGATACGATGTTCGAGCTCCGTTCGGGAAGGCGGCAGAACGAAAACTGCTACGGCGCCAGGCAGCTTCTGCTTCACCTGCAAGGCTCCCTGCACGTCAATTTCTAGAACCAGATCTTTTTTCTGAGTCTGCGCTTCGTTCAGCCACTTGCTCGGAGTGCCGTACCAGTTCTTTCCGAACACTTGCGCGTACTCTAGAAAATCACCCCGTTCCACCATCTCCTGGAATTCAGCCTCAGTGACGAAATTGTACCACTTGCCTTCGCTCTCCGTCTTGCGCGGCATCCGTGTAGTGCACGAAACAGACAGCATGGTGCCGGGCAGCTGCAAAATCTTTTCGACCAGCGTGGACTTCCCCGAACCTGACGGCCCTGAAACGATGAGCACCAACGGCTCCGCTTTGCTCATTCTATGTTCTGCACTTGTTCACGTATTTTTTCGATCTCGGATTTGATCTCCAGCGCGAGCCGCGTGATTTCGAGTCCCTCCGCTTCATTCCCGGGAGTTTTCGAAAGCAACGTGTTGGCTTCCCGCTGCATTTCCTGCAGCAGAAAATCCAATTTCTTGCCCACGTCGGAAGAAGTTGCCAGCAAGCTCTCGAATTGTTGCACGTGGCTGCGCAAACGCGCCAGCTCTTCGGAAACATCGCTGCGTTCGGCAGCGATTGCGGCTTCCTGGGCTAACCGAGCGGGATCAAGCTGCGCTTCCCCGAGAAGTTCCTTCAGGCGTGTTTCCAGCCGTTTCGCGAACGCCGGGCGCGCTCGCTCGGCCAGCGTTGCAACACTCGACGCCATAGCCGCAATGTTTTTAAGCCTCGCAGACATATCCTGACGCAAGTGAGTCGCTTCGTCTCCGCGCATGCGGTCAAGCTTATCGAGCGATTCAATCATGCAGCGCGACACCACTTTTTCAAGCAGCTCCAGTTCGCCTTCCAGCAAAGCGGAAGCCGCTCCTATCACTCCGGGCAATCGCATGATAGACGCCACATCCGGCTCCGACTGCAATCCAAATTGTTTTCTCAGCGCGTTCGCCGCTTGAAGATAGGCCGCTGCAACTTCCTGATTCACGCCGACGGCGGAAGGTCCGGCCAGCTCGTAATGCACGGTTACATCCAGATGGCCGCGGCGTATCCGCTCACGTATCAATTGGCGAATGCGCGGCTCGAGGGGCTCGAAACCGTCAGGCATGCGCAGATGCAAATCCAGAAAGCGGTGATTTACGCTCCGAATTGTTATGCGCAAACTCCAGCCATTTTCTACCGCACGAGCCTGGGCGTAACCGGTCATGGACTTTAAGCCTGCCGCAGCCGGTTTCAAAGGAGTCGCGGAAATGGGTTGAGAGCCTGTGCCGGACATTTTTAGACTGGGCCTGCCGCTCGCGTCACAGTATCGACGTCGCGAAATTGCATCTCGTAGAGACGCGCGTACACACCGCCGCGCGCGAGAAGTTCCTCATGCGTACCAAGCTCACGGATTGTGCCGCCTTCCAGCACAGCAATCAAGTCTGCGCGGCGAATAGTTGAAAGCCGGTGGGCGATCACGAACACCGTGCGGCCGGTCATCAGATTGTTCAGCGCGTCCTGCACCAGCATTTCCGATTCCGAATCAAGCTCCGAGGTCGCTTCATCCAGAATCAGAATCGGTGCGTCTTTCAGCAACGCGCGCGCGATAGCCAAGCGCTGGCGTTGCCCACCGGAAAGCCGTTGGCCGCGATCGCCGATCAAGGTCTGATATCCCGCGGGCATTTGCATGATGAAATCGTGAGCCAGCGCCGTTTTGGCTGCGGCAATCACTTTTTCTTCCGGCATATCGGGCCGGCCGTAACACAAATTGTTCCAGATGGTGTCGTTAAAAAGAATCGTCTCTTGCGTCACGATGGCCATCTGCTCGCGTAATGAGCGCAAGGTTACCTCGCGAAGGTTCTGACCGTCGATGCGAACGGCGCCTGAAGTCGCGGCGTAGAAACGCGGAAGGAGATTGACCAGTGTGGTCTTGCCCGCGCCGCTCGATCCTACTATCGCCACCACCGCTCCCGCTGGAATCTTAAGGTTGAGATCTCGAAGGGTCGGCGTATCGCTATCGTCATATGTAAAGCTGGCGTCTTCAAATTCAACAGATTGCGAGAGGCGCGGCAGCACCTTCGCATCCTTCATATCGAGTTTTTCTTCGGGCAGGTCCAGAAGTTTAAATACCTGCAAAGAAGTCCCCAGCGCCTGAACGAAAAGTTGATAAATCCCGCCGATCCGCTTGATCGGCTCGTAGGCCTTGAAGAGAGCAAAAGTGAATGCCCCGAAAGACCCAATAGACATGCGGTTTGCTTTGATTTCACCACGCGCAAAGAAAAGGATCATTGCGACGACCACCGCTCCCAGGACGTCCATGATCGGCCCGCTGGCGGCCATCGCGCGAATCCAGCGCATGTTTTCCCGCAGCAAGCTTCGAGCGGCGGCTTGAAATTTACGAATCTCGAAACCTTCCATTCCGAAGGCTTTCACCACGCGGTTTCCGCTGATCGTTTCCTGAAGTATCTGGCTGAGGTCCGCAAGCCGAGAGCGGCTCTTTTCCGTAGAACGCCGAATTCTGCGGGTTAATTTCGCGACAGGCCAAACCACCAGCGGAACGAGAACAGCAGAGCCAATAGCCATGCGCCAATCGATGAGCAAGAGCACGCTTACAAACGCGATCAGATTGAAAACCTGGCGAAAAAAATCAGCCATGTAATCCGAGAAAGCGCTTCGCAACTGTTCGATATCGCTGATCACCGCGGACATTACGCGCCCGACGGGATTGTGATGAAAAAAACCGACGGGCTGCTGCACGACCTTGCGGTAAACGTTGTTCCTCAGATCTGTAACGGAGCACAGTCCTACATATTGAATCAACGTGCTGCCAAAATATTCGGCAATCGCCTTGAACAAAAAGATGAACAGCAGGGCGAGCGCAAAAACTGACCACACGTGGTGCACCCGCGAGGGAACAAAATCGTTCATGTACACGATGCGGTTTGTGAATGGAATTTGAAAGAGGACTAGTTTTTGCAGGCTAGACTGTGGATTCAGCACCACATCGAGAGCGGGCTTGATGGCCAGCGGTACCAGCCCTTCGGCAATACCCATAGCCGCCATCAGAACGACGCCGATAGCAAGCAGCCCCGTGTAGGGCGAGAGGTAGCGAAGCAATCGCCGAAATTCCTCTCCCTGCGTCATGTTGGAAGCGTTGTCTTTTATTTCAGAAGCCAAATGGAAGATCCTCAATCCGAACGCAGCTCACCAAATTTCAAGATACGGTTTTGTCGAGGTCGCGGTGCACGACCTTTGCCGAATAACCTCTTTTCTTGACCGCCCGTTTGATTATTTCTGCCAGCGCCACTGACCGGTGCCGCCCCCCAGTGCATCCCAGCGCAACCGTCAAATAGCTTTTTCCTTCCTGAATGTAGTGCGGAATCAAATACAGCAGCAAGCTTTCGATTCGGCGCAGGAACTCGCCCGTTTGCGTGAAGGAACGAATGTAACGCGCCACACGCGGATCTTTCCCGCTGAAAGGTCGCAAACGCGGCACAAAGTGCGGGTTGGGGAGAAAGCGCACGTCGAACACCAGATCTGCTTCCGCCGGAATTCCATAGCGATATCCAAAGCTCACCACCGAGACAAGCAGCGGCCGCCGTCCGGGATTTTGAAAACGGTCGATGATGAACTGGCGCAATTCGTGCACGTTGAATTTCGTCGTGTCAATCACGACGTCTGCCAGCCGTCGAATCGGAGCCATCCGCCGGCGCTCTTCGCGTATTCCTTCAGCGATCGAGCCGTCGCGTCCCAGCGGATGCGGGCGCCGCGTCTCGCTGAAGCGCCGCATCAAGGCTTCGTCGCTGGCCTCAATGAATACGAGGGTCGCCGGATGCTCATTCTCGAGCTGGCGATAAATGCCGGGCAGCTTATCGATCTGTTCGCCTTCGCGTGCGTCAACCAGTAGCGCGGCGCGCTCAATCTCACCGCCTTCTACGTAGAGTTCGCTAAATTTCGGAATCAGCGCGACGGGCAGGTTATCGACGCAGTAAAAGCCCAGGTCTTCGAAAGTATTTAAGACGGAACCTTTGCCGGAACCGGAAAGTCCGGTGAGGAGGACTAAGTGGTGTGCGTCGCGAGTTCGATCTCTGGGCGTGCGCTTCACGGCCGGAGCGCTAAGCCTTTACCCGTCGGCGGTGCGTGCTGGGAATGCGTAGGTCTTCGCGATATTTCGCGACGGTACGGCGGGTGACGTGAATGCCTTCGTCGCTCAGCTTTTTTGTAATCTGCTCGTCAGTCAGCGGATGGGAAGTGTCTTCGTCCTCGATCATTTTCTTCACGCGCCGCTTGAGCGAAAGCAGCGACATTTCGCTTCCCTGCGGCCCGTTCACCGACTCGCTGAAGAAGTAGCGCAGTTCCAGCACACCTTGCGGCGTATGCACATATTTATTCGCAACCGCGCGGCTGACCGTGGAGGGGTGCACGCCAACTTCCTCGGCGACCTCTTTGATCATCATGGGCTTCAACTGATCCGCGCCGTAGTCCAGAAAATCGCCCTGGCGGCGGAGAATCGACTGGCAAACGCGCTGAATCGTATGCTTGCGCTGTTCGATATTTTTCATCAACTGAATCGCGGCGGTAAAGCGCTCTTTCACGTAATTACGCACGTCGCGATCGGCTGCGTCGCGCGACAAAAGGCGACGATAGGTCGGATTCAGGCGAAGCTGCGGCAAGTCGTCGTCATTCATAAACGCCTGCCACTCGCCATCCACTTTTCGAAATTGAACGTCCGGCTCGACCAGCCTAGGTTCGATGCGGTTGTAGCGCAATCCGGGCCGCGGATCGAGCCGCTTGATCACGTCCACGGCGCGCTTCACCAGTTCCACCGGCCGGTTCAATGCGCGCGCTACTTCTTTGAGCTGGTTGTTCTGGAGTAACTTCAGATGATCGGCGATGATTTGCTGCGCCAGCGTATTCTGCGGATCGATTAGCTTGAGCTGCATCAGCAGGCATTCCTGCAGATCGCGCGCGCCGATTCCCGGCGGGTCGAACTCCTGCACCATGGCCAGCGCTTCTTCCACATCGTCCATGGAATAATTGCCCGCCTGCGCTAGTTCGTCGAGTGACGCGGTGAGGTAGCCGTTCTCATCCAGGTTGCCGACAATCGATTCGGCGATTTTGCGCACGGTTTCGGTACAGATGCTCACGCTGAGTTGCCAGTTCAGATGGTCGGCAAGACTCTGGGGCGAAGAGAGAAACTTATCGAAAGAAGGCTTTTCAATCTCCTCGCGTTCGCTATTGGAAATCCTCTCCGCTCCAGAATCGAGGTACTGGGTGAAGAAGGATCCGAAATCAAATTCGTCAAACGGGTTTGCGGGCGTTACTTCCGGAACTTTTT
>PKWH01000166.1 GCA_003131985.1 Acidobacteriota bacterium | reverse complement strand
CCGTAACCTTGAATTACAGCGTAACCGAGCCGGTTCCAGAACGATTCCGTCGCCGCCGGCAGCGCGGCGCCGCCGGAAATGAAGGCCCAGAATTTCCAGCCGAGGCGGCGGTGGATTCGACGAAATCGCCACCAGCGCAGAAAAAAGTGTTCCTTTTCCGAAGCAACAATGTCCTTCCTGAATTGCTCGATTCGGCCTTCGCTTTCAAACTGCCGTTCGATTTCGCGCTGGAGCGATTCGATTACGCGCGGCACAGCGATCAGCACCGACACGCGCTCCCGCCGAACGGTCTCTAACAGTTCCGATGGCCTCAGCGAATCGAGGAAGATAGTGCCGGCACCCAGCATGGGCGGTATGAATAACGCAAGTAGCTGGCCGAAAATATGGCTCAACGGCAGCAGGTTGAGAAATCGCAGCGGATGAAAGATTCTTTCGTAGCGGAGATATTTCTTGATTTCACGTTCCAGGGGCTCGATGTTTGCAAGGACATTTCCATGGGTGATCACCACGCCGCGGGGCTCAGAAGTCGTGCCCGATGTGAAGACAATCTCCAAAACATCCTGCCGCGAAAGTTGCGGGGAAGGGTAGGCTGTGTCGGAATGCCGGGCGATAATTTCGGAGATAGAATCGGTCGCTAAGTAAGGAATTGGCAGAGCCGGCGCGGAAATCCCTTGCGAGTAAACGAGCAGCTTTGCGTTGACCTGCTGTGCCACACGCGATGCGAATTCAGCGGTAGAGATTTGGTCGATCGGGACCACCACCGCACCGCGCAGGATGCATCCCCAGAACACAACCGCCCATTCCGGCGAATTCTCCGCCCAGAGCAAAACAGCGTCGCCCTTGCCGATTCCGCGGGCTTCCAGTTCTCGCGCGAACCGTTGGGCTTCGACGGAGATGTGGCTGTAGGTCAATCGCTGAATGCGGTATCCGCGGTGGCGGATAAAGGCAATATCGCCACTTCGGCGGGCATATTCCGGAAAGAATTCGACTAGAGATTGGCGCGCCATCGGGACAATGTATCTTACTTCAAGACCAGCAAGGCAAAGTCGCCGCGCTGTTGGGTATTGTGAGGTTTTACCGGCACTACGGCTTGCAGTGGGGAGCGAAGCCGAGGAGGCAATTACGAGAGCCTCCTCGCCCGCGCTGTTAGGCTCGTTACTTACCTCGAATACTTGTCTAGTTCGTGCACCAATTGACGTGCTGACTCCGGTGTGTGAACGCTTCCGTCCAGAACATCGTGTCGCGATACGCCTGCGCCATACATTGCTTCGTCTCCACTCTTATCCGCCTGCACGACGGTCCCATCCAAACTCACGCCCGCGAAAACGCCTTTGCTGCGGGAATAGGACAGAATCTCAGCAGTTAATTTTAGGTCAGTGGTTGCAGAAGCCTGACGTCCAACGGGACCAGCCGCGACCGTGGCGTCGCCACCCAGCTTGAATTTATCGCTCAGCAAGCTGTGTAGCGCGTGGTCGTTCATGAAAAGCAGAATCAGATCGGTTGACGAGCCGCCGATTTGATAACCGAAGCTGCCGCCTTCGACTGCAAGGAAGATTGGCGCGCCCCAGCCGTGTTCCGTGCGGCAAACTGCGAGCCCGCGCCCGTAGTCAGCGCCGAAAATGAACGCAAACTTCTTGTCCCCCGGGACGATCGCGATGCATTGCGCCTTATTCAACACATCCTGAGGAATATTGTCTGGCGCGTTCATGATCTCTTGAAAGACGGTGGCGGCCCTCTGTGCGCGGCTTGCGTCGTCTTCCTTGTCGGAAGAGGCGGATGAAACTGCGGGCATAATCAAAAACAGGGCTAAAGCCGAACATGTTAGAAAGTGTTTCGACATAATTTTCTCACTCCTTTAAATTTAAAATCTAAGAACGATTGAGCGACTGGGCTATTAGTACCCGAATGGACTTAGAAAATCTGTTCCTTTGTGCACATTCGCCATCAGCCGTTGGAATTCGTTAGTGCGGCTGCGACTCGTGGATGGTCCTACTTCAGCTGAATATCTGCCATACCATAAGGCCTGTAAAACCCGTACGGATGACCCTTAGCTCTCTTAGGGTTCTTCAAGCCATCTAGTATCTGGCGGTTACAAGATGTAAATCGCAGCCATGCACAGGCATGCGCAACGATGGTCTATCTGCAGGAAAACGG
This sequence comes from Acidobacteriota bacterium, assembly GCA_003131985.1. Lineage (GTDB taxonomy): Bacteria > Acidobacteriota > Terriglobia > Acidiferrales > UBA7541 > Palsa-295. The sequence goes on along the minus strand of PKWH01000166.1, from coordinate 11,750 downwards.
AAGATAGCAAAATCAAAAGCACATTTGCAGCTAGGGTTGTATTTGTACGAAATCCGGTGTCGCAGCCTTGTTCGGCTTGCGGGCGTTCCACCGAGACGGACGTAGCGAGCCTGACCTGAGACGATTCATCGCCAGCCCGACGCCGACCGAGCCTCCCACGAAATGCTTCACTTTCAACGGCCCCGCCACCTTTACAGTCTGAATCCAATGCAGACCGCTGCTGATGGCGCAGCCGCATTGCGAGCAATCCGGCGTGCCGCCGAAAACGCACGGTTCCACCCGGCTTTTCAGGTCGGCGGAATAATTCGCGGACATTTTGGAAAAGAGACATTCGTTCGGGTTGTTGGGAGGGTTTACGAAAGCCTTCGCGACACCTTCATTTATCAGGAGCTTGGGATATTTTGAGGTCATCGCCGGAAGCTCTCTGGCAAGAGTTTCGCGATCCTCACGAGTAAGCATTTCCACGCTCTGCTCGCCAATTTGCGGGGTGTAGAGGCTCACCCAGATTCTGTTTACCTCCGGGCGGGCATTCCAGTAGGCAACATATTCTTCCAGGTAGCCCGGCCGCGCGAGCATGGGCCGCGTTATCACCCAGTGAATATTCACTTCTCGCCCTTCGATATTTTTTAGAATGCGCTCGTACGTGGCAGGTTTCCGCCGGACGTCGTGATCTTCAGGCAGGCCGTCCACCGATACCGCAACGCGTAGTCGAGGTATCTTCATCCATTCTTCAGGGATGGGAATCACGGCGCTGGTGACTACCAGAGTGAACACGGACATGTCGCTAAGCGCCGGCAAAATGCGGCTGAGTTCGCGGTGCCGAACCAGGGGTTCGCCGCCCACCAGAGAGACATGCATAGGTTTGTGTTGGCGCACGAGGCCAAGCACGCCCTCGACCAGGGCATCTCCTCGCTTGTCTGCCAAATCCCGCAACGTAACGCCGCCCGACAGATGCGTATCGCCATAGGCGTAGCAGCCTGGGCAGCTCAGCGGACATTCACGCGTGATCTCAATGGAGAGCAAAGGCACTCTGCCGGTTAAAATGCGTCCCCACGAAGTAAGGATTTCGCGAGGCGTAATGCTCGGATTGACGGCTCTCGAAGTCATAATCATCTAGATGCTAGTTCTAGGGTAATCGGTGCCTGCTTTCAACGAATGAAAATAGGAGTGTGATTCTTTTCTAACGGTGGGTCAAACTGGGGCGTTAGCGAAACACCGGCTCGTTTCAGCGATCGACGCCGTGCTGCTCAATAAAGCGCAATGCGTCTTCCGCTGAGCGGCCTCCGGCTGCCGTACCGAGCTTATTCGATTCCGTGGTCGAAAACAACGGCCGGCGCTTGGGCGAGAATTTCGCCGGATCAAAAGTACCCCTCTTCGTATGAAACACCCAAACATACTCGCGCCGGTTCTTATCGGCTTCGGAGGGCGAGACCACGGCGGTGTCAACGGTGGTCAGAGGTGTGAAATCTGAAAACCCATTCTTATCCGTGTGAACGGGCGTGGGCATCGTGCCGTTATAAAAGTCCGCATCGTGCGTAAAGATGACGATGAAATCCACCATGGCCGGAGCAGGGGCGGGACAGATACCGGGGAAACTCTTGCCGCGGTTCCGCGTCATCCACTTGTACTGATTCGGCGAGAGGCCGTATGCCGAGAAATAAATTGTGCAAGCCTCTTTATTTTCCAGCGGCTTCATGACGGGCTCTTCTTCCTCATCGGGGTCGCGTGGAATCGCCGCAGCTCGAATGCTTCCGCTCGATGCGGCGGGCTCGGTGGGCAGATTGTCAGCAAGTTCGATTTTGCTTGGCGCTGAGGAAGCAGATGTAGGGGCCGCCACCGATGCGTTGGAAACTGAAACAGGCTTGCTTGAACTCGTCTTTGTTGCAACGCTTTTAGTGTTCGCCGCCGAAGTACTCGAAGAGGCAGATTTCGTCTTGCCCTGGCTCGCTGATGCGGTTTTCGAGTCGGCGTTTGCTGAATCGGCCGGGCTCGCCGTCGAATGCGCAGGGGGATGTGTAATCGGCTTGGTCTGGGAGTGCGCCGGGATTGGTTGAGGTTTAGCCTTCTCTTGATTGCCAGCGTCCGCCGTAGCTGCGGTGGAACTGTTCGTTTCGGCTGGACTTCCTGTTGTCCGCGCCGCGGAACTGGCGCTCTCATTCGAATCTCGTGCTGGAGCAGATACCACGGCAGTAGATTTCGTCTGATTCACGCTTGTGGAAGCGGCTTCAACCGGCTTGGGACCAGCACCCGGAGTGCTTCTGGCGGAAGTATTGGCGCGCGCTGCGGCAGCGATCGATTGCGGGCCTTCCTGCCTGCTGGATTGCGCTTGACCCGGATTCTGATTATTTTCTTCCGTCTCGGGAGGCTTGGGAAGGGCTTTCTCGGGCACGTAGCCTTCTTTGCCGGTGGAAGTGCGAATCTTCACGTAGCCCTTTTGCCGGCCAATAATTTCTACCGGCTCGCCGCACTTCAGTTTCAGTGCTACGTCAAAACTGTCCAGAGAGTCATATACCCAAACGCGATCTTCGTTCGCGCCGCACTGTATCGGTGTCGTTGCTGCTCCCCGAGCAGGGAGTGCACAAGTCAAGCCCACCAGGACGAGCATTGGAGCAAGAAGTCCCCGCAAAGCTCCTGCAAGGCCTCTCGCACTGCGCTGTTCACTAGCGATTCGGTCGGGCTTCCGGTGAGCCGTCTGTTGTTCGCAGTTCATCAAATGAGCGATTGTGTCCACCGTGGCGTGCATCAACTGTCCGCGATGCCCCGGCGCGAACACCTTGCGAAAGGAATGGTAACGCATGTCGAGTCTAAATGACTGCAAAAGTGCTGAATCTACACAATAAATATGCGCTAACAGTAATCGGGGCCACAACTGTACGAAAGTCCAGAACAAGGCCAGGGGGAGGGTACTGGTTGCGCTTTCTCTTCGGAACGGGCGATTTTTTACCTTTCGGCCAGGTTTACTTTGACTTCTTGAAGCTCGGAGCGATCCGCGCCAGGCGCGGCAATTTTTGCCAGTTGGGAGTAATACTCGCGCACTTCTTTCGCGTTTCCAGCGGATTCAGCGGCCCGCGCAGCGCCGTATAGCCCGTCAAACCTATTCGGTGACATTGTTAGCGACGCTTGGTATGCTGCCAGCGCCTTTGAGGGCTGTTTGAGATCTAGAAATAAGTCTCCCAACATCTCGCGAGCTGGCATGGCAAGAGAATCCACGTGTTCGGCTTCTTCCCGCTCGGCGGCTAGCAGCATAATTTTCACCGCTTCCCCGGATTTTCCTTCTGCATAAGCCAGCCACGCCTCCGCTTCGCGCTGTTGAACACCTTCTCCCGGATACATTTTGTCTCCCATGTCCTTTTCGTGTTTATCAAATGCGTCATTGGCCTCGATGAGCTTTTGAACGTCCTGTCTAGCGTCATCCAGGTCGCCGCTCCGGGCTGCTCCGATGGCCTTGGCCCAGTAAGTGATGCCCTGGTCGCGCAGCGGAATCTCGGGGACATCAAGCGACGCGGCTTCTTTCCAGTGGTGCAACTCGATTGCATTGCGCGCTTCGAACGTCGCCCGCATATTTTCAATGGTCCCGTGGTGCGCGCCCGGAACTGTCTGTAAGTCATTCACCACAGCACGCGCCTTTGCTTCTTGTCCGCTCTGGAGATACGCGTAGTCCAGAAAATCCATGGCGTGCGTTTGATAATGCGCGTCAGCCATGTGCATCTCCGTAGCTTTCGCCGCTGAGGCGATTGCGGCGATGTTTGAATCGATCGATTCCTGCCACAGGCCTAGCCGGGTGAAAATATGCGACGGCATGTGCATTGCGTGCGACGAATCGGGAGCAATCTTTGCGTACATGCGCGCGGCTTCCAAGCCTTCGGAAGCCAACTCCGGCGTATCGGTTGCGTGGATAATGTAGTGAGCTACGCCAGGGTGCTCGGGCTCGGTAACGAGCAGGGGATCAAGAATCGCAAGGGCCTTCTTGCGGTTGGTCGAGCCTTGCTCTCCATATTCCGCTAGGGCAACAAGCGACAAAGCATAAAATGCCGCTGCGTCCGTGTCCTTGGGATTGTCACGGTAAAGCTTTTCCATGTCCGTGGAGTAAGCTTGCACCCGTGCTGTGTGGTCAAGCTTAGAGTCGTCCTGATAGAACGCAGCAGCCGCGGAAATATATTCGCCCTCGCGCTGGGTCGTGCCGCCGATCTTTCCGGCTTCCTCTAAATCCTTCCGGCCTTCGCGCAAGTCCCTCTCATCCGGAAAATCCCAGAGTTGGTGATAAAGAGCCATTGCTTTTCCCCAATAAGCCATAACGCAATGAGGATCCTGCTGCGCAGCGTCCGTGAACGTCTGCTCTGATTGCTGGTATTGAAAGGAATGCAGAAGCGCGACGGCCCTTTCCATCGTGGGTTGTGCTGCGGAGGAGCAAGAAGTGGGGAAGTTTACTTTACCGAGCTGCGCTGGGTGGAGCGCTTCTGCGCGGGCCGCACGAGAGCGCGCGTGGCCGATTTGTGCGGCGCCGAAGAAGAGCCACAACGGCAAAATTATTGTTGCGATCAGGAACAGGGCTCGAATCCATCGCATCTGACAACCTCCGCAATCATGCCGGTGTTAAGTGTAGCGCTATTGGAAGCTGCTACACACCGGGAGGACATCGATCTGGCTGGTTATTTCTTGTGGTGACCCGCTCGCCTCTTCTTATCGTATCTTGCCAGCGCATCTTCAATTACCGGGTAAGCCATCGTGGCCGGCAGGATATCGTCCACTTCCACGATTTTTCCCTCAAGATTCTTATAATCCTGAAAAAATCGGCGGATCATCGCAAGTTTGTGCGGAGGCAACTCGTTCGCTTCGTGATAGGTGTTGTATTCCGGATCGGCCGTGGCGACGGCGATAACTTTGTGGTCCTTCGTACCGGAATCAATCATGGACATCAATCCAATCGTCCGCGCATCCATGATCGTGAGCGGAACCACCGGCACCTGGCAGAGCACAAGAACGTCGAGTGGATCGTGGTCTTCCGCGAGAGATTGCGGAATAAAGCCATAATTTGCCGGGTAGTAGACCGCCGAGTAGAGCACGCGATCCATTTTGATGATGCCGCTGCCTTTGTCGAGTTCGTATTTCACGCTCGAACCTAGCGGAATCTCAATGACCGCGTGGAATTCCTTCGGAACATTTTCGCCAGGACTCAGGTCGTGCCAAGGATGCATCGAAGGCCTCCGGGCTTGCGGGCTAATTGTAGGTCACAGCGGGCGATTCGTGAGCACGACCTTGCCACCCTGTCGCGCGAAGACATAAATTGTTTTAGGGTCGATGTCCTGCAACGCCTTGTCTTTCAGATAATCCTCGGTGAAAAGAAATACGCGCCCGTCGCCGCGCCACAGGCGAGCAAAAGACTCGTTATCTTCAAAAATCCTCGGAGCGTCCGGGAAATACGAGCCGTACCATAAATTCCCATCACGACCGTTGAGCACGTGAAGCTCGACCCCGGTATAGTAATTCAGAGTGGACCCGGTTTCGTACTTGCCGTTGACCACAATCGTATCGCCGGGCCTGTATTCCTTCTGAATCTTCAGCGCAATGGTTTTTGACGTGAGTTCCGGCGAAAAAATCGTAAATCCCTGATGCACGCAGAACAGCACGACTACCATCATGCTCGTGAGAGCGAGGTTGCCTTTGAATGGCGCTCCACGCCGCCGGAAAATCCAATTTAGCGCTGTGCCGATCAGGAGCGCGAATCCGACCAGCCAAAGCGGCGTGCGAAATAATCCGAAAGCTTCGATGGTCAAATCCTCCATGTGCCCCAGTGACAAAGCATATTGTCCCGGATGCGCCACGAGAACGCTCCCGATGTCGGTGCCCGGAGGGAACGAGTGAGTCATCGCAAGAATGCTCATCGCAGCAGCGAAACCTATGAGGCCAATGATTAGCAGCGCAAGCGAGCTGGCTTTACCAGACCTTCGCTCAGAACTTGCGGCCGCGGATTCGCGTTCTCCCTGCATCCAGCCACCGGTGAGCAACGCCAAAGCAGGCAGCACCGGCAGCGAATAATATTCCTGGCGTGTGGAAAAGCTGAAAAATAACATGATTACGCCGGCCCACACTCCAAAGAGCAGATTTGCTCGAGCGCGTGCTTCCAAACCCTCGCGCCAATCGCGCACGCGTCTCGGGATCTCCTTCAGCGCGGGAAACAAGAATACGAACCACGGGATCAGCCACGCCAGCAGCAAGGCCCAGAAAATCAGCAGTGGAACTTTGTCGTAGTCCCTCGGAATTCTTTTATTCAAATAACGCAGCACCTGCTCGTTCACGAAATAAAACCACAGAAAACCCTTTTCCGGCCCGCTTGGCTGCGCCGGACTGCGGATAGCCGCCAGAATGTGCCACGGAGCCGCCACTATCAAAAACACTAGTGCGCTGGACCACGGCCGCATTCTGAAAAGCTTCTTGAAGTTTCCGGTCAGCAGAAGAAATACAAAGATGATCATTCCCGGGAACGCAAGGCCGATCAGGCTCTTGGTGAGAACGTTCAGCGCTACCGTGATTGCTAAGCCCCAGCAAGCCCATCGCGAGGGATTTTCCTGCTCGTAAGCGATGAGGAAAAAATAAAGGCCCAGCGTCAGCCACATCGCTACGATCGCATCAGGAATCAAAAATCGTGTGTAAACAAAAATTCCCGGGGCTGTAATCAAAATCAAAGCGGCGTAAAATCCGGCCTCCGGATTCAGAAAGCGCCGGCCAAATATATACGCGCATAGGCCGAGTCCCAAAACGCTCAACGCCAGCGGCAAACGCGTCTGCCACTCGCCCACGCCGAACAGCTTGTAACTGGCGGCGACGCTCCAGTACATCAGCGGCGCTTTTTCGAGATAGCGAATCCCGTTCACATAGAGCGTGACCCAGTTGTGGTTCAGGAGCATTTCGCGGGCGGCTTCCGCGTGGATCGAATCCGCGTCGTCAAGAAGTCCGGGTTGCCCAAGCGCCGGCAGATAAATGAGCGCCCAGGCGACAATGATGATCCCGAGTGTGGAGGCCTTCGATAAAAATGTGGAGGAGGGAACTGCGCGCGAGATTGAATTCACAGTAACATTTTCCGTCTATAATTCCGGTGCCATTCTAACCGATTCCCAGCGGAATCCCGTGGTTCGATTGCGTTCTTTGATGCTCTTCGTGCGAACATGCGCTCTCTTACCCCGCCCACGTCAGCGGGTGCCCCACAAATAAATTCTGCCTCTTCGGGGCATCACTTGTATGATTCACTCGTCAATTCCGGAAAGGATACCGCAAATTCATGAACACCGAGCACCGGCCGCGAAAAGTTTCTGGAAACGCAATTTCGTTCGTATTGGCAATGGCAGCTCTAATCTGGATTCCCGTGAGGTTGGTCGCTAACACGGGATCGACGCAGCAAAATAGTGATGCGTCTCAGCAGACGGGTTCCAAGCAGCAATCTCCTTCATTGCCGCAGGCAGCGGCGCCGGGAGCGAAAACCGCAGACAAAGCGTACATGAATGTAGAAGTGCTCAGCGCTATTCCGGCAGATCAACTGCTCCCGGCCATGCGTTACATGACGTTCGCTCTCGGAGTCCGCTGCGATTACTGCCACGTTCAGGACAATTTTGAAAGCGATGAGAAGGCGCCGAAGAAACGCGCCAGAGAAATGATGAAAATGATGTTCGCGATTGATAACGGAAGTTTCGGCGGACACCGCGCGGTGACTTGCTACACCTGCCACCGTGGCGCGGCCAAGGCAGCTAACATGCCAACGCTCTCGGATGTTACTTCAGTGGCCTCCGCTCCTGCTGCCAGTGTTGCTGTCGCTCCCGCCGGGGACGCAACCAAGCCTGCGAGCCCACCAGCCACAACCTCCGCAACGGCGAGCTCGCTTCCGTCCGCTCAAGAGATCATCGAGAAATACATCCAGGCACTCGGAGGGGACGCGTCCATTCAAAAAATGGAAACTCGCGTGGATACCGGATCTCTTGAAGTTACATCGCACAACATGCATTCAAAGATTGAGACTTATCGCAAGGCGCCGCAAGAGTTTCTGACAGTCGTTCACGGCCCTCCGGGAGATACTTCGCAAGGTTACAACGGAACGATCGGGTGGCAACAGCGGGGTGGAGAAGTGGAAGAGTTGTCCGGCGATGATTTAATACGCTTGAAGGATTCGGCCGCGTTCGTACCCGGCATGAATCTCAAGAAGAACTACGCGCACCTTGAAGTGAAGGACATCGCGAAAATCGACGGGCAGGATACCTATCGCATCATCGCTTCGCGGGCTAGCGGTACAGCCGATCAGTATTACTTCGACGCCCAATCCGGATTGCTGCTGCGCGTTTCAACTGAAATCGACAGCCCACTGGGCGCGATTCCCCAAGATGCATACTATGAGGATTATCGCGACGTGAGCGGAGTGAAAGTTCCGTTTTTGATTCGAATCGTGCGCGCGGATGGCGCGACGATTTACAAGTGGGAACAGATTCAGGCCAATATTCCGGTGGACAGCAGCCGTTTCGAAAAGCCTGCGGGAAAACCTAAGGAAGAGCCGGCGCCGAAGCGCTAATACGGCCGCCGCATTGTGCGTCCACCTGCTTTTGCAGCGCGTCGTCTAACAGCGCACCCTCGCGGGACTTCGCGGAGCAAACTTGCGAGGCTCCCAATTGCAACGCCCCGCGTAAATCAGCGCCGTCCAGATTTGCGCCCTGCAAATTCGCGCCATTCAGCACGGTTCCATTGAATTGCGCGCCTCGAAGATCCGCGCCGCGCAAGTCGGCATCGATGAAGATAGCGGTGGCGAGCTGCGCGTTGACCATACGCGCGTTCGGCAATTTCGCAGACCAAAGATAAGCTTGTTGCATGTCCGCGTGTTCCAAGTCCGCGCCGTCCAATTGCGCATCGCGAAGGTCGGCCTTCTGCATGTTCGCGCGAAGCAGGTTTGCGGAAGCGAGGTGCGCGCCATAAAGGCTCGCGCCATCCAGGCGTACGTCTATCAGATTGGCACCTTCCAGCGAGGAATAGGAAAGGTTGGCGCCTCGCAGATCTGCGCGCGAAAGATTCGCGCCGTCCAATCGCGCTCGATCGAAATTCGTATGGTTCATCTGCGCGCGGTCTAGAATCGCCAATCGAAGATCCGCCTGGCCGAGATCAGCTCCCCGCAGGTCCGCTTCGGACAAAAACGCACCGTAGAAATCCGAACGCCACAGATGAGCGTTTACTAGAAAGATTCCATAGGCCTGCGCGTAGCGGAAATGCGATTCGTTCAGACGGGCGCCTCGCACCGCCGCGAGCTCCTCGCTGCTTTCCGCGCCATCGCCACGCCAGGTGGATGGTCTGGCGGAAACCGCAACCTCCGTCACATCCGGGTAGGGGTCGTATCCCAGCGACCAAAAAACAGCGGGGGCCCACCGCCGAATACTCGAAGAGGAAAATTGCGGCGCGCGGTCCTTGCCGTGCGGAACTCCTACGATCGTTCCTATCGAAAGAAACGACAGCAGGACGAAGAGAATAATTACAGGCGTCGCTGGATTCGCATATCTGAGTTTCTCGAATAAACCTTTCTTGCCTTTCCCTGAAGAGATCCACCGCGCCTGAGGCCGCCCTATTTGGGTCGTTGTGTAGATAGCTATGCCAACGGCCGTCATAACTAGGAGCTCCTGCAGAATCGTGCCGTGAATTTCTTGCAGCGTCAGATAGCGTCCCCAGAAAAGAATCAGAACCGCTGGAACAGTCCAATACGCCAGTAACGCCGAAACGCTTTTCTCGATTAGCCGCGTGGAGGGAGGATCCTGGTTCATCCAGTGGAAATGTAATCGCAGAAGTCCGGTAATAATTCGCGGCTGTTTTTCGCCCAGGATGCGGCCATCGGGAAATATGGCGGGCAATTCGAGCACCGCGTCCCACAAACGCTGCAAATGATATTGAAACAGCAAGTAAACACAAAGCAGCACCACCGGCACAATCAAGTAAATTTCAGCAGTGGGGAGCGCGGCGGCGGCAGCCGAGGAATGCAGGAAGGGAATAATCGCCGAATCCGTCACCAGTTGAGCGTCCTTCGTCTTCCAGATCATCAGCCATGAAAGAAAGCTAGCCGAGATCACCACCGCGAACATACGCGCCGATGCTTGCGAGGCCCGCGAAAACTCCGCCAGCGCATCGAATTGCATGATATGCGCCGGCACGGACGCGTCACGTAAGTTCGTTCCGGCCAATTGCCGCGGCACAAGACCCATGGCGCTTTCAAGCGAAGCGCCTTCCAGATTCGCGCCTTCCAGATTCGCTCCCACCAGGCAGGAATCCTGCAAATTCGCGCGAACCAGGCAAGCATCGCGCAAGTCCGCCAGTAACAGATCGGCTGCCTTGAAATTCGCGTCTTGCAAATCCGCATACCGCAGATTGGCGCTGATCAGTTCCGTGCCTTCCAATTTGGCTTCGCGAAGATTGGCCTTCCTTCCTGCTGCGCCTCGCGAATCGAGCCATTCCTTGTGATTCCCGAGCGCTTCTTCCAGCGCCCATTCGCTGGCATCAATTCTGGTGGGACCCGCCGAAGCTTCCGCGGACTCCGCTGAAGGAATAACTATAGGCTCGTCCACCGCCGTTTCCGTTTCGGTTTCTGCGAGAACATCTGTAATAGTCGGAGGCAGGCCTTCGGGAATTTCCGTCAGAGTCGGCGGCAGACCGGTCGCGATTGGCTCATCTAGAAATTGTGCGGAAGTCTGAGAAGGATCCTGCGTTACAGAGTCATCTTGGTCTCCCGTGGTTGTATCCGGTACGAACGCGCCTGAGGGCATGCCGTAGATTTCAGCCAATGATTTTCGTATTTGCTCGGCTTCTAAGATCGGTGAGGCCTCTGGACCAGCCCCCGCTGGATTCGGCGCAAAGACAGATTCCGTTCCTCGCGAGCCGGCTGGAAACTCTTCTGCGGGCACCGCTGGGGGCATTGACGAGGGGGCTTCGGATTCCTCTTCTCCAGAAGGCAAATCGAGAATTTCAGCCAGGGTTCGTGATGCAGGGCGCGCATATACAGTGTTAGAATTCGTGACGGGCAAGTTTTGAACTGGCGGTATCTCATCCGCCTTCGAATCTTCCAAAAAATTCTTGATGAGGAATTCCTTCAGCTCTTCTTCAGACGGTGGTTGTTCGCTAGGGGTCTGTCCGAGGCCTTCTTCAGCCAGAAGCTTTTCGGCCGCCGCGACGTCTGGCGTCGGCTCTTCGATTTGCGCGGTCCCTGCTTGCGCTCCGCCAGACGAGAAAAGCCGTTTGAAAATAGAAGCCATTTGAAGAACCCATTGCCCCCGAGAAAGAAGTCGCTATCAGACGGCGTTTGCTGCTTCCTCTGCTCCATCAATTTTAGTCTGGTTTAAGAGTCGCCCAGAGAATCCTATCGCGGACGTTTCTCAAATCTCTCCTGTACGATAGTGCAGCCGTCGGACAGCTGCCCAAGCGTCCTTTCGCAGAAATTCAAGCCAGGTAGGAAACGGCCATGCGAGGGCCTAATCGTGCCGCCTCGGGTTTGTTACTCGCTTTAAGAAACTGGGCTGCGCGGGCGGCGCTTTCCGCAGTATCCTTTACTTGGGCCTGCTATCTTTTGGTGGTTGCCGTGGGGAGGAGCTGACCTTGGATGCCAAAGCGTCGCCTGCGCACAAGACGCAGACGCGGATCGAATCTGACAGCATGGGGAAAATTGAAGTCCCCGTGGACCGATATTACGGCGCGCAGACCGCGCGCTCGTTGATTCATTTCGATATCGGCCGCGAAACCATGCC
>PKWH01000236.1 GCA_003131985.1 Acidobacteriota bacterium | reverse complement strand
AAAATGGAATCGCTGAAAATCGGCGACCCCTTTGATGAGACCACGGAGCTGGGCCCGCTAGCGACGGCTGACGGCGTCACCACACTCGATGCCGATGTGCAAAAAACCATCAAAGCAGGAGCCAAATTGCTCACCGGCGGAAAGCCCCTGAACCGCCCGGGAAATTTCTACGCTCCCACGGTCCTCACTAATATTCCCGACGATTCTCCCGCGGCTTGCGACGAACTGTTCGGCCCGGTCGCTTCCGTGTTTCGCGCCAAAGATATCAACGACGCGATTCGCATCGCCAACGCCACGCCCTTCGGATTGGGCGCCAGCGCATGGACGGACGAAAAAAGCGAGCAGGATCAGTTCATCAACGGCATCGATGCGGGTATGGTGTTCATCAACCGCATGGTCGTATCAGATCCGCGACTTCCCTTCGGCGGAGCGAAACGCTCGGGCATCGGCCGCGAACTGGGTGTCTACGGAATTCGCGAGTTCACAAACATCAAAACTGTTTGGAATCAGTGACCCCGTCGACGGCAGCAATTTTGTTCGCCGGCGTGGAATAGATCGCCCCGGCGATTTCGCCCAGCGCCTGCCCTGCGATTTTCTGCGCAGCTTCCGGATCGTCCATTGAAATTGGAACCCGATTCACAAACGCGGCGAATGCCAGATGCCGGCCGTCAGACGTGGTCATGTATCCCGCCAGGCCTTTTCCGTTCAGCATCAGGTTTTTGTTCAAAGCGTCGTATGAACCATCGGTGCCGGTTTTGGCGAACACGTGGCCGGCAGCCGGCGAATTCACTTGAATATTCCAAAGCGTGCCGTCGCGCCCCAGAATCGGCAACGCCTTCTCGAAAATCGCGAAATCTTTTTGCTTCGACATAAAAGCCAGATAATGGACCATGAAATCCGGCGTGTAGAATGCCGACTGCGCACCGCCCGCGCCNNACGATTGCCCCCAAAATAAACGGCATCATCGTAGCGTGCAAGTTTTGGCTCACTTTCAATGTCACTTTTGTCTCTTCCGAAAGCGGCGGAGAAACATGTTCGGCGACTACGTTTTCCTGTTTGTAATTACTAGAGAAAGCTTTGAAGTCAGTGCTTTCGGCGAACGGAGGAACCTCCACTTTGATCCCAGCCTCACGCAGCGCTTCAACGAATGCCACTTGCGCGAAACGGCTAGGCTGCGGGACGGCATACGTGTACAGGATGGAAGGCCCACCAAGCGGAAATTTGCCCGTCAGCGTAACCGTGTGCAAGCCATCCGCGTTGGTCGCATCAGCAGGCGGCTTGATATCCGGCTTCGAACCCGCTGGTCCGGTGGTGATCTTGTTGACGAACGAAGCGTACGAACTTACGGGCGAAACGCTAAGGCCCGCCGAAGCGTCTTCCTTGTTCCCCGGCGAAACTGTCAGATCCACCACATTGTCGTTCACCGAAATCGGCGAAACTACCACGTTTGTTCCAAGCTCTCGATCGCCTTCTGGAAATAAGCTGGCGTCCACGAGCACGCGTCCCTCGATTCGTTTCACGCCATGCGCCGCCACCTGCGCAGCAAGCTCGCGAATCACAAAGAGCGGATCACCCGGAACAGCTTTTGTGTCCGGGCTGCCATCGTAAGAGTGGTCTTCGTTCTCAAAGGCAAGCGTGCCGTCCGGCTGAATCCGACCCGAAAGGTTTGGATCGCCGCTTGCCACCAGAGTCAGATCTCCTTTCAAGACGCCATCCGCGGTGATCGGCCCCGTGCGATACACGCGCGTGTGGAAACGGAAATCCGAACCCAGCAGCTCAAGCCCTGTGCCTTCGGTCAGAAGCTTAGTAGTTGACCCTGGCGTGAACAATTCCTGGCCACGAAGCGCAAAGATAACTTTCTCATCGTCCAACGAATACACTTCCACGCCAAACGTCGAGTGCTTGTACTCCGGCCGGCTTGCGATTGCACGGATTTGGTCGGCCAACGTGTTCTCTTTCTGCGCGGGCGTTGTCTGCGCCGACAAGAGCAACGCAAAAGTTATCTCAAGCGCGCACATGCAGAACAAAACAGCTTTCTTGCAATCCATTATTGAGCCTCTGAGGTGGGATACGTGGCGTGACAATTGAAAGATGAACTTTTTCGTTGCGTCAAGAACGTTTGCGTCGCCTCGCCGGCATCGCATCTAACGCATTTGCAAAAAGCTGGAGCCGAGGAGAGGACTTGAACCTCCGACCTGCCGATTACGAATCGGCTGCTCTACCAACTGAGCTACCTCGGCATCCTGATTGACTTTAACATCGCCGCAGCCGCAAAAAAAGTATCAAACATTGCGAAAATTCCGGGCAGACTTCAATGCGAGAAGGGGTACATCAGCCAGCCGATGGCGATCCCCACCGCCAAAAACTTCAAGAAACAAGACGCGGCATACTTCACCCGTTCCGACGCCGTCCTCTTCGTCAATCCCGCCAGCGCTACGGAAATCAGCAACGCGAACAGGCACATCGCCGAAAAATGAGAAATCTGCGGTGAGCCGGCCTGCGCGTTGACGACTTCCGCCCAGTTTGCGATCACATCGTTCTCCGGCCAAGCGCGATTTCGTACGCGTCAAATACGCTCAGCAGATTCACGATTCCGGCAGCGGCGATGAAGCGCGTCCCGTAGTCGCCCGCGGCGCGCGAGACATCCGGCCCTGCTGTTTCAAAAAAACGTGACAGCAAATAAAATATTCCCGCACCCGCATCCGCCAGGAAACCGAGCGTGCCGAACGGCTCTCCGATCCGCGGCGGAAACACGTTTCCGCGGAGCAGATAACCGGCGACGGCGAGTCCGCCGACCGCGAGAAAAAAAATCAACGCGCGCCCCCATCGCCGCAGCACCAGGTGGCCCAGGCCCGGAACAATCCAAGCAGTGACAGCGATGAATGGCGCTAAGACATCGCGCCTGATTTCGCGTTGGTTTGCGCCGCCGCCATCTCCGGCGCTATTGTGCGTCAGAGCGTCGGACGATGATGTTCCATCAATAGGATTGTCGTTATTCACGAAGTGGGGTCACACAACTCAAACAAGCAGAGGAAGGATTTCTTCCTGCACCGCGCCGGTCACGCGTGCTTCTTTTTCGTCCACATATACGTTCACTTCGCTTCGAATGCCGAACTCCGGCAGATAAATTCCCGGCTCGATCGAAAAGCACGTGTGCGGAACGATCTTGCGGTCGTCGCGCGTTTCCAGCCCGTCCATATTCGCGCCGTTGCCGTGAACTTCCTGCCCAATGCTGTGCCCCGTGCGATGAACGAAATATTTGCCGTAACCGGCTTTCTCAATCGTCTTGCGCGCCACTTTATCCACTTCCCATCCGTGAATTTCCCGCCCCTTGGCAACCGCTTCCTGAATAAATTTCACCGCGTTGTCTCGCGCCTCGCGAACGATGCGAAAAATCTTCGCATAGGAATCCGGCACTCGATTGCCAAGATATCCTACCCACGTAATGTCGTAATAAACGCTGCCCGCGATTTCGCGCTTGGCCCAGATGTCGAGCAGCAGCAGGTCTCCGGCTCGTATCGGCCGCGACGATCCGGCCTTCGGCTCATAGTGCGGATTCCCGTTGTTCGGCTGCACCGCAACAATCGGCGGCTCGGCGCTGGTCAACCCTCGCGCGCGAAATTCATCGACGATCCATTGCTGCAGTTGATCCTCCGTCAGCGGCTTCCCTTCCTTCACAAATGCGGCGGCGCGTTCAAATGCTTCGCGCGTAATNNTTGAACTTGCGCAACAGCTCGATAGTCCCCGCGTCCACCAGCCCAATGTAGGGAATATTGTTTTCCGGCGAATACTGCATCGCGATGGTTTTGCTCCCAGCCAGCAGCTTCGGCAAATTCTTGTGCAGTTCTTCCCAGCCCGAATACACAAGCGCCTTTCCGTCCAGCCCGTTCAGCGCGCCTTGTTCGATTCGGTGCACCAGTTTGCGCGGCTCACCTTTCGTCGGAATAAAATAAAACCAGCGGCGCGTCGCCATTCCATTTCCGCCCAGNNTGAATTGCTTTAATGTCCGGCATAGCGTTTCACCTGCCTCTAGAACGATCTGTCAAAGTCCGAGCGCCTTGATCGCCTGCGCGCGTGTTATACCCGCAACTGAAACTCGCTTCGTGCGGCGGGTTTCGCCCATCACGATTCTAACAGCCGCCACGGGGACGTTCAAACGCTCAGCCAGCAATCGCCGCAGCGCGTCGTTCGCGCGGTCGTCCACAGGTGGCGCAGTCAGCCGAATTTTCAACGCGCCGCCGTGCTCGCCTTCGATCGCATTTCGGCTTGCCCGCGGCACCACTCGAACCGCAAACGTCACACCCCCATCGCGCTCGATTATCTCTTCACAGGCTCCCGCTTCGTAAGCAATTGATTCTACAAGCTATAAAATAATCCGCGCAGCCACCCCGAACTTCAGGTAATATTCCGCGCTCTCACTGCGTATCAGAATCGACCGCCAACAACACACATGGACGCTATCACACTCGAAAACGTCACCAAATCCTACGACTCCGTAACCGCCGTCAGCGGAGTGAATCTGCGAGTTCGTCAGGGAGCCATCCTCGGCCTGCTCGGCCCCAACGGAGCCGGCAAGACCACCACGATTCGCATGATCATGAACATCCTCGTCCCCGACGAAGGCTCGATTAAGGTCCTCGATCAGCCGGTCAGCGATAGCACTCGCGACCTGATCGGTTACCTCCCGGAAGAGCGCGGGCTCTATCCCCGGATGAAAGTTCTCGACGTCATCGTTTTCCTCGCAGCGCTTCACGGCCTCACGGAAGAGGAGGCGGCACGCCGCGCCAAGGAATGGCTCGACCGTCTCGGTTTGGCCGAATGGTCCGGAAAAAAACTGCTCGATCTCTCAAAGGGTATGCAGCAAAAGGTGCAATTCATCACCGCAGTGATCCATAAGCCACCGCTCGTGATTCTCGACGAGCCCTTCTCCGGCCTCGATCCGGTGAACGCCGCCACAGTGGAAGAAATCATGCTCGAGATGCGCGCGAAAGGCTCCACTATCGTTCTGTCCACGCACCGCATGGAACAGGTCGAGAGAATGTGCGATTCGATTTGCCTGATCGACAAAGGCCGCAACGTGCTCGACGGCGAACTCCGCGCCATCAAGCAATCCTACGGCAAGAACACGCTGCACATCGAGTTTTCCGGCAGCGACAGTTTCTTAAGCAATCCTGCGATTACCAACATAACGCGCCTCGGAAACGGTGTGGAAGCCAAGCTGAAACCCGGCGCCGACCCGCAGGAAATCTTGAAGGCTGCCGTGCTCGCGAACGTTTCCATCACGCGCTTCGAGCTTCTCGAGCCCTCGTTGAATGAAATCTTTATCGATAGGACCACCCGTGCGTAAACTTCGCCTAATCATCAAGCGCGAATACTTGACTCGCGTGAAAACCAAAGGCTTCATCATTGGAACGATCCTCGTGCCGCTACTGGGCGTGGCGTTTTGCCTGCTAATTATATTTTTGGTGCGCCACAAGCCCAGCCAGACGATGCGGCTTGTGATTGTTGACAATTCCGGCACGCTCGCGCAGCCCATCACTCACAACCTGGATGGCAAGCTCGAAAATGGCCAGCCGGAATTCAACATCGTGGAAACCATCGTTCGCCCTGCCTCTCCCGACACCGTTCAGCAGGACCTGCGCTCGCGGATTAACTCCGAGAAGATCGACGCCTACCTTTGGATTCCCGCGGACGCAACCCAATCGTTCGAACTACATATGCGCAATCCCGATAATTTCGCTCTCATCGGCCCGCTTTCGGGCGCCGTCGATCAGGCGGTAATCTCGGCCAGGCTCAGCGCCCGCGGCGTCCATTTGGACGACGTCAAAGAAATTCTCCGCGGCACGGACCTCAAACTCCTCAAGGTCAGCGAAACCGGCGAGTCCGTGGAAAAAGGCCAAAGCATCGGCATCGCCATCGCTCTCGTGATTCTGCTTTATACCGCGCTGCTGATGTACGGCATCATTACCATGCGTTCCGTCCTCGAAGAAAAAACCACGCGAACCATGGAAGTCCTGATCTCCGCCGTAACTCCGTTCGAACTTCTCTGCGGGAAAATCCTAGGGGTAGCCGCAGCCGCGTTCACCCAGTTCGCCATCTGGATGATTTCCACCGCGTTGCTTTTCACTTACGGAGCTCTAGCCGCGGCCGGCATGGGCGCGGGCTCGGCTTTGTCCGGAGTTCACATCCCGATTTCGCTCGTGCTCTACGCCGGAATCTTTTTCTTCGGAGGATATTTTCTGTATTCCGCCATGTTCGCCGCGATCGGGGCGGCTTGCTCCAACGAGCAGGACGCCCAACAATTGCAATGGGTGGCCATGGCCCCGCTGGTTTTCTGCATGGTGATTTACAGCGTAGTCCTCAATGATCCCACCTCCACCACGTCCGTCGTTCTCTCCGAAATTCCCTTCTTCTCGCCCGTGTTGATGTCTCTGCGCATCTCGCTTCAGACGCCGCCTGTGTGGCAAATCGTCCTTGCTCTGGTTCTGCTGTTTCTCACCACCATCGGCTCGATCTACGCCTCCGCAAAAATCTATCGCGTCGGAATCCTGATGTACGGCAAGCGCCCCTCCCTGGTCGAAATGTTCCGCTGGCTTCGCTATTCATAGTACCGATCCCGCGCCCTTGGCGCCCCCAGGGATTCGCCGCGTGATGAGTATCGTCACCCTCAGGAGCGATGCGACGAAGGGATTACTCTCGATTGTTGCTTTTTAGGGGGTCGGAGCTTTAGCTCCGACATTGAGGCCTGGAAGACATAGGGCTTTAGCCCCTGAGGAAAGGTGGGATGGGCCGGTCGCCCAGTCGCGGCCCACACCTGAGCCCGATTTTCCTACCGGCCACGCATACCTACTGATTCGCCTTCCGCGCGCCGAAAAGCGCCGTTCCGACTCGAATCTCCGTCGCGCCCTCTTCCACCGCAACTTCGAAATCGTGGCTCATCCCCATCGACAGCACAGGCAGCGCTCTGCCAACGCGTCGAACTAAATCTTCACGTATCTCGCGCAGCTTGGAAAAATACGGACGCACCTGTTCCGGATCTTCCAAAAATGGCGGAATCGTCATCAACCCAAGCAACTCCAAATTCGACAGTCCAGCCACGCCCTCCGCCAGCATCGCCAAATCCGCTTCCGCCACTCCACTCTTCGTAGTTTCGTCGCCAAGCCTCACCTCGATCAAAACTCGAAGCCGTTTGCCGTTCTCGGCGCCGCTTTTCGTAGCGCCGGCTTGTCCTGAGGCCGCTCGAAGGGCGTCTCGCCGGCTCTTTTCTGAAGAAATCGCTGCGGCTTCCGCTCGGTCTCCTTCCCCCACGGCCGCATCAAGCCTCTGCGCAAGCCCCAGACTATCCGCCGAATCCACGCGATCGAAAAGCCCCGCCGCTCTCCGCGCCTTATTGCTCTGCAGATGCCCAATCAGGTGCCACGTCGCCTCCAGGTCCGCCACGCGCGCCTGCTTCGATTCCCACTCCTGCACCCGATTCTCTCCAAAGTGCCGCAGCCCCGCCTCGTAACCCGCGCGAATCGCCTCGAATGGAAATGTCTTCGACACCGCGACAATCGTCACCTCTTCCGCGCGCCGCCCCGCGCGTCGAGCCGCGCGCGCCACGCGTTCACGAATCCGCGCAAGATTCTCAGCAATTTCAGATCTTTCCGTCGCCATCGCGCGCGATTCTACCACGCACGCCAGCGCACACCAGAAATCGCATAAATTAGAAGCTGGAATTCGCTCGCCGGGACAGTTGAAGAAATTCGGAGCAGGTTGTTCTGCGATCTTTTTCAGGTCACTGCGTTTCGATCAACGTTGCAGAATCAAAAACCGACAGCCTTTCCGTTCTCCCTGCCGTCGCTGGCGCCCAAACGTTCGCCCGTCTTCAAATCAATCGCGATGCATTCCGCATCGCTCCAGTAAGGAATTCCCGCCTCGATTTTGTATCCCATGTGCTCCAGCACCTTCACCGTATCCGGCGAAAACCCTCGTTCCACGCTCAGCACATCCGGCATCCACTGATTATGAAAGCGCGGCGCATTCACAGCTTCCGCAATGTTCATTCCATAATCCACAACGCGTATCAGCGCAAGCGCCACCGTCGTGATAATCCGCGAGCTTCCCGGCGAACCAAGCACTAGAAAAAGTTTGCCGTCCTTCAGCACCATGGTTGGTGACATCGACGAAAGCGGCCGCTTCTTCGGCCCAATCGCGTTAGCACTTCCCTGAATTAATCCATCGCTGTTAGGTACGCCCGCCTTCGCCGCAAAATCATCCATCTCGTCGTTCAACAGAAAACCCAACCCCTCGGCCGTCACCCGCGAGCCAAACCAATCGTTAATCGTAGTCGTCACCGCAACCGCATTCCCATCCGCATCCACCACCGAATAATGCGTCGT
>PKWH01000289.1 GCA_003131985.1 Acidobacteriota bacterium | reverse complement strand
ACCGAGCAAGACCGTCAAATCTCCGAAATCGTCGCCGAAGAGCGATCCCGGCTGCGCAATTTCATCCGCAGACGCGTGCCCGATCCCTCCGACGCAGAGGACATCGTGCAGGAAGTCTTCTACGAACTTGTGGAAGCCAACCGCCTGCTGATGCCAATCGAGCACGTGACCGGCTGGCTTTTTCGCGTCGCGCGCAATCGCATCACGGATCTTTTCCGCAAGAAGAAGCCGCAGACTTTCAGCGACGCGGCGGTCGAAGGCGACGACGGGGAACTGCTGCAGATTGAAGATCTGTTGCCCTCACCAGACGCCGGCCCGGAAGCGCTCTACTTCCGAAGCGTGCTTCTCGACGAATTGGAATTTGCGCTCGACGAACTGCCCAGCGAGCAGCGCGAAGTTTTTGTCGCCCACGAACTCGAAGGGCGCAGCTTCAAAGAGTTGTCGGCGGAAAGCGGAGTAAACGTCAACACCTTGCTCGCGCGCAAGCGCTACGCCGTGCTTTATCTGCGCGAACAATTGCATAGCATTCACGACGAATTTTTAAGAAAGTAAGGAGCGCAACATGAATAGGAAACGGATGGCGATTATTTTTCTGGCCCCGATAGGAATCGCGCTTTTCATCCTAATCGGCGGCGAACTGGTAATGCATCTCTGGAACTGGCTGCTGCCCCCGCTGTTCGGATGGCGGCAAATTAATTTCTGGCAGGCTTTCGGATTGCTGGCTCTCTGCCGCATTCTGTTCGGCGGCGTCGGCGTTCGCGGCCGCCATCGTTGCAATTCCCGGCGAATGGACGGCCGCTGGGAAAAGATGACGCCCGAGGAGCGCGAGAAATTCCGCCAGAGTTTCCGCTCGCGTTGGGGCGGCTCCGCAGCGCCAACTGACGAGACCAAAGCCCCGGCCTGATGCCGCCGCGCTAATCGTTCGCGATGGCAAGCGGCCCCCCACGTGTCTTGCCGTACCGCGATTCCGTAGGGGCGCAGCATGCTGCGCCCGCTGAAGCACCGCCCAGCCTCAACACGCAGGCGGCGGGCGCGGTCGCCGAGGCGACCAAGCTTTGAACGCGGAATTTGTTTGTGGGTCGCCCCTTTAGGGGCGACATAAGACGAGCCGAGGAGACGGGCTTTAGCCCCCTGAAGCTCCCTCACGACCCGAATAGCGAGGCGAGTCCACTCTCGATACTCATCCGACCGACTTCGCCGGCTGCCGCGCAAATCCTTCCAAAGAACGTAGAAAATCTTCTCAGAAAATGGAGATGCCCGACAACCATCGCTCGAGATCCAAGAATTTTTCAGCCTAACTCTTGCCGCGCCAAGCCGCCAAAACTTGCGTTAGCCGAAACAGCTCCTGGCAATCCGCGTGCTGCCGATTCATCGCGCTGTTACTTACCGTTCGATGTAACATTCATTTGCGAATAGCCCACGCGAACGCGGCTGCTTCCAATCGAGGTCTCCGATGAAGCGATCCGAACTGCTAGTCAATATCACCGTAATCGTCCTCGGCGCAGCCGTCCTGTTTTTCCTGGTCAAAACCTATCGCGCTACTCGAAACTCCTCCGCGGCTGTGCAGGAACCACGGGCAGGAGATCAACTTCCCGCGATCCCCGGCGTCGATTGGAAGGCGAACGACCGCACGCTCCTCTTAGCGTTGAAAAAAGGCTGCCATTATTGCGAGGACAGCATGCCTTTCTACCGCCAGCTCGCCCAACTGAGCGAGCAAAATGCGCTGAAAGCCAATCTCGTGGCAGTTTTTCCCGATTCCAGCGCCGACGTCGACGCGATCGCCAAAACAGAAAAACTTTCGCTGAGGACCGTGCCCAACGTCCCGCTCGACACTCTGAAGATTCCCGGCACCCCCACGATATTTCTCGCGGATCGTTCAGGAAAAATTATTCAGGATTGGATCGGCGTACTGTCAGACCAGCAACAGCAACAATTACTCGCGCTACTTCAGGTGGAGAAGCCGGCCAACACCGGCAGCGCCAGTGTCTCCTCCAATTGTGACGCCCAGAAACCGTGCGGCGCCCAATAGTTCAAGGTCTCAGCTCGGATGTAAAGATGTTGTATTGACCTGTAATCGAAAGGAGAAAAAATGGGAACTAAAATCGTTCGTACGCTCAGGAACCTTGCCGTTCTCGTAATTCTGGGAGCAGGCGTGGGGTTGTTCGCTATGCAGACAAGAGCCGGCGCCATCGGCTGTCACATCTGTCCTTGCGGTGGCTATAAAGTATGTGGCGACACTCCCTGTCCGGATTGTCCTAGTCCTGGTCTATAAACGCTGCGTTGCTGTACCTGCGCGGCAGCCGCTCGAAAAGCCCGTCCGTCTAGGCTGAGCAGCTGCCGCGCTAGTCCTCTCTTCCAAACGCATTCATGGTTGCGGCGGTTCCAGCGCGGTGTCCAGCTCGCCTATGTCCAAAGGCTTGACCGCTCCGACGAATTCCAAGCCTGTCCGAAATCGCCCGTGACCCAGCTCGTCGCAATAGGCAACTCGCGCCGCGGACGTAAAGTGCCCGGCCGGCAAGGAAACCAAAATGGTGTCGTCGGTAAACCATTCGCTGGTCGAAATCACGCGGACCCCGCGCGAACTGACGTTCTCCGTAAATGCCCTTTCCACACCCAACTTCCCGTGCGTCCCAATCAGCATCGCGGTCAACTTCATATCCACACGGCTTTCCGCACGCTGCGCTGCGAAAATTTGTGTCACGAGCATCCTCCAAACCAGAATTGTTTAAGTCCCAGAACCTCAGGGCATCGGCCTTAAGGTCCAACCCCCACACGCTTGTATATCAATGGTAGCCAAGCTCTGCTTAGGAGGGTAGAGAAGTAGGAGCTGCTCCTGTCGAAAACGACACTGCTCCCGGACGGCACACGCATCCGCGAAAGTCCGGCTTCGCCTTCCATGTCTTTGCTGCAAAACGCGTTCGCGCGCCTTGCATCGGCAGGCAGTCAGGTATATCTTTCTGAGCGTTCGGCACGTTAAACGGAATCCCGGAGAGTTCAAATGCGCTTGCGTTTTGGGCATTTTGCCCTGACCACTGTTTTGGCCTTCGGCATTGCCGGGTGTGGCGGATCATCCGAGCCTACCGAATCGCAAATGAAAGACGCCATGGACTACGCCATGAATCACCCTCCAGGGGAACCGGCTGGCGATCCAATCACTATCACCTTCTTCAAGAAGGAAGCTTGCGACAATCCGACGCCGCAAGGTTACAAGTGCACCTTCACCGTTAAAGTCTCATCCAGGAATATCGGCGCCTCCATGTATAACAACATCCCCTACGCCGAGTTTTATAAGGATAAGGAATCCGGCAAGTGGGCCATGCGCCCGCCCTTCTGATTGGCGACTTTAAATGCACTCAGGAAAATGCAAGAGCGTCGCCCACCGCCATTTTGTGCCCGGGATGTTTGTCGCAGAAACTTGAGGGTATTCGACGTCCCCGCCTCTAATGCAGCCGCACGGCTCCTAGCGGCGTACTGATAATCGCTGTCGATCTTCGCATGCCGTCTGATCTCGCTTCTTCACACAGCTCACCAAATCCACGCTTGTAGCTGTGGAGCTGATGCCGGTCATGACTCGCGTCACTCCGAATTTGTCTTCTCACTCTTGCGGCGGCGTATTAGTTCGCTTGAAGGAAAAAACCAATCCTATCGATCCGCTGTTCTGAACGAAGCTGAACGCCGGCGGTATTGAACCATACTGGTGTTTGATCTGGATCCCAAAGTACTCCGTAAAATTAAACTGAAGACTGTTCTGTATCCAATTTCGAGTCTGGCTCGTCAGCATCGGTATGGGAGTCTTGGTATTGCGCGTTTCAAGGAACAGCTCATCCGTCGTCGGGATTCGCGCCGTGTACGAAGAGCTTAGCGTAATTTTGTTCAGGTGAAGCACCTGTGGAATTATCAGATATGCCGTTGCGGACGGCACTCCGCGAAAAAAAGCTCCTTCTGTCTGGCCCGGTTTGTTAGCAGCGACAAAGTTGTCGCGCAGATTCGTTCCAAACTCCACCCCCGCCGTCAGACCTAGTCCAACCGAAGCAGCGACGGTCTGAACTCCCAGATGCTTTTGGTCCGCACGGAAAAACGCGTGGTCCAGACTCCACGTTACACTCGGCGCCGAAACAAAATTGACGGCGTTTCCTCTTTTGTCCAACTCCATCCCAACGACCGACCACTGAACGCTGATCGGCCTTTCAAAAATATGCTGGACTGGAATACCCCAGTAGAATCCATCCGGATCAGCGGTACCCTTGCTGTCTGTCTGCACCATAGCCGCCGCCGAAATTGAAGACGATTGATTCTTGCCAAAATACTTCAAGGGCTGGTTCACTTTTGAATCCGTCGCGTACTCGGGCGTTGATCCCACCGCAGCGGAAAACGTACCGCTCAGATAAACGGTCGCGTCGTCTTTCGTTTTCGCCGGCGCAAATACGGTTTTTCCCGCAGGCCCCTTCGGTTCGATGGAAATATGAGGCCTGTTTTGTTTGTTAAATGTCACATCGACCCTGGTAGCACTGTCCGGTACCGCGCTATCCAGCATCAGCGTCACAAGCCCATTCGCCGGAAAATCTCCAAGCGGATCGATCGCGGAGACCACCGCAACACGAACAGGATTTCCCGAAGCATCGTAAATTTCGACCGTCCATTGAACGGCAGGCGCTGCGCATTCCGAACGCGTCGCTCCCGTTTTGAGATTCAGCTTGGGCACCGCGAACTGTACGTCGCAATCAGTGAGCGCAACCGGAGTTTCAAATTGCACGTAAATCTGCGTGCGCACTTTTGCGATCGAGGCCGCATGCAATTTCGGACCACCCGCATGCGCAACGAGGGGAAACATCAGCAGCGCAAAACTCAGCAGCCTTTTCATCCTGATTCTCCGCTAACAGGAGATCGCATCGACCACGTCTTGCAGCGTGTTGGTTGCTCCGCACGGGATCTTCGGTTGCTCTGTCGGAACTCCGTCCGCTACGCACTTGCAGAACGTATTGCGCCCCCCTGGGGTAGGGAACAGTTGCCCAAGCGGCGTCTTCAACGAAAGGTTATCAGGCGCCTTGCTGCAGGAACGAACCAGAATGATCGCGTCCGGCAGTTCCAAACAATGCGTGGTCCCGGCGGCCACCGCGAACGGCTTCAACGAATCCTGCAAACTCTTGGTGCTGGCCTTCAAATGCAGCGTGACCCAATTCTTCGGCAGATTTTTCCAAACAACGTATTGCTGCGGGTCCCACCCGCA
>PKWH01000172.1:2007-3304 GCA_003131985.1 Acidobacteriota bacterium | reverse complement strand
GCAAACGGCATCGTGGACGACTACTGCGTCATGCGCCACATGAACAACATTGAATCCGTCTTCACCTACGAAGGCACGCACGACATCCACAAGCTCATCATCGGCGAACGAATCACCGGAATCTCGGCGTTCTGATGAGCGCCCCAAATAAGTTTCGCCCCCCTACTGCGCTTCTCTTCTCTCTTCTGTTAGTTTTCGCTGTAGGAACAGGCCAAGGCGCATCATCTGAGTCTTCCTCAAGGCCAAAGGTTCGCGCAATCACAGCTTTCGTTCGACTCGACCGCGCGCAGTACAAAGATCAGATTCAAGACACCCTGAAGTTCCTGCGCGGCGCCAAGGCCGCCTACGAAAAATCCGGATACGAAGTCCAGACCATTCGCATCACTACGCAGCCTTTCCCCGAATACACACGCGGCCTCTCCGATGAACAAACGCTCGCATTCTTCCGCGAATACGATGCGCTAGCCGTGAAGGAAGGCTTCGACGCCTCCATCGGTCCGGCCATGACGAAAGACTCCGACGACCCGCGCGAAGCGGAGCTCCTCGGAAAAATCCTCGCTAATGCAAAAACTTTGGAAGGCTCCATCTTCATCGGCGGCGAGGACGGAATCCACTGGAAGTCCATTCAAGCTGCTGCCGGTGTCATGAAATACCTCGAAGCCAACACTCTGCACAGCCAGGGCAATTTCAACTTCACCACCTCGTCTTTCGTTCCGGACGGCACCCCGTTTTATCCCGCATCGTATCTCGCGAGCGAAGGCAAGCGCTTCGCCATAGGCTTGCAGTCCGCGAACGTCGTGGCCGACGCTCTCGCCTCCACGAAGTCTCCCGAACTTGCAGAGGAGCACTTGAAAGCCTCTTTAACCATCTATGCCCAACAAGTCGAAAAAACTGCGAAAGAAATCAGCCGAAGCACTGGCTGGAAGTACGGTGGAATCGATCTTTCCCCCGCGGGCCTGAAAGATGTTTCCATCGGCCGCGCAATCGAGAATTTTCTCGGCGCGCCCATGGGCACCAGTGGAACGCTGACCACCACCGCGCTCATCACCCGCGCTCTCAAGTCGATCCCCGTCACGCAAGCCGGCTATTCCGGCCTGATGCTGCCAATCCTGGAGGATTCAGTTCTCTCGCAACGCTGGAGCGAAGGGCGTCTCTCGCTTGATGAAATGCTCTCCTATTCCGCGGTGTGCGGCACCGGGCTTGACGTCATTCCACTCCCCGGCGACATCTCAAACGATCAGCTCGCCAAGATTCTTGGCGACGTCGCCAGCCTTTCCGTGAAATGGCACAAGCCGCT
>PKWH01000172.1:498-2000 GCA_003131985.1 Acidobacteriota bacterium | reverse complement strand
CTAATTGGATTATGATAGGCCCCCGGGCGCCCCCGGGGCAGATGCCCCCGCCGCTCAGATTCACACTCGTCACTCAGGAGCACTAATGGAGAAAGAACTCAGTCTGGAATTCTTGCGCGTCGTAGAGCGCGCCGCCATCGCTTCGGCGCATACCATGGGCCTCGGGGACCGCCACAAATCCGACCAGATGGCCGTCGAAGCCATGCGCTCGGAAATGGATTCGGTCGGCATGGACGGCACCATCGTCATAGGCGAAGGCGAGCGCGACGAAGCCCCCATGCTCTTCATCGGCGAGAAAGTAGGCGCCGCCGTACGTGACAAAACCCGCGCATTCCCCGCGGTGGACATTGCCGTCGACCCGCTTGAGGGCACCAATCTCTGCGCTACCGGTGAGCCGAATGCCATCGTGGTTCTCGCTGCCAGCGACCGAGGCGGATTGCTTCACGCTCCCGATCTTTACATGGAAAAAATTATCGTGGGCCCGTCGTGCAAAGGCGCGGTCGACCTCGATGCCCCGGTCGCCGACAATCTGAAAGCAATTGCCAAGCGGCTCAACCGCAAAGTGGAAGACCTCGTCATCATCGTGCTCGACCGCCCGCGCCACGAAGAACTGATCAATCAGATTCGAGCCACCGGCGCTCGCATCAGACTTATCTCCGACGGCGACCTCTCTGCCGGAATCAGCGCCGCTGTGGTTGGCACCGGCGTACACGCCGTCATGGGCACGGGCGGAGCCCCAGAGGGCGTTCTCACCGCCGCTGCCCTGCGCTGCTTGAACGGTCAAATTCTCGCCCGCCTGGTCGCGTCAAAGCCCGAGCACCACGAGCGCCTCGCCCAAATGGGCATCAAAGACGCCAAACGTATTTACGCCACGGAAGATCTCGCACCCGGAAAGAAAATCATTTTCGCTTGTACCGGAGTCACCGGCGGCGGCTTGCTTCGCGGCGTGCGCTTCTTCGGCGAAGGCACCCGCACCCATTCGTTGATCCTGACGTATGACGACCGCCAAGTCCGCTTCATCGATACCGTGCACCTGAAAAAAAGCCCGGACGTAAAGGTGGTTTTCTACTAGCGTCGGCATCAAGCAGAGTTATGCTTCGCAGGAAACAATTCGCGGCCATAATGCGTAACTAGCTTTGAACCGCGAGAGGAAAGCTATGTCCACCGGATCGACACAACCACCCATGTACCAGCCAACGCCGCCGCAGCGCAGGAACAACGCAATTTGGTGGATCCTGGGAATCGTCGCCGCGGGAATCATCGTCATGTTTCTTTTCGGCGTGACGCTTGCCGGCCTTTTCATCCATCACCTGAAAGTTCGCAACTCCGGCGACAAAGTTGATATCCAAACCGCTCTCGGCTCGCTTTCGGTCAACAAAGGCGGCCCTCACGTCACCGGCCTGGAAATTTATCCCGGCGCCTTGCCTTCATCCGATGACAAGGGTGCCAACGTCAACCTCAGCGCAAACGACACCGGTGTCGGCATCGCCACCGAGCAGTAT
>PKWH01000172.1:0-414 GCA_003131985.1 Acidobacteriota bacterium | reverse complement strand
AAACAAGGACGGCCCGGCAAATCGCCTCGTGGCGAGCTTACCGGGCCGTCCTTACTAATTTCGGTTGTGCCGCGCTATTCGTTCCGCGGAGCTAGCGGTGCAACACCGCCGCAGAATGGCCCGCTGGCTGTTGCCGCCGGGGCATGTTGTGGGGCAGCCTGTCAGCAGTCTGCGGCGGCATAGGGCGCACGCTGTGATTCGTGCTCACGTGCTCGCTAATCGCCTGCAACCTCTTCAGGATGCCTTGCCACTGTGTCCAATCGAGTTGCCTTAAAAATGGTCGAAGCCCCTGAATGAACGGGTCCTCGAGTACCGTCTCCCCATTCGTTTCCGGCACGAAGAAGCGGTTTAGCCCGACTCCCAGAGCTTCGGCAATTTTCTCAAGCGTGCCAAGACTGGGCGTCATCTGTCCGC
>PKWH01000123.1:10521-10681 GCA_003131985.1 Acidobacteriota bacterium | reverse complement strand
CGGACGCGGACAACGCCCCCGGCCGCAACCTGGTAGTCATCGACCAACTCCTAGCCGAGAAGGCTTACCCTGGCCGATCGGCGGTCGGCAAGCGGATTCTCATCCGCATCCGCACGCCGGAACCCGAGTGGGTGGAAATTATCGGCGTCGTTGCACACCA
>PKWH01000123.1:0-10447 GCA_003131985.1 Acidobacteriota bacterium | reverse complement strand
TGCTGCTCATTGGAGTGTTCGCGGTGATCGCGGCACTGCTCGCGGGCGTGGGACTTTACGGAGTGCTCTCGACGGTTGTGCGACAGCGGACTGCGGAAATTGGAGTACGCATGGCGCTAGGAGCAGGACGGGCCAACATCTTCAAGCTGATTGTCGGGCAGGGACTACGCCTCACGGCCATCGGCATCGCTGCCGGTCTGCTCGCCGCTTTGGCTCTCACACGCGGGCTGACCACAATGTTGGTGGGAGTGAAGGCGACCGATCCGGCAACTTTCGTCACGATGGCAATCGTGTTTTTCCTGATCGCTGCCATGGCGTCATGGATTCCCGCATGGCGCGCGGCAACGCTCGACCCTACTGCGGCTCTGCGCGAGGAGTAACACTCGTTAGTTTGCGTAGTGACGCCGGCTGCAGATTGAAACGTGCAGCGGGTTAATTACTGGACATCATCTGTAGAAAGAAAAAGCGGCTTCAGCTCCTTTGAGGAACAAATGATTCGCACTTACCTTGGCCACGCGCCGCAAATTGCTGCAACTGCTTACATCGATCCGCAAGCTGTGGTTATCGGTGACGTCGTCATCGGCGAGCATTCCAGCGTGTGGCCTTGCGCGGTGCTTCGCGGGGACGTGAACTTCATGCGCATCGGCTCGCGTACAAATATTCAAGATGGTTCCGTGCTGCACGTGATGCGCGACACGAACCCCTTGATTCTCGGCGACAACGTTACAGTGGGCCACGCTGTCGTTCTACACGGCTGCACCATCGAATCGCGCTGCCTGATCGGGATGGGCAGCATCATCCTCAACGGCGCGAAAATCGGTGCGGGCAGCATCATCGCAGCAGGCACGCTCGTCCCTGAGCGCACTATCGTCGCGCCTGGGAGCCTCTTCATGGGACAGCCCGGCAAGCTGCGGCGCGCGCTTACCCCCGAGGACCTCGAATCCATCGATCGCTACGCGCAGCGCTACGTCGAGTACAAGGAAACTTACAAGTCCGAGTCTGGAAATTGACCGTTCGCACCGCCAAATTCCCCGAACGCCGAAAATCGCTTGCGTGCGTGTTGTAAAATAGCGTGATGGGCAGAGCGCCGGATTCTCGGCAGAGCGGCGGCCACGGAGGAATGGCTCCCGGGCGTCGCGAGAAAATCTACATTTTTTTTAATCGAGAACTCGATTTATTAGAATCCGTCGTAAGCTATTGCAAACAAAGGAGAGGGTGTGCGTCTAATCGAGAACTTTGAACCATTTGCGAATGTCACGCGCACGCCAGCCTATGGCGGATCATAGACGCCAATTTCGCGCCATCAAAGGCACTCGCGACATCTTGCCGCCGGATTCCGCGCTGTGGAATTGGTTCGAGCAGACAGCGCGCGATCTCTTCGAATCGTACAATTTCCGCGATATCCGGACGCCGGCATTCGAGGACACCAATTTGTTTGCTCGATCCGTCGGCGAAGAAACCGACATTGTCCACAAGGAAATGTACTCAATTGGGGATAGCCTATCCTCGAACTTGAGTTTTGCACGTTGGATGCTTTCGAAGTCGCACGAAACATCTGTGAGGACACACGATATCCAGCCCTTCTGGAAGAGCGTCGACTCCTTTTTGAGGGCGTGTGACGAAGCTTTTGCTAGTGAAGAAATCGGCCGCAAGGGTGATGACGATGTGCAATGCTTTGAGAAGATCAAAGCGATACGGTCCGAGGCCGGAAACGATCCAGAAAACACTGAAGACGCTGCTCGTGAAATACTCTCGCTGGCAAATACAATTGGCCTTCACGGGTTGATGAGCCTTCGTCCAGAGGCGACGGCGAGTGTTGCGCGGGCGTACATCGAAAATGGAATGCAGACGCTTCCCGGCAACGTAAAGCTGTACTACATCGGGCCGATGTTTCGGCGCGAACGGCCGCAGAAAGGGCGCTACCGCCAGTTCTACCAGATTGGCGCGGAAGTGCTGGGGCAATCCGACGCACCCGCGATTGACGCCGAAGTGCTGGAAATGCTGGTCGTGTTTTTCAAGCGTGTGGGACTGACGCGCACGACGCTGTACGTCAATTCGATCGGCTGTAAAGAATGCCGGCCGAAATACGTCGAGGTTTTACGCGAAAAGCTGCGCGAAGTGAAAGACCAGCTTGGCCCTGATTCGCAGCGCCGCATTGACACGAATCCGCTGCGCGTCCTCGACTCGAAATTGCCGGAGGAGCAGGCCATCATTGCGAAGCTGCCGCGCATATCCGATCATCTTTGCGCCGAATGCCGCGAGCATTTCGCAAAACTGAAAGAGGAACTGAACATGCGCGGCATCGCGTACGAAGAAAACTGGCGACTGGTTCGCGGACTCGATTACTACACGCGCACGACGTTCGAAGTCACTGCCGAAGGGCTCGGCTCGCAGAACGCTGTGTGCGGGGGCGGGCGCTACGACGGGCTGGTTGAGCTGCTCGGCGGGCCTCCAACTAAAGGCATCGGCTTCGCGATCGGCAGCGACCGCGCGATTTTGTCGATACAAGAGGGCGGAACATTGCCGCATCTGTCCGGCCTTGCTGTCTTCGTCGCGTGGATGGGGCAGGCTGCGTATCCTACGGCTGTGCACATCACACGAAAACTTCGCGAAGCGGGATTGGCCGTCGAGCTTCCCGCCGAAGAAATGAAATTCAAGAAATCGCTAGGCCTCGCGGACAAACTTGGCGCGCGCTACGCCTTGATCATCGGCGAAGACGAAGTGGCCGCGGGCACTTTCACTCTGAAGCGCCTCGCCGATTCGGAGCAGAAAAAACTTTCCGAATATGAGTTGCTCGAATATCTTGAATCCGAAAGAAGAGGTCGTGGCTAGTGGAGAGGGAGACTCGTGCTTGAAGCGCTCGGAAACTTGAAACGCACAATCTATTGCGGCGATCTGCGCGCAGCTGACGCCGAAAAAGAGGTCGTGTTGATGGGCTGGGTTCACCGTCGGCGCGATCTTGGGCAACTGATTTTCATCGACCTGCGCGACCGCGCGGGAATCGCGCAAATTGTTTTCAACAAAGAGCTGAATCCCGAAGCGCATGCGAAAGCGGAGCAATTGCGCTCGGAATTCGTCGTCGCGGTTGAGGGGCGCGTCCTGCGGCGGCAAAAGGCGAATCCGGAAATTGCATCCGGCGAAGTGGAAGTGATGGCCGCGCGGCTGCACATCCTGAACAATTCTAAAACGCCACCTTTCCAGATCGAAGAAGAAGTGACGGCGAGCGAAGAAACGCGCTTGCGCTACCGCTATCTCGATTTGCGGCGGCCGAAACCGCATCGAAATCTTGAGCTGCGCCACCAAATCATTCTGGAGATTCGCAAAGGGCTCGACGAACTTGGCTTCTTCGAGATTGAGACGCCGATGCTGACGCGTTCGACTCCCGAAGGCGCGCGTGATTGCCTGGTGCCGAGCCGCATCCATCACGGAAAGTTTTACGCGCTGCCACAATCGCCGCAAATCTTCAAGCAAATATTGATGATTTCCGGGATGGACCGCTATTTTCAAATCGTGCGCTGTTTTCGCGACGAAGACTTTCGCGCCGACCGCCAGCTCGAGTTCACGCAGCTCGACCTGGAAATGTCGTTTCCGCGCCAACAGGATATTTTCGAAGTGATTGAGCGCGTGATGGAACGCGCGTGCGCGGTCGTAGGCGTGCAGGCGAAAGGACCGTTTCGCCATCTTGATTACAAAGATGCGCTGCGGCGCTACGGGTCGGACAAGCCGGACCTGCGTTTTGGGATGGAATTGCACGACGTGACCTCATTCTTTGCGGCCGGGCGGGAGAAACTGCAGATTGAAGGCAACGTGCAGGCGGTCGTCGCGCAGGGCGGGGCTGCTTGGTCGCGCAAGCAGCTTGACGAACTGGGCGAGTTCGCGAAATCGTCCGGCGCACGCGGCGTTTATACCGTAAAAGTTGCGACCGAAGGAATCACTTCGCCGCTCGAAAAAACTCTTGGACCGGAAACACTGAAAAAGCTCGCGGAAGCTGTGGGGGCTAAGGCTGGCGATCTGATCGTCGCCGCAGCAGCCAAGGAACAAATCGAGCACAACGATACGTCGCTCAACGTCGCGGGTCAAATTCGCCTGTATTTGGGAGACAAGCTCAACTTGATCGACCGAAGCAAATGGGAATTCGCGTGGATCACCGGGTTCGCGCTTTTTGAATGGAGCGGCACGGATAAGCGCTGGGTCAGCGCGCAGCATCCGTTCACCGGAATTTTTGAGGAAGATCTCGACAAGCTCGAAACTGCGCCGTGGGAGTGCCGCTCGAAGGGCTACGATCTTGTGCTGAATGGCAACGAGCTCGGCTCGGGAAGCATTCGAATTCATCGCCAGGATGTGCAGGCGCGGATGTTCAAAGCGCTCGGTTTGACTGACGAGCAAGCACGCCAGCGTTTCGGCTTCTTCCTCGACGCGCTGACGTATGGCACTCCGCCACACGGCGGCATAGCGTTAGGCATCGACCGCGTCGTCATGTTGCTGGCCGGCGAAAAATCGATTCGCGAGGTCATAGCTTTCCCCAAGACCACCGCCGCCGTGGATTTGATGGCCGATTCGCCTTCGGAAGTGGGCACCGACCAGCTCGACGAATTGGGAATTCAGATAAAGGTAAAACCCGGGGATGGCGGAGCTAAAGCTCCAACCGCCTGACAACCGAACATGAGCCGGATACGCATACTTGCGGAAAATGTGGCGAACAAGATCGCGGCGGGCGAGGTGGTGGAGAGGCCTGCGTCGGTGGTAAAGGAGCTGCTTGAAAACGCGCTGGACGCGGGGGCGCGGTCGATTCGCATCGAAACGGAATCGGGCGGCAAGCGCATGATTCGGGTGATTGACGACGGCACGGGAATGAACCACGACGATGCCCTGCTGGCGTTCGAGCGCCACGCTACTTCGAAATTGCGCACCGCCGACGACCTACTTTCTATTTCGACGCTGGGGTTTCGCGGCGAAGCGCTTCCGTCGATTGCTTCCATTTCACGGTTGCTGCTTGAAACGCGCTCGGCTGAAGACGAACAAGGGACGCGCGTGGAATTTGCAGGCGGAAAACTGATCAGTGTGAAACCGGCAGGCTTGCCTGCGGGGACTTCGATCAGCGTGGCGGATATTTTTTATTGTGTACCTGCACGGCGCAAATTTCTGAAGTCCGAAACTACTGAGTTGGGGCACATCGCTTCGCTCGTCACGCACTACGCTCTGGCCCATCCCGATTGCCAATTCCTGCTGAAGACGCCAACGCAGGAAATTCTGAATTGCACGCCGGTGGAGAAGCTTTCCGAGCGCGTGTATCAGATTTTCGGAAGGCAGGCGTTGGACGAGCTGACGGAGATTACGCCCACCGAAGGGCCTGTGCGCAGTGCCATCACGGAACCGCCGCTGGAAGCGGAAGAGCGGGCCGCTACGCTGCGGGTGAGCGGGTTCACTTCGCGGCCGGAAGTGCAGCGCACGAATCGCAACGGGATTTACATTTTCGTGAACCGGCGGCTGGTCCGCGACCGGTTGCTGCTGCATGCGATTGGTGAGGCGTACCGCAACATCATGCCGCCGGGAGTTTTCCCGTTTGTTCTGCTTTTTCTCGATTTGCCGTACGAGGAAGTGGACGTGAACGTCCATCCGGCGAAGATAGAGGTGCGCTTTCGCCATCCGCAATTCGTTCACGATTTCACACGCGATGCGTTGCGACTGGCGCTCTCACATGCGCGGCCGATTCCTGGATTTCCCGCGGCCCGAGCGGCTGCGGCGGCGGGTGAACAGAGTGTTGGCGGCTTATCCTCCTCGTCGCCGGTCGGAAACATGCGAGGTTACGCGCCGATGCCCGACGCGAAGGCATTTCCGGGCCCGCCGCGCGCTGAAATCCCAAATTCGCTTGGCAGCTCAGCAACTGGCATCGCCGAGGGATTCGAACTTTCCGGCGCGCCTGACAGGCCGGTGCCTCAACGCTTGCAGTTTGGAACCGGCAACGGCAGCGATTTTTCAGATCCGACGCGAGAGGCGCTCGGCGCCGAAGCCGAAGGTGCTCCTGTGGCGGCTGCAAACGCTCCTGGCACGTTGCCGAGGCCGGACCAGATTGTTGACCTGAAGCCGCTGGGGCAGGTGAACAGCAGCTTTATCGTCGCGGTGAACAGCGAAGGCCTGTGGATCATCGACCAGCATGTGGCGCACGAGCGCGTTCTGTTCGAGCAACATTTGCGAGCGCGGCGCGAAGGAGAACTGGGCGGCCAGCGGATGCTGGTGCCGCTGATAGTGGAACTGAACCCGCGACAATTGGTGATTTTCGAGCAAATCGTAGATGAGCTTCACGCGAACGGATTCGAAGCTGAGTTGATGGGAGCAAGAAGCGTCGCAATTCAGGCCGCGCCTGCGGGTATTACCAGCGGCGATGCGGAAAAACTGCTGTACGAAATTCTCGATGGGATTGCGCGGGAGAATCAGGCGATTTCAATCGACTCGCTGCAGGCGAAGATCGCCGCTTCCACTTCGTGCCATGCGGCGATCAAGGTGAACACTCCGCTGGACCACACCAAAATGGAATGGCTGCTCGTCGAACTGGCGAAAACCGAGTACCCCATGAGCTGCCCGCACGGGCGGCCGATCGTGCTGCGCTATTCCGTGCGCGAGATTGAAAGAGCATTTAAACGAATTTGAGATCACTCGGTTTGATATGACCTCGCCGGTGAAAAAACTGATCATCGCGATTGACGGGCCGGTGGGTTCGGGCAAGAGCACGCTCGCACGGCGCGTGGCGGAAATGCTGGGGTACGTGTATGTGGATACGGGAGCGATGTATCGCGCGCTCGCGTTGAAAGCGGTGCGCCATAAGATTTCGCCCGAAGCTGCAGAAGCACTCGTTGCGCTCGCGCATGACACTCGCATTGATTTGCGGGCGGAGGAGGGTGGCCAGCGAGTTTTTCTGGACGGCGAAGATGTGACCATGGAGATTCGCACGCCGGAAGTTTCGCAAGTTTCTTCGAAAATTGCCGTCAATCCGGGCGTGCGGCAGGTGCTGGTGGCCGAACAGCGGCGCGCGGGACAGCAAGGCGGAGTAGTGATGGAAGGGCGCGACATCGGAAGCGTGGTTTTTCCCGACGCCGGGCTGAAAATTTTTCTTACTGCTTCACCGGAAGTGAGGGCGGAGCGGCGATGGCGCGAGCATGAACAAAAGGGCGACGCGATCGATCTGAAAAGGACATTGGAGGAAATCCGCGAACGCGACCGGCGCGATCTCGAGCGTGCTACTTCGCCGCTGGTGCGCGCTCGCGACGCCGTGGTGGTGGATAGCACGGCGATGGAGCCGGAGGAAGTCGCGCGGCTGGTAGTGATGCTGGCAAACGGCAACGCCAACGCGAGCGCGAGTAAAGCGACTTAACAAACGGGCACGAGCGCTTCTTCTACAGAATCTGAACGACCGGGGCGCCGGCGGATTGGTTGACCACTTCGAGGCGCGCGACGACGTTGCGAGCCATGGCGTAGATGCTCTTGCTGCCGGGAGCGTCTTCGCCGAGCGATGCGACGGGCTTGCCGGTGTCTCCCCCGATACGAATCTGCGGATCGATTTCGATCTCACCGAGAAACGGCACGCCGAAAGATTTGGCCATGTGCTGGCCTTCGCCGTGGCCGAAGACGTCAATGCGGCCATTGCAATGCGGGCAGTTGAAATAGCTCATGTTCTCGACAACGCCGAGAATCTCCACGTTTACCTGGCGAAACATTTCGATGGCCTTGCGTACGTCGGCCAGCGCGACGATGGAGGGCGTAGTGACGACGACGGCGCCGCTGACTGACACGCTCTGGATCAGCGTGAGCTGAACGTCCCCCGTACCCGGTGGCAAATCCACGATGAGGTAGTCGAGTTCGCCCCATTGCGTGCTGCGAAGGAATTGTTGGATCACGCTGTGGAGCATGGGGCCGCGCCAGACGAGCGGTTTGTCGCCGGGATTGAGCAAGCCCATGGAAATCATTTTCAAGCCGTAAGCTTCGACGGGGATGATGGTGCGTTCGTCAACGGCGCGCGGCTGCTCGTTGGTGCCGAGCATTACGGGGACGTTGGGGCCGTAAACATCCGCGTCGAGAAGGCCGACCGAATGGCCCATATTTTTTAGCGCGATAGCAAGATTTACGGCGACGGTGGTCTTCCCTACTCCGCCCTTGCCACTGGCAACTGCAACGAGGTTTTTCACGCCGGTGATTGGCGCTTTATCCTGCAAACGCTTTCCTGCGGCTGGTCCTGCTGGTCCACTTGCCATGGTTTCCTTTCAATGAGTGCTGGTTAGGTGCAACCCTAACGATTTCTCCTGCACGTCAATGATAGACCTGTGAAGCAACGGCAGCAAGGAAGCGAACGCGAGAAGCGACCGGGCATTCTCTCATCAGCAAAAAGTGGGCACGTCTGGAATGGCGGAACGGTTAGAAAAGGAGGACGGCGACGCGGAAGCGGGAGAAGCCTGGTGCGGCATTGGCGGAGCATGCGGCTACGGTTGCGGCGCGAAACCTGTGGGTTTGGAGCTGTTGATCGAGGACGTCGGGGAGCTTGTCCAAGTTGGGGGTTTCGTAGCGGACCAGAGTGGCTGCGGTGTTGGGTGCAAATTTGCGATTCCCGTCGCACGACGCACCGGCATCGTCCGCGGCGGTGGCTTGCAAGCCACGCGCAGTAAGTTGCGAAATTACCTGCTGCACCTGCTGATCGGGATTCGAGGTTACAACCCGTTGCGAAAAGTCTTGCGCGGCGAAGAGGCCTGAGCTGCCCTGAACTACGGCGATGCCCACAGCAGTGAGCTGAGGGCTGAGGATGTTCGCACGGTGGCCGGGGGAGTGCATCCACATGGTGTGTATGACGGCGGGGGCTGGGCCGATGGCGACGTTTTCGGCGATCACGCTGAAATGCGCGCCTGCCTCGCTCGCGCGCGCGAGCAGGTTGGGCTCACCGGGAAGCTGATGAGACATTTGATCGAGTTGAGCCATACGGACGGCATGCTGACGCGCGGCAGACGCGAGGGCATCGTCCCACTGAAGGACGGGTAGGCCCTGGGAGACGCGTTCACGGTTTAGGGAGCTAAAAAGCTGGCCTTCCGGGGTCGAGATCTGCGGCTGCCCGGCAAACAGGGCCCCAGAAGCCATCAGAAGGATGGCGGCGAGTAGCGCGAGGGTGCGTGTAAACTGCGACATGCAAGAACTCCCCTGGAAATGGGCTTAAACCGCTTGTTTGCCTATTGAAAGGCTAGCGGAAGCGCGCGCGGAAAGATGCTGGTCAGAGGTTCAAGGGCGGCGGTACTTTAGGGACATGTACGGAAAGACAGGGAAAATGAGGCAAAAAAAGGAAGTACAGGTGCGGTTGAAAAGCAGGCATCCGGACGTGATTTGCAGATTGAAAAAGCGTTGAAAAAAAGACGCAACGCACAGATTCCGAGCGTTGATATGACAATATATGACAACCGGGGAGCTCATGCAGCGCTTTGCACGAAAGCGCGCGAGCGGCTACAATAGATAGTTGGTTTTGCAAGATTCACGGAAGGGCAAGCCTGCCGCATTTCGAAACGCAACACCAAAAGGGACTAAACTGAAGTTATGGATGTCGAGAAAGTCATAAATAAGGTAGTCGCGCGATTTATCGGGACGAAGCACGAGCGCGACGTGAAGTCCATCCAGCCGACGGTGGCTGCGATCGGCGAGCTNNGATGATCCGGACTACAAGCGGAGTCTGCAAGAGGCGGTTGAGCCTGCGTTGATTCCGGCGTTCGCGTTGGTGCGGGAGGCCGGTCGTCGGACGCTGGGAATGCGGCATTTCGACGTTCAGCTCATCGGCGGCATCGTTCTGCATCAGGGCAAAATCGCGGAGATGAAAACGGGTGAAGGCAAGACGCTGGTGGCGACGCTGCCGGCGTACTTGAACGCGCTGACGGGACAGGGCGTGCACATCGTGACGGTGAACGATTATTTGGCCCGGCGCGACGCGGAATGGATGGGGCCGATTTACAAGATGCTGGGGCTGACTGTCGGCGTGATCGTTCACGACCTGGATGACGTGCAGCGGCGAGCAGCGTATGGCGCGGACATCACGTTTGGAACCAACAACGAATTCGGGTTCGATTATCTGCGCGACAACATGAAGTACGATTTGAAGGACTGCGTCCAGCGGGGCCACCAGTTCGCGGTGGTGGACGAAGTGGACTCAATTCTGATTGACGAGGCGCGCACGCCGCTGATTATTTCCGGGCCGGCGGAAGAATCCACAGACAAATATTACCGCATCGACAAAATCATTCCGAAGCTGATCCTGGACATCGATTACACGCTGGATGAAAAGCANNTACGATCCCGCGAATATGGAGATCATTCACCACGTCTATCAGTCGTTGCGCGCGCACGCACTTTTCAAAAAAGATGTGGATTACGTAATCAAAGACGACGAGATCGTGATCGTGGATGAGTTCACCGGACGGCAAATGCC
>PKWH01000204.1 GCA_003131985.1 Acidobacteriota bacterium | reverse complement strand
GCCAGAATCGAATCGCCGATGCGAAGACGCGCGTGGAGCACTTTGCCGTCGGGCGCGTCGTGCATGAAGGCTACCTCGGCGCCAAAAGCGCGTTTCGTAAACTCGATGAATTCTGCCGCATGCACCAAGCTCAAGTGAGGCAATATCGCTCTGGTGTCTTCCGTTCGGTGGCCCGTTTTGCGAATCGCAGTCAGATACCATTGATTTCCGGCAGGGTCCTTCACTCCGGCTTCGAAATCGCCATACGGCTGTTCGTGCGGAGTGGAGAGAGAAGTGCCGCCCGCTTTCAACGCGCGTTGATAGACTGCCTCGACGTCATCAACATGAAGAATGTTGGCCACTGTCCTGGCTCCAAATTCTTCGGTGGCATCCGCTAATTCAAGGATTGAATCACGGATGCGCAATTGGGCGTGCATGATCAACTGGGTGCCCGGCCTGGGTACGCGGAAGGCTTCTACCGCGCCAAAGGCTTGCTTGAAGAAGTCGATTAAAGTGGCGGCGCCTTTCACGGCCAGATACTGGGTCAAAGTGTGGAACCCTTCAGGGATCGGCTTCACTGCGGACGGCACCGTCGAGGAAGCGCCTTGTTTCATCAAGGCGTCCATCCGCTTCTGCATTTCCGCGCCGGACAATTCTTCTTTTAGCGTGGAGATGTTCCACATGTAGCCGAAGGGGTCGGCGAATAGGCCGGAACGTTCGCCGTAGAACTGGTCTTCGATCGGACGTACTTCTTTTGCGCCTGCGGCGACGGCGCGCGCGGCGACCGCATCAACGTCGTCCACCGAAAGGCTCATTCTTACGGGCGAGCCGCCGAGCGTTTCAGGACTCAGCGCTCCATGATCGGGGAACTCGTCGGAAAGATACATTGACGAATTACCGATCCGAATCTCGGCGTGGCCGATTTTTTTATCCGGGCCAACCAATCGCATCACTTCTGTGGCGCCGAAGACCTTTTTGTAAAAGTCGATCGCGGCGGCAGCGTCTTTTACGCAGATATAGGGAACTGCGGTCTGTCGAACTTCTTTTGCGGTAACTGGCTTGCTTGCCATGGATGTTCTCCTTTCGAGGTCGAGTTTCAGGCGTGCTTTGAAATGTTCGCCGGGCAGATCGCGCAACTGCGCGGCAATCTTAGCCAGGGGTCGCAGGCTCGCGCCAACCTTGGGCCCGCGGCCGGGAACTGTGCCGCGCGGGCGGGCGATCAGCGCTTCCACGATTTTGTCGAGTTGTTCGCTCAGGCTTTGGTTAGCCATTCTGTCCACCAGATTTACTTGCCGGTCTAACTCCCGATTTGGCAGCCGTTTTCTTTCGCGACGAAGCGACTAGTTGACCTCGCAGAGTTTCGAGACCGCGGAATTGCAATTGCTTTACGGCGCCGCCGGTTCGGCCGAGTTCTTTGGCAATTTCGCGGATGCTTTTCTCCTGCGCGAAACGCATTTCGATCACGCGGCGCTGATCGTTCGGAAGCGTGGTCACAAGCCGGAAGAGTTTGGCGCGCTGCTCGACGTCGTCTATATCGATGTGATGCGATAAAAGCTCGTCGGAAGACGGGTTACCTTGCTCCCGCGCTTTGGATTTCCAACTGTCTGCGATGGCGTTTGACGCGATCCGGAGCAGCCACGCCGCGAAGGGAAGTCCGCGCCATTCGTAGCGAGCGAGATTTGCGAGGGCCTGGTGAAACACTTCGGCCGTCAGGTCCTGCGCCTCTTCGCGGTTTCCGACACGCCGCGCGATGTACGCATACACCCGTTCAAAATTATTTTCGTAGAGCTCGCCAAAACGGCCCGGGTCTTTTTGCGCTGCTTCGACCAGGCGCCGTTCGCCGGCATCTTGGGAACGATCCTTCAACCGGTTCTCCGGATTTGCCTTTCACTAACTTAAACTGCCGAGCGCGAGAAAGGTTACGCTAAATTATTCGAAATAGCTTCGGCCGGACGTTGTGGCAAGCTTTGCGCTTTAGCGCGCAACTTTGTATCCTTTGCATCCGTACTACCAATGCGGGCGAGTGTTTCTTCAAGCCGCTAAAGAGGCTCCCTGCTGATGGACGAAGCAAACATACCTCCCGCGATGGGCTCAGGTGCACCACCACCTTTGTTGCCGCCTCTTCCGCCCGAGCCCGAGCGCAGCAAGATATTTTACGGGCCGAACGGTCTGCGCGCGGGATGGCGTCTCCTGATTTTTCTGTTGATCCTCGGCGGTATCGTTGGCGCTCTCTTGTTGGCTGCGCACTACTCGGCCATCCTGTACGGGCCGCGTCCAACCAATCCTAGCCAAGACACGACGCTCACGCCTGGAATAATCGCGTTAGGGGAGATTCCACTCTTCGGTTTGATTCTCTTTGTCAGTTGGATTATGGGACGAATCGAGCGCCGTAAGATCTCGCATTACGGGCTGCCATTTCGAACCCCTTTCCCCAAGAATTTCTGGGCAGGATTGCTGTGGGGATTTCTGGCGATCAGTGGGGTGCTCTTCGTAATGTTTTTGTTCCACGGCTTCCGAATCACCGGCGTTGACACACATGGCTCCGCGCTGGCGCTCTCGGCGTTGGAATGGTGCATCGCTTTCGTGGCTGTCGGATTTTTCGAGGAATTTGCGTTTCGTGGTTACGTGCAATTCACGCTGACCACCGGGATCGGATTCTGGCCCGCGGCCTGTGTCACGTCCGCTCTTTTTGCGTACGTCCACAAAGGGAACTCGGGAGAATCGCCTTTCGGCCTAATCCAGGTGGCGGCCTTTGGGATTTTTGCCTGCATTGCATTGCGGCGGACGGGGAATTTGTGGTGGCCGATCG
The DNA here is from genome assembly GCA_003131985.1 of Acidobacteriota bacterium. Lineage (GTDB taxonomy): Bacteria > Acidobacteriota > Terriglobia > Acidiferrales > UBA7541 > Palsa-295. The sequence goes on along the minus strand of PKWH01000204.1, from coordinate 4,685 downwards.
GATTTCACGCCGCGTGGGATTGGGGCCAAACTTTTTTCTACGGCGTGCCGGACAGCGGGCTGAATGCGAGCCGCAATTTTTTGCACGCTGAGTTTCACGGTCCAACGTGGCTGACGGGAGGAAGCACCGGCCCGGAAGGCAGCGTCCTGACGCTGATCGCGCTGATAGTGGCCTCGCTGCTGGTGCTGCGTTGTTATCGCGAGATTCGTTATCCGGACCCCGATGGTCTAGGGCCCAGATTTCGCTGAAGGATTCTTGCGCATGTGAACTTCCCGGCCGCCGTGCTCGTAGTGGACCCCGTCCATGTACGTCCTCATCATCAAAATCCCCCGGCCATGTTCGGCAAAGAGGTTTTCGGGTGCCAAAGGATCCGGAACATGTTCGGGGTTGAATCCTTCACCTTCGTCCCGGACGATAAAGAAAAGCTCTCCACTGGGCTCGCAACGAAAACTGAGGTGAACATGCTTGCTGGGGTCTTCGTGGTTGCCGTGAACCACAGCGTTGGCGATAGCCTCGCGAAGCGCGACCTCGATATCGCTTCCGTCGCCGTGAAAACAGTTGTAATCCTTCATCCGCGCTATGAATTCATCGACGAACGGNNCCGGCCTTCCATCCTTTGTGCAGATCCATTTGTGTAGCCCTCTCCATCCTGCGGCTGGCGCCTGAACAGTGCACGGTGAGACGAGAGAAGAATTGTACGCTACGACGGATAGTGTTTAGCTGAAAACTGTCGCAACGCCAAGCGGTTTATAGCGAACCTGCGTTTCCGAATGAAACCCGCGCAATCCGAACCGGTATAGCCCTTCCACGCTGCCGGAATTGCCGAGTTAACTCCTGTAAATAAATTCGCGGGAAAAAACATCCTTTCACCGGTGGCTACGTCGAAGTGTAAAGAGTTGTGTTTCCCCAGGTTGTTAGAGCGTGGGGCGGGATGTAACTTCCGCGAATGATCGCCTTTCGAGGTTGACGCGGGAGCGGGGAGCAAGTATCGTTTCGCGGCAGAGACGGATTCGAAATCATAACTTCCCGGTGATATCGAATAGCAGGGCGGAAGCGCGATACGACCTGCGCTCCCAACTCACCACAAAAAGTTTTCGGCGGCGTGCATCCGGCCATGGTCTCGATGCAGGTTGGTGTGCCGCTTCGAAGAAAATTCAGGAGGAACGCATGCGGGTACGTTTGCTGGTTATTTTTTTGGTTTTCATCGCAGGGTCTTGCGCTCAGGCTCAGCAGGTAGATATTCCCTACGAGAAGTTCGTGCTCGACAACGGGCTCACCGTGATCGTTCACGAAGACCATAAAGCGCCCATCGTGGCCGTGAACCTGTGGTATCACGTCGGCTCCAAGAACGAGAAGCTGGGGAAGACGGGGTTCGCCCATCTTTTCGAGCACCTGATGTTCGGCGGCAGCCAGCACGCCACGGGAAGTTACATCAAGGCACTCGAATCGGTGGGTGCAACCGACCTGAATGGAACCACATACTATGACCGGACGAACTACTTCGAGAATGTCCCGACTTCGGCGCTCGACTACACACTGTGGATGGAGTCGGACCGCATGGGATTCCTTGATTTGAGCCAAAAGACGCTCGACTTGCAGCGCGGTGTGGTGCAGAACGAAAAACGCCAAGATGAGAATCAGCCGTACTTCCTTACCGAGGAAAAGTTTCCCGACAATACCTATCCAGCGGGCCACCCATACTCCCATGAGGTGCTTGGCGACATGGCGGACTTGGACGCTGCTTCGTTCAAAGACGTGCAGGACTGGTTCAAGAATAATTACGGCCCGTCCAACGTGGTTATCGTGCTGGCGGGCGATATTGACGTGAAAACGGCGAGAGAGAAAGTCCAAAAATATTTCGGCGAAATTCCGCCCGGACCGCCGGTGGCCCATCAAAAAGTTTGGATCGCAAAGATGAGGGGCACGCACCGGGAACTCACGCAAGATCGCGTCCCGCTGCCGCGCATTTACATGGTCTGGAACGTTCCGCAATTCGGCAGCGCAGATGCCGACTACCTTGACCTGGTCAGCTCCTGTTTGGGCGACGGCAAAACTTCGCGGCTATACAAGCGGCTGGTGTACGACGACCAGATCGCCAGCGACGTCACAGTTTATCTAGACACGCGCGAAATCAGCAGCCAGTTCGTCGTTCAGGTCACAGCGCGGCCGGGGCATAACCTCGATGAAATAGAGAAGGCGATTGACGAGGAAATGGCTCGATTCCTGAAAGATGGACCCACCGCCGAAGAGTTGCAGCGCATACAGACGCAGTATCTCGCGGGCTTCCTCCGCGGCGTCCAGCGTATCGGAGGCTTCGGCGGGACATCGGACCGGCTAGCGCAGTACGAAGTTTTCACCGGTGACGCCAGTGGCTACAAAGTCAAACTGAAACGCGTACGCGAGGCGACCGTTGGCGATCTGAAGGCGGCGGCGAACAGTTGGCTTTCTGACGGCGTGTACATTGCCGAGGTCCAGCCATTCCCGGACTACAAAGCCACGTCGGCGGCAGTAGATCGCTCGAAGGCGCCTGCGCTCGGCACACCACCGGAGTTGAAGCTGCCTAAGCTCGAGCGCGCAACGCTTTCGAATGGACTTAAAGTGATTCTGGCCGAGCGGCCGGGCCTTCCGTTGGTGAATTTCTGGATGACCGCCGATGCCGGCTATGCAGCTGACCTCTCCGCGGCGCCGGGAACGGCGAAACTCATGTCCGCGCTCCTTACGGATGGCACGCCCACGCGCAATGCGCTCCAGATTAACGATCAAACAGCTTTGCTGGGCGCAAATTTATTCGCCTATTCCGATTTGGACTTCTCGTACGTCCAGCTCTCCGCGCTGAAGGAAAAGCTGGATCCTTCGCTCGATCTGTTCGGCGACGTGATTCTGCATCCGTCGTTTCCGGAGACTGATTTTAAACGCGAGCAGAAGCTACAGTTGGACACGATCCAACAAGAGCAGGACAACCCGATCGGCATGGCTCTGCGCGTTTTTCCCGGCCTTATCTATGGGGCAAACAATGCTTACGGCAGCCCGTTCACCGGATCTGGAACGGCGGCCAGCGTGCAGAAAATCACGCGCGGCGATTTGGTGAAGTTCCATCAAGTGTGGTTCCAGCCAGATAACGCCACGCTGGTGGTAGTGGGCGACACCACGCTCGCTGAGATCACGCCGAAACTCGAGAAAGTGTTTGGCGGCTGGAAATCCGGCGAGGCTCCGCGAAAGGATGTGGTCGCGGTAAAGCTCCCAGCCAAATCTGTGGTCTACATATTGGATAAGCCGAACGCCGAACAGTCGGTGGTCATCGCCGCCAACATCACGGTGCCTCCCAACACGCCGGATGAACTGGCCATCCAGGCTATGAACGACGTCCTGGGGGGGACATTCAGCTCGCGCCTGAACATGAACCTGCGCGAGGATAAACATTGGACCTACGGAGCGAACAGCTTCGTGTTGGGTGCGCGCTTCCAGCGCCCATTCCTCGCTTTTGCACCGGTGCAGACGGACAAGACCAAGGAATCCCTGGTGGAGATGAACAAGGAGCTGCGGGCGATTCTGGGAGATCGTCCGGTGACGGCGGAGGAATTGGCGAGAACACAGGCCAACGAAACCCTTAGCTTGCCTGGTTCGCGCGAAACCTTGGATGCGGTGGGCACCTCAATCACGACCATACTGGACTCCCGCTGGCCGGACGATTATTACGACACCATGTCGGGGAAAATCCGCGCGCTGAAAACGAGCGATCTGGATGCCGCGGCCAAGCAGGTGGTCCATCCGGACAACCTGATCTGGATCGTGGTCGGTGACCGCTCAAAGATCGAGGCGGGCATCCGGGAATTGAATTTCGGTGAGATCCACTTCATAGACGCTAACGGCAATCCGATATAATTGCTGCGGGAAGTTTGCTGCATCGCCGGTCGCGCGACTAGTGGCAACCACGAGCAACGATGAAACCGATCTTTTTCGAGTCTCCTTCGAAACTGCGAGCATGGCTTGTGAAGCACCACGCTCGGGAGACTGAGCTTTGGGTCGGTTTCCACAAGAAACGTTCGGGCAAAGCGAGCATTACCTGGCCCGAAGCTGTGGATGCGCTGCTTTGTTTCGGCTGGATCGATGGAATTCGCAAGAGCATCGACGAAGTAAGCTACACCATTCGCGTCACCCCAAGAAAATCAAAAAGCAAGTGGAGCGCGATAAATGTGAAGCGTATTCAGGAGCTGAAGAAATTGGGCTTGCTGCATGCCACGGGACTAAAAGCATTCGAGGTGCGGACGGCGGAGAACACATACTCGTACGAACAACGCAATGTTGCGAAGCTCGGCGAGCGTTTCGAGAAAGTATTTCGAACGAACAAAGCGGCGTGGGGCTTTTTTCGATCGCAGACGCCATCTTATCAGCGGACCGCTACTTGGTGGGTCATTAGCGCAAAAAAAGAAGAGACCAAGCTCAGGCGGCTTGAAAGGCTTATTGAAGATTCGGCGCGCGGACGATCCATAGCTCCATTGAAACGTCCAGAAAAATCCAAGTAGCGAGATCCCGGCCCGTTACCGGGTTTCAGAAAAAACCAAAAGAGCCGGCGAGACGCCGGCGCTACGAAAACCATCGCCGCTACGGTTTGCGTTCTGCGCGAATGCTCTCCATTACGCTTTGAATCAGCTCCTTCGCTTTACCAATCTCGGCGGTGATGATGC
>PKWH01000061.1:2830-9645 GCA_003131985.1 Acidobacteriota bacterium | reverse complement strand
CCGGTCCCGTGAAACGCGGCCTCAAATTGCCGGAGCAGTTCATTCCTCCGGAAGTGCCGGCAGGCCTGCCATCCTCACTGCTCGCTCGGCGCCCCGATATTCGTCAGGCAGAGCAACTCCTCGTCGCCGCGAACGCCCAAATTGGCGTCGCGAAGGCTGCGTTTTTCCCGCAGATTTCGCTCACCGGCTCGGGCGGCGGCGCATTCGGACGCAGCAGCGCTTTCTCCAATTTGATGGGCTCGCAGACTGCAATCTGGTCCTACGGCGCAAGCGTCAGCCAGCCGATTTTCACCGGCGGCGCTCTCACCGGTGGTCTGCACCTGGCCGAATCCCAACACGAACAAGCTTTACTCGCCTACAAGGAAGCCATTCAGCACGCCTTCGGAGATGTCTCGGATGCGCTGATCGGATACCAGGAACTCCGCGAGGTTCGAGTCCAGCAGCAGCAGGTGGTAGCGGATTTGGCGGAGTCCGTCCGCCTTTCCGTCATGCGCTATCGAGGTGGCACCACCACCTATCTGGAAGTGCTCGACGGCCAGCGCTCACTCTTCACTGCCGAGCTCACCCTAGCCCAGGCGCGCGGAAACGAGTACCAGAGCCTCGTCCAGCTTTACCGAGCCCTCGGCGGGGGTTGGCAGCAGTAGATTTGGTGATCAAGCCGCTCTTTGTTTTGTGCTTGTCGGGCGAATCAGAAATGCTGACAAGCATCCAGCGAGAAGCATACCTACGGAGATCATTAACGCCATACGAATTCCGGGGATAAACGGGCGGTGGCGTGCAATGAGCGACCCAAAAAGTGCAACGCCAATGACGCTACCCGCCTGGCGGGATGCATTTAACACACCTGAAGCGACGCCCGACAGCTTGCGGTCAACGGTTCCAAGCAATGCCGAGGTCATCGGCGGCACGGTCAAACCAAGCCCCGCGCCGATTGCGAGTAGTTGTCCGCCAAGCTCAAGATAGGAAGTATTCTGGCTAATTCTGATAAGGCACAAACATCCGCTGGCCAATAGAGCTTGGCCGATTAATATGGGCGCACGCAAACCCAGCCGATCCGTGATCGGCCCTGCCAACAAATTCGAGGCTAATACGACGCCGGTCATCGGGAGAAATGCCAAACCGGTGGCCAACGGGCTGTAGTGCTTGACCTGCTGGAAATACAAGCTGAGCATGAAAATCAGACCGTAAAACGAAATGTTAATCAATAAACCGATCAAAGTTGCGGCGCTAAAGGTTTGATTCTTGAAAAGAACCAGAGGCAACATAGGCGATTCGCTCTTCGCTTCCACAAACACAAACGCCACACCCGACAATGCGAAAAGCAGAAAGGTCGCGAGAACCACAGGATGCTTCCAGCCAAGCACGCCACCTTCAATCATCGCCACAGCCAGGCCACCCAACGCGAGCATTCCGATAAGCTGGCCAGCGATATCCAGGGCGCGGTGCCGAGTTTGGGTGGACTCTTCAGCATATCGCCAAGTCAGCCAGATGCCGAAAATCCCGAGCGGCAGATTTACGAAAAAAATGCTGCGCCAGCCGATACCTGCGATTAGCAAGCCGCCTGCAACTGGCCCAGCCGCGAGCGCAGCGCTAGCACCCGCCGCCCATATGCCGAGGGCCTTGGTGCGCTCGTGTTCGTCGTGATAAGCATGATTGAGCAAAGCTAACGAATTCGGGACGAGAACCGCTGCGCCGATTCCTTGGATCGCGCGAGCGGGGACGAGCGCTGCTAGATTGGGCGCAAGCCCACAGGCCAGCGAAGCGACTGTGAAAAGCAGAAAGCCGGCGACAAAACATCGCCTAGCTCCAAATCGATCGCCTAGCGCGCCGGCTGTCAGGATCGTCGCAGCAAAAATCAGGGTGTATGCGTTGACTACCCACTGAAGTCCAGCTATTCCTCCTCCCAACGATGAACCGATACTAGGCAGCGCAACGTTGACAATCGTCACATCGAGTTGCACCACGACAAAGCCGAGAGTCATGGCTGCCAGAGTCAGAGATTTCGACTTGCGAGATAAGGCGGTGGCCATCCTGGGCACCTCGGTTAGGGTGGAGTTTCATGCGAGCATTTTCCTGGGTGCAGCATTGTATTCCAGAACGCTTGCTGCGGGACGGATCGCTCGGCGTCCCGGCACACGCGCGTTGCGTATCGCGCAGCACGGCGCCCACGAACCGCAAATCCGGTTTGGATTCATTGAATAGACTGCCGGGGAGCGGCTGGATATCTCGTGAAGGGTTTTGTTGGGCAGGTGCGGATGTTTTGACGTGTGGGGCCTGGATTTCGTTGGCTTCGGAGGCTCGGACCGATATTCGGAAATGTCACAATCACCCGAAAACTATCCGCCGCTCGGCCGGGCAGAAAAAGGGAGCGGGCAAATTGAAAAAGCCGTGCGGTTCATTCTCGCCCATCAACAGTTTCAGACTACCCCGACTTTTATTTGGCTTTTTAGAGTATTGGTAGCGCTAACGGGAATCGAACCCGTATTTCAGCCTTGAAAGGGCCGCGTGCTAACCGTTGCACCATAGCGCCAGTGGGGATTTCGTACGTCAGTGCAACAAAAGTGAAACCAATTGCGGTGTGGGGGTGCACCAACCGGGCCACACCGTTGGCATTGTACTACAGCGGGCGCGTGGGCGGCCATGCGACCAAAACACCGATAACGGTAAGGTCGAAGTCGCGGTACTTGTCAGGTTACCGTCAGGACTTAGCCAATCAATGTGATCGGCCGTTGATGGATTGACACCTCGGCGGCCGGAGCTTAGCATCGTCATTCGCCCGCTTCGTATCGGCGGGCCATAATCCCAATCAAGGAATCCGAGTAAATCGTTATGCCGACAGCCAAACTGTTCACGCCTCGCGATGCAGCACAGGTACTGGGAATCAGCTACCCAACGCTTAAACAGTGGATTTATAAGAACCAAATTCGCACGGTGAAGACGGCGGGCGGCCACCACCGGATTCCGGAGAAGGAAGTGGATCGATTTCTGTATCGAGCGACCGAAGGTAAAGAAGTCGCCGAGCGTCGCACGAACTTTCGACGCATCAGCGGCCGGAACCAGCTCGTCGGGCGTGTTACCGACATCAAGGTCAGCGGCCTGATCGCCCAGATTGAGCTTTCCATCGGCGGCCAGCGGATTACGTCCATCATCACTGCCGATGCCGTCCGCGAAATGCGCTTGAAAAAAGGCCAGACCGTCGCCGCCCTTGTAAAATCCACCGAGGTCATGATCGTCCGGCTGTAGCGCAACCCTTCGCCGCTCTACGCGCCTCCTCCTGTGGCCCTGCCATAGTCTTCGACGCCGCGTCCGCCAAACGCTCGCCTAAACACACCAAATCGGTTTGACATCTCTTTATTAATCGTATAGATTCGCGCCTCGTTGCCATTTTTTTGATCGGTAATCGAATCGCCGCTGGAAACGCGGACTTGGGAACTACATCTCGCGTGGTCTCACAAGCTACGTTCGGGCCTACGCATCAGCCTCGTCGAGACGGATTCTCAGGAAAGGTGGTCCACCATGAAACGCTCTGTTTGCTCGCAGATCCTCTTCCGGTACGGGAGGCGCTGGAAAACTTTGACGCGCGCCAGCTACGTTCCAACGGTTGCCTCGCTGCTGCTGGCACAAGCCTTCTTGCTACTTTTGTGGCTTGCGATGGGAACGTTCCCGACGTGGGCCCAAACGAGAGCGAGCCTTTCCGCCGTGGCGATGGACGAAACCGGTGCGAGCCTTTCCGGCGTGGTGATGGACCAAACCGGCGCGACCCTTGCCAATGTCACGGTGACAATCAAGAACGTCGACAAAGCTGAAACGCGCACGATCGAAACGGACGGCGCCGGGCGCTTTCAGGAGTCCGGCCTGCGCCCGGGTCGCTTCGAGATTCGAGCAGCTAAGAAACGGTTCGCCGATGAAACGCGCGCGAAAATCAGCTTGGCGGTTGGCCAGAGCGCCACGGTCGATATTAAGATGCAGCCGAAGAGCTCCGATCCTTGCACGAGCGGCAAGGAGTTCGCCACCACCGATTGCACGCTGACCTGGCATGGCGTCACGGTGTATGGCGCGTATGACATCGGCATCGGCTGGGTGAGCCACGGCTTACCGGTAAACGGCTATAACTATGAAGGCGAATCTCTGGTGAACCGAAACGGCNNGCACCGAACAACCTGCAGCAGACGGGTCTGGGCGTCAGGGGCAAGGAAGAGTTTCTACCTGGCTGGTACGTGGTGTTCAACGCTTCGACCGGCATCAATCCGAATTCCGGTCTGCTCGCCAACGCGTCAGAAACCAATATCGTCAACAACGGCCTTCCGCGAAGCAGCTATTCGCAAGCCATCGACGGCGCGCGCGCGGGACAGCCCTTCAATGACGAATACTATGGCGGTATATCGTCCGACCATTTCGGCACGCTGACGTTCGGTCGTCAGCGCTCTCTCGGCACTGATGCGATGCTCCAGTACGATCCGGCTGGCGGCAGCTATTCCTTTTCGTACATCGGGTATAACGGCACGATGGCCGGCGGCGGCGACACCGAGGACAGCCGTTGGGACGAAGCCCTGAAGTATCGCCTCACCTATGGCCCGGTCCATTTCGGCGCGATGTATAAATTCGTCAATGGTTCTGGCGGCTGCTTCTCGGCCGCTATGGTCTGGACTGCCGCCGACTGTACGCCGGAACAACCTCATAACAACGCTTTTGGATTCGACCTCGGCGGAGAACACGGCAACTTCTCCGCCGACGCGGTCTACCAACATTACAACCAGGCGATCAGCGTATTGAACCCCTTGCTGGGGCCTCAAAGTCTGTCGGCGCCATATCAGTCGACCACGGACAGCATCAATACAAACCCCATCACCTTCGGCAATCTGATCGACCCGAACGGCACCGTGTATGGCATCGTGACCGACAACAACGCGCTTATGTTTGCTGCCAAGTATAAATGGGACCCACTCAAGTTTTTCGCCGGCTACGAATACATCTGGCAGAATAACCCGAAGAACCCGTTGGGCGTTGGCGCCTCAGACCAGGGCGGCTATATCATGAGCGGGGTCGAAGACAACAATCTCGATACTCAGAAGTTGGTGAATATCTGGTGGACGGGCGTGAAATACTCTTACGACGGCAAAACCGACGTCACTCTGTCCTGGTATCAACAGCGGCAGAATGACTTCCGTCTTCCGCCGGAGTGCTCGGTCGCAGCCGGTTTCCGCGCTTCCTGCGCGGGCACCCTCAACGAGACGTCGCTCTATACAGACCATCACTTCACCAAGCGTTTCGACGGTTTTGGCGGAATTGCATATTCCTACGTGGACGGCGGTCTGGCCATCGCCATTCCTCATGGTCCTGGCGTCCCTTATAACCACCATAGCAATTTTGCTCCGACAGTCGGTGTTCGTTTCGCCTTCTGATCGTTTCCGCGGCGGGCTCAGTCGAGAGTCCGCGTGGGTACCTAACGCGCGCGATCGGCAGTGCACTGCTCTTCGCGGCAGTGCGAACTTCCAGAGCCACGCCGCACGTGCGTAGCTGGAGTCGCGGCGCGCCCGGTTCCCGCCACGCTGCCGAATCTCCCCTGAATAGGCTATTTTTTCGGAATGGAAAAATACGTTTGACAGCGTTCTTTCAATGGAAGTGAATTACACGCGCTATTACTAGGGCCCACATGGCGGAAACACATCCGTGTTATCCGACTAATCGGAAGTTAAGCGTGCGCCGGGCCATGTGGCGCAATCGAATTTCACTTTCCGGTGACCCTACTGCGTTCGCCAAGATTGTGAAAGGGTGCGCTACCCGTCGCAAGGCTTCTTTAACCTCGAGCGGAGCCACTGGCGGAAGACGATTTTCCGCCAGCCTGTAGCGTGGCTTTACCCCTAATTCCGGATACAAAGGCCTGCTGAACGCGGTTAAAACTGCGTCCACGCAGCACAGCGGTGACGATCGTTCGAGCAGCCTGAGGATCACTAAGGCGCACGTAGCGGCAGGCGACGTTGCGGTCTATGGCCATTTCAGGGACGAGCGAGACGCCGACACCAGCCGCAACCATTCCCAAGAGACTGCTGAACTGTCCGCTCTCAAACGCGATGTGCGGCGTAATGCGGGCGCGTGTGCAGGTGTCAATACTCAGATCTCGAAAGCAGTGCCCGTCGCGCAACATCACGAACGATTCTCCTCGAAGCTCTTTGAGCGCGAGCGATTTTGCGGTGGCACGCGGATGGTCTCTGCTCAATGCCGCAAAGAGCGGCTCGGTTCGGATCGGGAACAGCTCCAGCTCCTTGTGGCGTAGCGGGAGCGCAAGAATCGCCACATCAATCGATAGATCGCGCAAACCCGCTATCAGGACCGAAGTGGTATCTTCAACGATGCGCAGTTTCGCGTCGGGGTAGCGCTTGGCGAAACGGGCCGCATAACTCGGAATCAGATAGGGCGCGACAGTTGGAATCACGCCCACGGCCACACTGCCGCGAAGGTCTGTATTCTGATCGGCCGCACTGGATCGCGCTGTCTCCATCTGCTCCAAAATCGCGCGGGCGCGAGGAATGAAAGCGCGACCCGCCTCCGTGAGGCGAATGCTGCGACCCAACCGGTCGAAGAGCTTGGTACCCAACTCTTCCTCGAGTTTTAGCACTTGTTGTGAAAGCGAGGGCTGGGCAATCTGGCAACGCTCCGCGGCGCGGCTGAAGTTGCCCATGTCCGCAATGGCGCAAACATATCGAAGTTGATGAAATTCCATAGGGTATGCCTATACCTAAAATGGGAGTTTGGTATTGGACCTATCTCCCATTTGGATGTTAATTTAAGTTGGTCGAAATTGCTGCATGGATTTC
>PKWH01000061.1:1187-2686 GCA_003131985.1 Acidobacteriota bacterium | reverse complement strand
ACGTACCGCATTGGCGACGGTCGCGGAGGCGGCGGGCGAGGTCAGCAGCGTTTCGCTCCACTGAACAGCTGGCCGGACAACGTCAACCTCGATCGCGCGCGCCGACTGCTCTGGCCGATCAAACAGAAATATGGCAAGAAAATTTCCTGGGCCGATCTTATGATCCTCGCGGGCAATGTCGCGCTGGAAACGATGGGCTTCAAGACTTTCGGCTTTGCCGGCGGACGTCCGGACGTCTGGGAACCGGACCTGGACGTCAACTGGGGAATGGAAACGACCTGGATGGGCACGGAGAAACGTTATTCGGGTGATCGCGATCTGGCACATCCCCTGGGCGCTACCACGATGGGCCTCATTTATGTGAATCCCGAGGGCCCAGAAGGCAAGCCGGATCCGCTCGCGGCAGCGAAGGATATCCGCGAGACTTTCGCGCGGATGGCCATGAACGACGAAGAAACCGTCGCTTTGATCGCAGGCGGGCACACCTTCGGGAAAACCCACGGAGCGGGACCCGGCACCCACCTGCGTAAAGAACCGGAAGGCTCGCCGATTGAGGAGCAGGGCCTCGGCTGGTCGAGCGCCTACGCCACTGGTATCGCAGGTGACGCAATTACGAGCGGCCTGGAAGTCACATGGAGCAGCACGCCGACGAAATGGAGTAACAGTTTCTTCGAACACTTGTTCAAGTACGAATGGGAACTTACGAAGAGCCCGGGCGGCGCACACCAGTGGAAACCGAAAGGCAATGCAGGCGCGGGTATGGTTCCCGACGCCCATGATCCCTCCAAGCGCCACGAACCCGCAATGCTGACCACCGATATCTCCTTGCGAGTCGATCCCGTCTACGAAAAAATCTCGCGGCGTTTCTACGAGAATCCAGCTTTGTTAGCCGATGCATTTGCGCGGGCGTGGTTCAAGCTGACGCATCGCGACATGGGACCGCGCGCACGCTACCTTGGTCCGGAAGTTCCGAAGGAAGAATTGCTTTGGCAGGACCCCGTCCCGCCAGTAAATCATAAATTGGTCGATGACAAGGATGTCGCGGCCCTGAAAGAAAAAATTCTTGCCTCTGGGCTGACGGTCTCGCAACTCGTCACAACCGCTTGGGCCTCGGCGTCCACCTACCGTGGGTCCGACAAGCGGGGCGGCGCAAACGGCGCGCGCATCCGCCTCGCCCCACAAAAGGACTGGAAGGTCAATCAGCCCGCGCAGCTACAGAAAGTTCTAAAGGCACTGGAAAAGATTCAGAGCGAGTTCAACGGCTCGGCGTCCGGCGGTAAGAAGATCTCGCTGGCCGACTTGATCGTCCTGGCGGGTTGCGCAGGAGTTGAACAGGCCGCGAAGAATGCGGGCATCACCGTGAGTGTTCCCTTTGCCCCAGGCCGCGCGGACGCTTCGCAGGAGCAAACCGACGTGAAATCTTTCGCCGTGCTCGAACCGGCCGCCGACGGCTTCCGGTCCTACCGCAACGGAAACGCTGAGGCAACAGCCGAAGTCGA
>PKWH01000061.1:292-1100 GCA_003131985.1 Acidobacteriota bacterium | reverse complement strand
GGCGAAGTCCGCTGGACGGCAACGCGAGCCGATCTCATCTTCGGCTCAAACGCACAACTTCGGGCTCTGTCTGAAGTGTACGGAAGCTCGGACGCGCACACGAAGTTCGTCCAAGACTTCGTTGGAGCCTGGACCAAAGTGATGAACCTCGATCGCTTTGACCTCGCCGCATCTCGGAGCGCGGCGTGAGACCAATGAATCGGCTAACGCGTCCAAACTGGTTTTCGGTGCGCGCGTTGATCACTTGCCGGGATACAAATTAAGATGTCCAAGTTCGCCTAGCTACCTGAACCGTCAACTATTGGGAGCCAAGACCTATTCATATCGCAGGGCGATCATGGGATCGACGCGAGTGGCGCGGCGGGCCGGGAAATAGGACGCCGCGACCGCAACAAGTGTCAGGAGGAGCGAAACCACAATAAACGTAAGTGGATCGTATGCGCTGATGCCGAACAGGAAGCTTTGCAGCAGGCGCGTCAGTACCAGAGCTGCTACCAGGCCAACGCCCACGCCAAACAGCGCGAGCCGCAGCCCTTCGCCCACGACGATGCGGAACACATCTTGCGGCTGCGCGCCAAGCGCCACGCGAACCCCAATTTCACTCGTCCGCTGCGTCACNNGCCACTGTGGTGGCCATGTTTTCTTCCATGGTGCGAACCTTCACGAGCGGCTGATTGGGATCGATCTCCGCGAGTGCGCTGCGCAGTGCCGCCGTTTGCAGCGAGGGATCGCCTGCTGTGCGCATCACCACCGAAAGCTGGAACACCGGCAAAAGCAAATCCGCCTGCCGATAGGGCAAGTACATTTC
>PKWH01000061.1:0-173 GCA_003131985.1 Acidobacteriota bacterium | reverse complement strand
TACCCTGCGGCGACAAACTCATGCGGCGATTTCGGAGGACGCCCCGTGATATTGAAGTGAATGATGGAACCGCCCCCGCTGACGGGAAGAAAAGAAGCCGCAGCGGCAGATCGAACACCAGGGAGCGACTTGACCCGCTCGACGAGACGGTCGAAAAACTGGTAGCGATCTTG
>PKWH01000016.1 GCA_003131985.1 Acidobacteriota bacterium | reverse complement strand
GCTAGTTACGGATTGCGTTTTTTCCGGCAGTCCGCGCAGAGGCCGCCTACTTCGGTGCGCGACACCGTGATTTCGATTCCGCAATCGTGCGAGATTTGGCGTTTCAATTCTTCGTAGAGCTCGCTTTCGAACTCTCGGACTTTNNCGCAGGTGAAGCAGGTCGAGTTCGTCGATCAATCCCTGGCGCTTCAGCAGATCGAGGGTTCGGTAGACCGTGACGCGCGTGACTCCCGGATCGATCTTCTGGGCGCGTTCGAGGATTTCGTCAGCATCAAGATGCCGCCGGGCGGTTTCCATAACCTGCAGAAGCACTTTTCGCTGCCGTGTGAGGCGTATTCCGCGCGAGGCCAGCTCGTGCTCAAGCCGTCCGGGGGCTTCGTGATTGATGCGTTCCCCGCTTGATACGCGATGTGCAGGCGTGGCTGACATGGTATGAGCAGACATTATACCAAAATCGCATTTGTGGGAATGGCACTAAGCGGAAACTAAATCACAACCTGCCATTTAGTGATTTCAATCGGGCCTGCGAGGAGTTCGCCGGCCACTTTTCGGAGGGATTGAATGTGCGGCGACTTTGAATGTGCCTCGAGGTGCGCTTCGCTGGTCCAGTTCTCGTAAAACACGAATAGCGCGGGATCCGTCTGCGATTGATGCAAATCGTAGTTGATGCAGCCCGCCTCCGCCCGAGTGGGAGACAACAGACCTTGAAGCACTTGCCGCACGCGTGATTCCTGGCCCGGTTTCGCGCGGATATGGGCAATCACCGTAAGAGATTTGTGCACGCGCGCTCCTGCAGGGTTTGTAGCGTCTCTAGTGATACTGAATCAGCTTGAAGATGTCGCTGTACATCACGAATGCGAAAATACCCAGCAGAAAGACAAGGCCAACCTGGACGAATCGCTCTTTCACGGCGATGCTCAGATCCCGACGGAGAGTCCCTTCAATGGCCAACAAGAGGAGGTGGCCACCGTCGAGGATCGGAATCGGAAGCATATTCAGGAGGCCAAGATTGAGGCTTATAACCGCCATCAACCACAACAGATCCATCGGCCCGCGCTTGGCCGCGCGGCCGGATTCTCGCGCGATGCCGACAACGGTGGAGAGTTGGCCTAGCTTCACGCGTCCCGTAAAAAGACCCTTGAGAACCTGTAGAATCTGGCCCATTCCAAGCGTCGTTTGCAGAGCAGCTTCTTTTCCCGCCGGAATAAATTGCTGCCTTTCGAAATCCGCCTGAATTCTCGGCAAAACGCCGACCTGCCAGACCATATTTCCATCAACTCCCATTCCTTGAACGGGAGTGATATTAAAGTTTAAATCTTTCCCGTCGCGCTGAACGGAGAATTGAATGGCGTGACCATCAGAACCCCGCACACCTTCAGTCAACTGTTCCCAGGTCGCGACCGGTTTTCCATTCATTGCGAAAACCTTGTCACCCGGTTTCATACCCGCTTTTTCCGCCGGAGTACCAATCCCAATTTCATCGGTAATGGCCGGCTCTGGTGGATATCCGATTACCGGGTACAGAGTGCTCGACGCGGGAGGCATCTTCGCTGTCAGTGTCCGCTGTTCACCTGCCCGATCCACGCTGAGGTTGATGGATTGGCCGGGCAACACATCCTTTAGTTGTGTAAAGACCTTTCCCCAGGTGCCGGTTTTCGCACCGTTCACTGCAACAATCTGGTCGCCTGGCTGAATGCCGGACGCACCGGCGCCGTTTTGCGGTATCGCCGCTACTTGTGCCGGCTGCCGCAAATAGGGTTCCGAGGGCAGACCGACGAGCCAGAAAATACCCCAAAAGATGAAGAATGCCAGAAGGATGTTCATCGCAGGCCCAGCCATAGCAATGATCATCCGTACCCAGCGAGGCTTCGAAAGGAACTCATAATCAGCGCCGGTACGTTCTTCAACGGGATTGTCTCCTGCCATGCGCACGTAACCGCCGAAGGGCAGCGCGCTCAACCGGTAGTCGGTGTCGCCGCGCTTCACTCCGAATATACGGGGCCCGAAACCGAAAGAAAAAACATCCACACGGATACCCGAGAGTTTTGCAGCCACGAAATGTCCCCATTCGTGGACGAATATCAGGATGCCCAGGACAACGGTCACCGACACGATGGCGATCACTGCGCTTTGAAAGTTGGCCATGCTTCCCCTATTTTAGTTCTTTCTGCGCTCAACTTCCAGTTGAGCGAGCCTTCGCGCTTCGGCGTCGGCTGCGAGTACGTCTTCTATTTTGTTAAATGCAGCCCGAGGCATATGCTCCAGCACCCGCTCGATCACCGCGGCAATTCCCGGGAAAGGCAGCTTCCCGGCGAGAAATGCAGCCACCGCGATTTCGTCGGCAGCGTTCAACGCACACGGTAGTGGGCCTCCCTGCCTGAGTGCTTCCTTCGCCAGCGCGAGGCACGGAAACTTTCGGACCGGAACCTCTTCGAACTCCAGCTTCCGCAGAGTGGACCAGTCGAGAGCACAATCTTTGGACGGCACCCGCTCCGGATAGGTTAGCGCATAAAGGATGGGCATGCGCATATCGGTTGCACCAAGTTGTGCCAGGATTGAACCATCCACAAACTCCACCATGGAATGAATCGTGGACTGCGGATGGATGACTACCTGAATCCGGTCGAGACCAAC
>PKWH01000247.1 GCA_003131985.1 Acidobacteriota bacterium | reverse complement strand
TGGCTACAGTAGGCAGTACTCGACGTGCCCCAGGCGTTTCTTCCGGTTGCAAATACACCCCCTATGCGCGCCATCCTAGGATGCGACACGTTTCAAGTCAATGCGCAAGTGGGCTCAAGCGGATGTTAACGCGCTGTACTGAGCAGCCGTTAGCGGCACGACGGAGAGCCGGCCCTGTCGAACCAGAGGCGAATCGGCGAAGAGCTTGTTGGCCTTGATTTCCGCGAGCGAGACTGGCTTNNGCTGCGCGCCGGGCTTCATTTCGCGCAGGTTCCTTAAAGCTACCGGATTCGATACGCCATCCCAAACTGTCGCTTTGTCTCGCTGCAAATCGGCGAACGAATATTCGGAAGGCTCAGTTTTCAGCAGGTAGTAGTCAGCCATGGGCTCCACTTTAAGACAAAAATGCGAGGAAGGAAACAGGCGTAGTGGGTCAGTTTCCGATGAGCGCGTCAATCAGGATCTGGTTGAAAGTCAGAATTATTTTTAGGACGACTTCCGGCGGCGCAAGGCTCGGTATCCTTGCTGCGCCAAGAAGAACATCGTTAAGAGAAGAAGAACCAAGAGCAAAACGCCAAAGGACTCGAAGACCCATGTCGGAATACGGGGATCTCGGGCCAATTTTGCCAAAAGAAGACACCCTACTACGAACATGCCACCATACGTGATGACCTTACTGCCTGGGCCATCCTTCCGAGCGCCCATCGGTGAATGTTTTCCTGACAGTAGTAGGACGTAATGGTCGCCCTTTTCGAGCGTAGAGATCGCTTCGTCCCACTGAAGCTTTCCTCCCGGATTTTCAGCTTTCAAGCGTTTGTAAGCACGATGGAGAAGTTGCGACATTTTCGCTTCGTATTCTGCCGTGTCATATTTCTCCTCGAACTCGTCGTTAAGCCTGAACGGGTCGCTGCAGGAGGCGGGATCACTTTCGGTAAAATACATCATCCGTTTTTCAAGATCAGAAATAGGTGTGTGGTCAAGAGCCGCTTGTTGGGCGGCTTGGTCGGCGAGAAAATCCTTTGCCTCCTTCGTGTCCATGTAAGCCTTTAAGTGTGGATTGTATCTTAAACGTCTCACGCTATTTCGGGAATCTTAGGCTAAGGTCCTGATAAGTCGGATAACCGGAAACTGACACACTATGGAAACAGGGGGTATCGCGGCGCACACAAAGTTACTGCTGAAACAATTCGCAAGAGCGGCCTTTACACNNTCGCGCGCCATGCTAATTTCTCTTTCCGTACCGCCGATCCGATAGCGCCAGGCGGCAGGGCCTTTGACTAGCGACCCTCCCACGTTTTTGTCTCGAAAGACCTCCAAGGAAATTTCAAATCGAAGCCCCTTCTGCCGATGAGGCGTGGGGAGCGAACTGTGCGAGGGAACTGGTGTTAAAACTGCGCAAAGTTGAGTTGTTGGGCTTCAAATCGTTCTTCGAGAAGACGCCGATCACGTTCAGCGGCAGCGGAATCACCTGCATCGTGGGGCCGAATGGCTGCGGCAAGTCGAACGTGGTGGACGCGATCTCCTGGGTGCTGGGAGAACAGAGCCATAAGCAGTTGCGCGCCGAGCGCATGTCGGACTGCATATTCAACGGGACGGCTAAACGGCCTCCGTTGGGCTTAGCTGAGGTGACGCTGACGTTGGTGGACCCGGAACTGTCCGAAGCCGTGGCGAAGGTGCTTGATGCTCCGGAGGAGGTGCCTGCGGAAGCGGGACCTACGCTTGTCGAGCAGCCGGTGTCTGTGGCGAACGAGGATGGCTTTCTTGAGATTGCGTGTACGCAAACGGACGTCGCGCCGGAAGAAAGCGCGGATAGCCGCAAGCCTTGGAAGAAGCGGATGGCGGAGAAGCCTGCGATCGCCCTGAAACCGGGCGAAGTCGTCGTGGGGCGTCGGCTCTATCGCTCGGGGCAAAGCGAGTACTTGATTAATGGGCGCGTGGCGCGTTTGCGCGATGTGCAAGAGCTTTTTATGGGGTTGGGGCTCGGGCCTGACAGCTACGCGATTATCGAGCAGGGGCGCATCGGTCAGATTCTGAATTCGAAGCCCATGGATCGCCGCGCGATTATCGAAGAAGCCGCCGGGATCACGATGTACAAAACGAAGAGGCGTTTGGCGGAAGCGAAGCTGGAGGCGTCGAAGCTGAACCTTTCGCGTGTGAACGACATTTTGGTGGAAGTGGAAAAGCAGCTCGCTTCGCTAAAACGGCAGGCTTCCAAGGCGCGGCGTTTCGCCGAGCTGCGGGAACAAATGCGCGGGCTGCTGCGCAGCGTTCTGGCGAGTAAGGCGGAACATCTCGATATCGAAGCTGCGCGGCTGGAAAATTTATTGCGCGAAATGGATTCGGCGGAAGAGCGCGAGGCGCGCTCTGTGCATGAACTCGAATCCGAACAGGAACGACTCAGCGCGCGGAGCTACGAGCTTGACGGTGAACTGCGGCAAATCCATAACCTGCTGGGCCAAACGGCGCTCGACCTCGATCGCGCGGAGAACCGAATCACGTTTAACCGCGAGCAAGTGGCCCA
>PKWH01000128.1:3133-4561 GCA_003131985.1 Acidobacteriota bacterium | reverse complement strand
GTCTCGTGGATTAACGGCATCAACACCGGCGTGCTTCCCAACATCAACACGGGCTACCACAACTCCACGACCCAACTCTCTCAGTACAGTCCGTACGAACTATCTGGAATGGACCCCTTAGAGCTCGGACGCGTGCAGTCTCAATATGCGTCCATCGAGCTTGCCGATGGCGCAAACATGAACGCGATGGCCACCATCGGTGCGATCCGCGGAACCGCNNCAACGTTCAGACGCAAATCGGAAACCTCGAACAAGATTCTTTTTCGGGCGACTCCGGTCTCAATAGCGAAGTGTCTGTCCTGAACAAGATCAACGCAGCGGGCGTTTTGACTCTCCGCACGGTCCAGGACTCGAATAAACTCTTGGCGTCGCTTCTAGAGCAACAAACCATCCTCGCCAAACAACAGCGCGATGTCGCAGCGAATGCCATCAATACCGACATCGGTCGCCAAGCCGCCGTCGCCGACAACATGGCACAAGTCACCGGCACGATCACGAATTCACTTCAAAACTTCCGCATGCCGTAAGCGTGTGGAGACGGACGCCCAGGCGTCGAGGGAGCTGACGGCAGTGCAAACCGATTTCCTCCAGTACATCTTTCAGGCGATCAACAATTTGCTCACCCAGAACCTCGGCTTCTTCGACACCATGGGCCAGAATCTTTTCCGCTCGTTCGCCACCATCCTCGTGGCTTGGTTTGGAATCAAATCCGCTCTCGCCTCCGCCAGCGGCAGGCCTTCGTTCCAGTTCGATCATTTCGCGAGCCTGCTTCTGACCATCAGCTTTGGATTTGCGATGGTCAATTACTACAGCACACCGATTCCCGGCGTTGGAACCAGCTTTCACAATCTCGTCACCAACGAAGCGCAGTTTCTCTCGACGCAGATCGATCAGGCCCAGCTCCAAACGGTGGTCTCGCAGGTTGCGGATTTCGAATCGCGCATGGACTCTCCCAGTTGGGGAGACATTCTCGGGACTGCCATCTACGTTGTTGTGACCGTCCTGCTCGCCGCGGCTCAGGCGATCGCGATCGTGGTTATCGCCTACGGTTTTATTGCTACTGCCGTTTGCGTGCTCGTGGGGCCCGTTTTTATTCCGTTCTTTATCGTCCCGAAGATGGAGTGGCTCTTCTGGGGCTGGTTTCGGTGCTTCATTCAATATGCGTTTTACCAAGTTATCGCTGCAGCCGTGGTCTATATCATCGGAAATCTCATGCTGGGCGCCTTGCGCCTCCCGCCTGCGGGAACGCTTTCGACCGTGCAGCTCATTGNNGGTTTCCCGTCCTCTTTATTACGTTTCTCGCCTCGATCTACGTCCTTTTGAAAATCCCTTCCCTCACGAACCATATCTTCAGTGGCACCGCCGGAGGATCTTCCGCCGGCCTGCTCGACGCGCCCGCCGCCGTTCTCAACAGGGTGATGTGATGGA
>PKWH01000128.1:0-3072 GCA_003131985.1 Acidobacteriota bacterium | reverse complement strand
CGCCCGCTCGTGATCCGCATCGACGACCTCGGCCGCGCGGAGGCTATCAACTACCACAACCTGGAATACAAACCCCAGGACGCCGAGGCAAAATATTTTCTGTCCCAGTTTTGTGCCCTCTACTACCGCCGCAACCGCTACACGATTCAAGACGATTTCTCGAAGTCCTTGTACTTCCTGGACGGCAAGCTTGCGGACGGCATTTTCGACGCCTACCGCAAGGATGATGTCATCAAGAAATTCATCACCANNGTGGATTTCTACATGGTCTATTACTCGCCCGCCGACCATAGCGAACTAAAACGCGACCTCTATACAGCGAACTTTGTCTTCCTTTTCAAGTCCCAAGTGCCTAACGAATTAATTCCGATCAACCCGCTCGGCATCACCGTTACCTACTTCCGCGAAGACCAGGCATTCAAATGAGAATCCCGGTCCTCACGCACACCGAAGAGGTCGCGGGTGGACGCAGGGCAACGTCGGCCCAACCTCGACGCGCCACAGCCGCTCTGCTGCCCAGGCTCTCGGCCTCACAAACGCCGCGTCCCAACTCCTGGGTTTTCGCCACTAGAACAAACGGCGCGTCTCACGAGGGCCTTCTTTTTGCCCCGCTTTCCACCCGCTCCCAGAAACGCAAATCGCTTATTGGAAAACCTTCACTCGAACCGCGGATTTCACCATGATCGCGAACGCGCTGCTGGTCACCATCGTCGTCCTATTGGCGTACGGATTCTGGCTCCTCGATCAGCTGAAGTTTATAGCTCCTTACAAAGCGATCCTGTACCACGCTTACGGAACTACGATTCTGATTTTCCTCGCCGTGCTTTTTCTCAATCTGTTTGGCGCAGCCCTGACCATTGGCCGGCGCTTCTTCCTCAAAAATACTGGACGCAAACTCTCGCACCTCGATAAGCAATTCAATGTCAGCCACGCGGACCTGCCTGCCCCCGTGAGCGAGGAGGATTTCAACTAGTGTCGCGCGACGCCATTTCCCATGATCCGCAAGATCCCGCTGATGTGCGCGAAACGTCCTCGCGCCCCTCCCTGCGCTCGCCCAGATCGACAAGTCCCGACGCGCGAAACAGTAGGAATCTGGAATCGCAGGATATCGGCCGTCGCGATAACTCCGGGCCTCTCGAGCAGCATCACACCCGCGACCCACGCGGTGATTCTCTGCGCGCCTACTACGTCCGCGACCGCGCCTATCTCCTCCGCGAATCCGAGATGCACGCATTGAAGGAAATCGGCAAATTCCGTGTCATTGCCGTCTCGGACCTCGCGAAGTATGCCTACAGCGGAAATCCCAAGGAGATTGACAAAGACGTTAGGCGGCTTGCACAACAGTCTCTCCTTACCGATAAGGCCATGGAAATCTCGCAGAAGAAGACTCTGCGTGTGGTCACCCTTACCAAAGCCGGGCATCGTCTTCTCAAAAACACAAACCAACTTCCGGATGGTCAGCCGATTTACCACGGCTTGCGCAAACCCCGCGAAGTCAAACACGACACCGATCTCTACCGGCTCTATCAGAAAGAGGCTGCCCGCATCGAGCGCAGCGGAGGCAGGCCCGTCCGCGTGCTTCTCGACTACGAACTCAAGCGGACTCTCAATCGTGATCTGGCGCTTCTTGGACCGGAGAAACACGACGCAAATGCAGAGCAAAGGATCGCGGAGAGGCACGCCTTGCAAGTGGTGAACGGAAAGATTCCCGTGCCTGATCTGCGCGTCGAGTACGAGACCCCGGAACTCGAATTGCGCCATGTCGATTTGGAATTAACGACTCGTGACTACAGACCGCGCGCCATGGCAGCAAAAGCCGCGGCGGGCTTCTCGCTCTATGCGCGTTCGGAAGACGCATCGCGCTTGCGCCGGGTCCTCGACGAACGTGAAATCACTGCAGGAATCCTCGCGCTATGAACATCGCGCCTGCCCATCTCGCTGCACTCGAAGCTCTCGGTTATACCGAAGCGGAAGCGCGGTTTCTCTACATCGTAGCCACGCATTCGGGTTACTTCGTAGCGCGTCAATTCCTCGCCTTCACCGCTGCCCATTGGGGCTACCGCACCAACACTTTCTGGAACAAGCTTCACACCAAGAGGCACGCTCGGACCGAATGCTTTCCAAAGAGCGGAACGGTCTATCACCTGTTCTCGCGCCGTCTCTACCGCCAGATTGACCGCGAGAACATTCGCAATCGTCGGGAGCACGAAATCGAATTCATTCAGCGGCGCATCGGAATGCTCGATTTCGTTCTCCTGAATCAGGGGCATCACTACCTTGAAACCGAGCCCGAAAAAGTCCGCTTCTTCTGCGATCAAATGAAGGTCCCGAGTCACTTCCTGCCCTCGAAGATCTATCACGGCCAGAAAACTTCACCGCCGACCCTCCGCTACTTCGTCGATAAATTCCCAATGTTCTTCGGCTCTCACGCTTCTTCGACTGTGGTGACGTTTACCTTCCTCCAAGGGCAGGAGGCGCGCCTCACGGAATTTGTGCGCCATCTCGAAGTTTACCTTCCGCTTTTCCGGCAGCTTTCTGAATTCCGATTTCTCTACCTGGCGCGACTCGATTCCTATTTCGAAAAGGCAAAGGAGCTGTTCGATTCCCTCGTGGCGATTCCGCTTGGGTCGGACGTATCGGCAGACCTGTGCCGGTACTTTCAAATTCGCAAGGCCTGGGACCTCGCGCGCTACACGTCTCTGACCGAGACTGATCTGATTTTTCGCAATCAGGCCAAAGCCCGATTTAGCGGTCAGCGCTTCGAGCATCTTTATCGCGGATGGAAAGCCGGACG
Source organism: Acidobacteriota bacterium (assembly GCA_003131985.1). Taxonomy (GTDB): domain Bacteria; phylum Acidobacteriota; class Terriglobia; order Acidiferrales; family UBA7541; genus Palsa-295. The sequence goes on along the minus strand of PKWH01000128.1, from coordinate 278 downwards.
AGTGACCGAGTCCGACATCTGCCGGGACTTTGGCGGTCGCAATCGCCACACGCTTGTCCATTTTGCGGCTGAGGTGCTCTGCCGGTTGGCAGCTTCTGAAGAGGAACCTGAGGGGAAAATCTGAAGAGTGTAAGGACCGCACCCTTCAGGTTCGTCTTCTGCAAGTTCTTCAGGCTCTGGTGCAAGCAATTTCTTTGAAGCGCAGGAGATAGCGGAGAGATGCAAACAAAAGTCACCGTGGAAAAAAACACCAAAACGGGCGGGAGCGACCCCACTTT
>PKWH01000220.1 GCA_003131985.1 Acidobacteriota bacterium | reverse complement strand
CGGCAAGCATTCCTACTCCTTCGACTACACCCTCCCCGAAACCCCATAAGGTTTGCCCTCTCATCTGTGCCTTCGCCGAGGCACGCGGCCAAAGATTCACGCACAGGGTCGCCGGGCAACGGCGTATGATTCATAACTGTCGGCTCCTGGGAGGCATTGCAGGGGAATCTAATGACTCGGATTCGAGAGCGTGTCCAGTGAAGGTTCTGGACTTTCCGTTGTGGCTCCGTGCGGCACACTTTTTTAATTTTCTCCTCCTCTCGCTTCTTGTTCGCAGTGGTCTCGAAATCCTGAGTGCTCATCCGAGACTTTACTGGAACGATCACTGCACGCCGGGAAGCGAGTGGCTGAAGTTCACCAAGAAAATAAGACCCAAAGACAAACTCTGGACGGCCAGCGATGAGGAGACTTCTTTCCCGTCCGCGATTGCCCTGCCCGGCCACGAAAATCTCGGGCTCGGGCGCGACTGGCATTTCCTTGCAGATTCCGCGTGGTTGCTGACAGGCTTGACCTACATCGTGATGCTTTTCGTCACGCCCGAGTGGCGCCGCCTGATTCCCACTTCCTGGCAAATCTTCCCGGACGCATGGCACGCTATGCTCAGCTACCTAACCTTTCACGTCGTGGAAACGCCGGGCGCGTACAACGGATTGCAGCAGTTGAGCTATGCAGCCGTCATTTTCCTGCTTGCGCCCCTCAGCATCGCAACGGGAATCGCGATGTCGCCAGCCATTGCCGCTCGTTTCCCGTGGTACATCAAAATCTTTCACGGACGCCAAAGCGCCCGCAGCCTGCATTTCCTGGCGCTTTGCTCGTTCATCATATTCTTCCTGGGACACGTCACCATCGTGGCTCTGCACGGTTTCCGCACGGAACTCGCCATGATTGTTCTAGGCCAGACGCACGATCCAGAATTGAACCCGGCTCTCGCGGTCTGGCTCGCCGGTCTCACGGGGATAATCATCATCCACATCGTCACCACCATCTGCTCGCGTCGCATTCCGCGCTTCGTTCAACGACGCACCCAATCCACGACGGAAGCGCTGCGCAAGCTCCTGTTCGGCTATCAAATTTCCGCGCAGCATTATTCCCCTGCGGATATCTCGCCTTACTTCTGGGTCAACGGCCGCCCTCCGGCGGAGGAATCCTATCTCGCGATGGCGCGCGATAATTTCGCACACTACACGCTGGAAGTGGGCGGCTTGGTCGCCACACCTCTCCACCTGACGTTGAAAGACCTCCGCGCCATGCCCAAGCAAACTCAAATCACCAAACATAATTGCATCCAGGGCTGGTCGGGCGTTGCGGAATGGGCCGGCGTGTCGCTGCATCGCATCGTGGAAATGTGTAAGCCGCTTCCCTCCGCTCGCTACATTCTTTTTTACGCGCTCGATAATAAATCCACATCTGAGCTGCACGCGCAGGGTCCCGGATATTTCTACGGCACAATTCGGCTCGAGTTAGCCAACGATCCGCAAACGATCCTGGCTTACGAAATGAACGGCCAGCCGCTGCCAATCCTCTACGGTGCGCCGCTTCGTCTTCGCGTGGAGACTCAGCTCGGCTTCACTATGGTGAAATACATTCGCGCAATCGAGTTCATCGAGGATTACAAATCCATCGGCCAGGGCCAAGGCGGCTGGCGCGAGGATTACCAGTTTTTCAGCCAGGAAGCGGGCATCTGATTTCGCGGGAAAAGAATAATTTAGAGGCGTGATTTACTCGCTCGTTCGGCGAAGCCCAACAATTTCCTCGACTCCGTAGGAGCGCGGAAGCATCCGCGTTTTCTGCGTCTCGCATCTCGTCGCCCTCCGAGGAATCTCGCAACTGCCGCTAAAGCGCCCGCGCCGTGTAAATCAAATACACCGCCAAAATAATCCCGAATACCGCGGCAACGACCGTCAACACCGTAACAATCGCGCCAGCCGGCTTGAAATCTCCCGTCTCTATACGGTGCATGGTTGACTGGTATCGGAACCAAGCCGCCAGCGCCATAAAAATCCCCATCGCTATAAATCCCACGCCGATAAACAGAGACTCGCCGCTTTCGCGCACGGTGGCTCCCTGGACGCGCAGGAATTCGCGCAGCGTAATCCCGAACTTCGCCACCACAAATCCAAACACGATGATGCTGATACTCGTGCGAATCCAAGCAAGAAATGTCCGCTCGTTCGCCAGATGACTGGATGCTTTGCCGCTCTCCGAAGGAGAGATGGAAGTCGTCATGGAAGTGCGCTCTCCGGGATACCACTTGCACCAATACTTAACACATCACAGCGGCATTCTAATTGAGTGTCAAGCCGCCCTACAACACATTCCCCGATTCTTTCCGGCATCTACGAGCGCCCATATCTCAGTACCCAACGGGAAGCTGCCTCTTTCTTTTGTAGCGGCGCAGAAGCATGCGCGCCTTTTGCGTCCAGCATGCGCGGCTGCGCCCGCCGAATCGTCATCGCGATTGTCGTTTGCGAACCATGCCAATAGATTCACGTCCCCGCAATTCTCTGCCATAGTAACGTACGCACCCAGCGATACCATTCCGCATCAGGCGATGCGCGGAGAAAATCATGAATCGGATCTTGGGGCCGTTTCGTTCTGGAGCTTTTTCTAAGCGCGCAACAATCGTCGCAATCCTCTCTTTAATTGCATCCATGTTCGGCGCTTGTGGCGGGAGCAGCCACATGAAAGCCCCTTCCCCCATTTTGACTCTCTCGTCGAACGCCGTCCCCTTCTCCGCCGTGCAGGGTAGCCCATTCAATCCCCCGGACGCTTCCGTCAACGTCACCAATACCGGCGCCGGCACGCTCAACTTTACTGTTACGTCCGATCAGCGATGGCTAACCGTCGCACCCATAAATGGCACCGCTCCGGAAACGATGCAAATATTCGCCGCCACTGAAAATCTGGCCGCGGGCACTTACACCGGACACATCACCGTAACCGATCCCGGAGTTCCAGGCTCGCCCGCGGTTGTCACCGTGACCTTTACGGTTGGCTCGCAGAACGCGTCGAACGCGCCATTTTGGCCGCAGTGGGGGGCGAACCCGCAGCACAGCGGAATGGTCGCCGCCACCGGCCAGAGTTTGAACAACACTCTCGCGAACATTGTGTACGATCCGTTCGTCGAGCAGGANNATCGTCGACGGAACTGACACCTACATGGTGATGAAGAAAGGCAATTACAACTCCTGCAATCCCGCCGGCCAGTGGACCAGCGGCGCAGCTTGCGGCCCCAACACCTGGAACAGCATGGAATGGACCGAGTCGCGATTTAGCTGGGTCAACAATCAACTGGTTGAAGCATGGAATTTCGGCACCGATTGGGTTCCGGAACCAAACGCCACGGATTTCAATAACGGTTTCGCCGGGCTGGAGGGTTGGGAACCCGTTTTTCATCCCGTGGACGCGAACAATTTCCTCTACGTTCCAGGCGCTTCCGGCACCGTGTGGAAAGTGGACAAAAACACCGGAATTTCCGCTTCGCTCATCAATCCTTTCACCGCGAATGCCACCGTCACTCCGGCGAACACTTTCGTCGCCGGCCCGCTCACCGCCGACGCGACTGGCAACATTTATTACAACGTGATTCAGCTCAACATCACCGCCAATCCGTGGGATCAGAACGACGTCGCTGGCGCCTGGCTGGTAAAAATTGCGCCGGACGATTCCTTCATCACCGCGACGTTTGCTTCGATTAATCCCGGCGCACCTGCCGGAACGTCACTCACCTGTCCCGGAACTTTCGCAAACCAAAATCCGCAACCCGCGTTTCCTTGGCCGCCAAGCCCCACGGCGGTGGCCCCGTTTTTCCCGTCCGCGTGTGGTTCGCAGCGCCCTGGAATCAACGTGGCACCGGCAGTATCGGCGGATGGCTCCACCGTTTACACCGTCAGCCGCGCGCACTTCGATAACATGGTGAGTTACTTGCTCGCCGTAAATACTGCTAACCTCTCCCCCAAGTGGCAGGCTTCGCTTCAAAGCCGTCTGTCAGACGGATGCGGCGTCCTCTTGCCGATCGCTGCACAGGGCATCACCAACGAGCCTAACTCCTGCCTCTTCGGCACCACTGTCGGAGTCGATCCCACAACAAACACGCCAGGATCCGGCATGGTCATCGACCAAGCTTCGTCTTCCCCTACAGTTTTGCCTGACGCCTCCGTCGTTTTCGGCTCGCTCGATAATTATAACTTTTCGCGAGGCCATCTTTTCCGCTTCGACTCGCTGGGAAATTATGTCGGCGCCTACGGATTCGGATGGGATTCCACGCCCGGAGTCTGGGTTCACGACAATACTTTCTCCGTCGTGATCAAGGACAATCATTATCCCTCAACGTCCTATTGCAACGGTGGCAGCCCGGTCTGCGACACCGCGACGCCCGCCGGCCCGTATTACATCACGCAGCTCGACGCGAACCTGAACATCGAATGGCAGTTCCAAAGCACCACCATCGACGCCAATCATCCCAACGGCTACGAGTGGTGCATCAACATGCCCGCGATCGACATGCTCGGCAACGTCTACGTCAACAGCGAGGACGGCAACGTGTACGAACTGCCGCAAGCTCACTCCGGCATTTTCACCGCCCCAAGCGGAAAGATGTTCCTCAACTCCGCCATCGGCGCAGCTTATACCCCCATCTCCATCGGCCCCGACGGCAAGCTCTACACCCAAAACAACGGCCAACTCTTCGTCATCGGAAACTAAGAGCGTTTTGCCTTCGTAGCGCCGGGCTTCAGCCCGGCATCTTGCCGTTGCATTTCTCCTTGCGTTTGTAGCGGCCACCATCAGGCGGGCATGTTGCCGTTGCATTTCTCTTTGCCTTTGTAGCGGTCGCCTTCAGGCGGGCGTCGTGCCCGTTGCATTTCTGAGCCGTCACGCTCCGCGTCCTCTGGAGGTGGCATACCCGCACTCGCGGCGCCGTTTCGTAGGGGCACAGCATGCTGTGCCCGCTGAAACCTCACCTTGCCCTCCCCGTCCGGCAAGCCCCGCCTTTCGTAGCGCCGGCGTCCTGCTCTTGCATTTCTTTGCGTTTGTAGCGGCCGCCNNTGCCGTTGCATTTCTGAGCCGCCACGCTCGTCCTCACGCGACGCCATCTGGCGATGTGAGGGAAGCCCCGCGCATCGCAGTCAGGATGCTGCGCCCGTTGCCGGAACCCAGTCCTCTCCGTCCGGCGTTGACCGCTTTTCGTAGCGCCGGCGCCCCACCGGCTCTTTTGACTTTCTTGGTGGCCCGGACATGTCTTGCCGTAGCAATATCCCGTAGGGGCGCGGGAGCGTGTGCGTTCTTCGCGTCCCGAATGTTGTTGTGGGGCTGCGCCCGCCGAATCGTCGCGCTGATTTCAGTGGTCTGCCAATGTCTAATTCTTCATCCCCGCGCAAATTCGCCCGATGAATTCGTCTTTGCCCCGCGTATACGCGTCTCTGTCGTTCGAGAACTGCTCTGCCAACCGTCGCTTCAATTCCATATACTCTCGCGCAGTATCGGCGTGTAGCCGCAAGTAATCTCTGAAGAATATCCTGCGTTTTCGCTCCGCCACGTCGTCAAAGACGTGAACGTGATGTGTCCTCCGCGCCCCAAACGGCGGCATCCCCTTGACGAAAAACATCCGTCCCGGCTCCGGATTCTCCGCCCAATAAACGTACCCAAGCTTTTGTAACGCTTGAATGACTCGCGCCCGTTCGGACCACTCGTGAACTATTAACAGAATGTCGATGATCGGTTTTGCCGCCATTCCGGGGATCGCCGTGCTGCCAATGTGGTGAATCTCGAGTAGTAGATTGGAACCAAGCTCGGCGCTTATTTTGTTCGATTCAGTTTCGTACTCCGCGCTCCAACCCGGGTCATAGCCAGAAATCTCGATGCGATCTTCTTCTGAGTTCGACCACTTTGAACCATCGTGCCTAACGTCGCGCATTCCTCACGCTAACGCAGCCATGCAAATGTTTCCATCGGTAAAACTGCTCTGAACATTTTCCGAGAAATGTAACGTGTAGGCGGCCGCTGGCATATAATCCGCGGGTTGGGAGGCTAAAAATGACGAAGCACCCCATTTCGTCTTTATCCGCGGGCATCGCAATAATTTTCGCGGCATCGCTCTCTGTGCTCGCTCAGGATCGCTCGCCGCAAAGCTCCCCGCAGCAAGACGCAACTATCCAACTCCTCGAAAAGCTTACCAACGCTCCAGGCCCTTCTGGCTTCGAAGAACCCGTCGCCAAAATCATGGTCGGCGAGCTGAAACCGTACGCCGATAAAATCACCTACGACGGCCTAGGCTCCGTCATCGCCCAGCAAGGCGCTACCGGCCCGCGCATCATGCTCGATGCTCACATGGACGAGCTCGGCGGCATGATTCGTCGCGTCACGCCCGACGGGTTTCTCTCCATGCAAATGCTCGGCGGCTGGTTCGACCAGGCCCTCGTCGACCAGCGCTGGTGGATCATCGGTTCGAAAGGCCCCGTGCGCGCCGTCACCGGCATTCGCGATATCCACATCGCTCCCACCGAGGATCGCACCCGCGTCTTCCCTCGCGACTCGCTTTATCTCGACGTCGGCGCGAGCTCCGCCGCGGACGTGCGCGCTATGGGAGTCGAACCCGGCGATCCCGTCGTTCCCGATTCTCCCTTCGAAATTATGAATGGCACGCAGAACTATCTCGCCAAAGCCTGGGACGACCGCATTGGCTGCGCCGTGATGATCCAAGTCGCACAGCGCCTGGCGCACGCCGCTCATCCCAATCAGGTTTTCTACGCCGCCACGGTCCAGGAAGAAATCGGCACGCGCGGCGCGATTGCCTCTTCCGACGTCATCAAGCCCGACGTCGGCATCTCGCTCGAAGTCGGCATTGTGAAAGACGTCCCCGGCGTTCACCCCGAGGAAGCTCAGGAAGCGCTCGGTGCCGGCCCGGGCCTTTTCCTCTACGATTCGAGCGAGTTGCCGAATCGCAAATTCGTCGCCTTCGTCAAAGATACGGCTGCGGCCAATTCCATTCCGCTGCAATTCGACTTGATCACCGGTTACGGCGACGATTCATCTTCCATTCAGAAGAGCAACGGCGGCGTTCCCACCGTGAATCTCGTCGTGCCCTCGCGCTACACCCATGCGCACAACGGCATCATTAACCGCGCCGATTTCGACCGCATGGTCGATCTCGTCACCGCCCTAATCCAGAAGCTAGACGCCGCGCAGGTCGCACGCCTCCGCTCTTTCGCCCCCCAGCCCTAATCGCGTTTCCAAAATAAAAAACGGCCGACAGCACCCGCTGCCGGCCGTTCGAATCTTTCGTTATTGTTGAATCTTACCTGTGTCCGCCCCCGTGTCCACCGCCGTGCGAACCACCTCCACCGTGCGAACCGCCGCCGCCGTGGAAGCCACCGCCGCCATGAGATCCGCCGCTGTGGAAGTTACCTCCGCGTGAAACATTCCCGTGGAATCCACCGCCTGCCGATCCACGTACGCCGATTCCCGGCCGACCGCCAAATCCCGGTCTGCCGCCGAATCCCGGACGTCCACCGAATCCAGGTCGACCAAATCCGGGTCGCCCGAATCCGAATCCCGGCCTGAATCCAAACCCGCCGCGGAACCACGGGCCCGCTCCGATAAACAACCCACCGTTGAACCAACTAGGCCCGTAGTACCCGTAAGGCGCGCACGCATACGGATAATATCCATAGTAGCCATACGCGCACACCGGCGCTCCATACCCCGGCCCGACTCCCACTCCAACCGCCACTTGCGCCTTCGCGTTAGGTGCCCCTACTAAACAAGTACCAAGCAACGCCAACATTATAAAATATTTCATTTTTGGGCCCCTTCTGAGCCCGTAAGTCCTTTCTGTGTCTTCCTGCCGCCAGACGCTCCGGATTGCCTTCCTTCGCGTCTATCAGGTTAAACACCACCTCCGCGAAGAAGTTGCGTTTCGCCATTCTTGTGCCGAACACCAAGCAAACAATAACCATCAGCGACGCTGCGCATACATAGACTAATGATAAACTACGCGCCGTTCGGCGGAGGCGACAATGCCGCTCAAGCGCAGGTTCGGATTCTTCTCGCTAATCGTGATTTGCGCGCTCGGATTCACGATCGTCCCAGCGAACGCGCAAATCCCTGTTGCTGGAAAGACGTACCCAGATGCCGCCGCAGGACTACAGTCACAGTTCGCCGACCTTATCCGAGTTGCACGTTCCAATGACCGGATAGCGCTTCAGGCGGAATTAGACTCTTTGGGAATCCCGAATGCCGACACTTGGTTTACCACCAATTTCGATACGCGCTTTGCGGCGAAACTGGTGCAGGACTATGTAAAGACGATTTCCGGTTATCAATCTCACATGTCTTGGGTCATGGGCAATTTCGCAAAATTCGACGATTTTGCACTTGGAGTGGAACCGTCTGAGCTGCCTCCGCCCTTAAGAGATTCCGGTTTTGAGTCTCTTCTCGCCAGGCCAAAAGACGCGCTCAAGATCGAAAATTATCGATTTACTTCAATCTCCGACAATCCACAACACGGCCCTCCCTCTTCGGTTAATTCATTCATCTATATCGACGGCCGATTCCGCTTCGTGGGTGGAACCTATCCATTCTGGACGGAAGGTTTGTCTGCTTTCCGCGGTCCGATGTCGCTGCCCCCTGCGGTCATAGATGGCATGATTGTCCAAGGCGCGGCTTATCGAAAAGATCAGAAAGGATCGGGAATAGACGCTGTCGTGCAATTGAAAATTGAAGTTGACCGGGATGGTCGCGTCAACCACATCAATGTTCGGTCCGGAGATAAGGCCCTGGCCGAAACGGCAAAGAAATACTTGAAAACTGCAGACTTCGGTGCCATGCCGAACATCCCCCAACTCGCGAATGCCAAAAGAGAGTGGGATTTCGAAGTAGCATTTTTTACTCCCCGTTCTCAGTAGCGGCGGGTGCCGCTGTACCCCCACTTCCAAAGCCCTCTCCGCTCGTGCTAACTTGAATAACGGAGGTACCCTCCAATGTCCTTCGAAATTATCAAATCCACCCTGCCCCAAACCAATCTGCCGCACGAATCCGCCGACTACCTGAAAAAACGCGAAGAACTCCGCCTCGCCGAACTCTACCTGATGCGCCAGCGCGAAAAAGTCGCCGCGCTCCGCCGCGCACTCCCGCAAGGCGTCACCGTCCAAGACTACACGTTCGAAGAAGGCCCCGCGGATCTGGCCGCCGGCGACACTCCGATCCGCACCGTTCGCCTGAGCGAACTCTTCTCTGCCCCAGGCCGCGCGCTGATTGTCTATCACCTCATGTACGGAAAACGCCAGACCAAGCCCTGCCCCATGTGTACCGGCCTGATTGACGGCTTCAACGGCAACGCCGTCCACCTTGCCCAGAACGTTGACCTCGCCATCGTAGCCGCCGCCGATCTCGCGGCGTTGCGCGCACATGCTCGCACGCGCGGATGGGACAAACTCCGCCTCCTCAGTGCCGGATCGAGCACGTTCAAATACGATCTCGGCAGCGAAGGCCGCGAAGGCAACCAGGACTCCGAAATCTCCATATTCACTCGCGACGCGGACGGCACTCTTCGCCACTTTTACAGCGCGCACCCCAAGCTCGCCGCCGACGTCAACGAGCGCGGCCTCGACCTGCTCTGGTCCCTCTGGAACATGCTCGACCTGACTCCTCAGGGCCGCCCGAACTGGTACGCCAAACTAGACTATCCGGAAAAGTCGCAAGCCTCCTGCGCCTGACGTATGGCATTCATCCGTCGTCTTGAGCGCGATGCGGCTCTTTTCCTTTTCGCTCGAACTCTTCGGCGCCAACGACTGCCATTTTTTGACCGGTATTTCCTACAGTGAATTCCGCCGTTAATTAAAGTTCCTCTCGGATGGAAACTTGCACCGCGCGGTTTTATGCTCGCGCTGTAATTGTGTTGTTCGGAATATCGAACAACAAAGGCGAGGTGAATTTATGCGCGGACTTAGATTTCTGCTGTTAGTTGCTGTTGCGGGGTTCTGTTTCGCGGCAACCGCCCCGAAAGCGGCGGCTCAGGTTGCCGTCAGCGTGGGAGTAGAGCCCATATGCCCCTATGGCTACTATGACGTTGCCCCTTACGCTTGTGCGCCCTCTGGTTACTACGGCCCGGAATGGTTTACCGGCGGCGTCTTCGTTGGCGCCGGCCCGTGGTTTCATGGCTCTGACAACTTCCGTGGCCACGTTAACAACCGTTTCCATCCGGAGCACGGTTATAAAGGCCCAATGCCAAAGGCCGGCGAGAAAGCCGTGGAGTCGAAGCGGGTTGATGCTGCGCACTTCAAAGGCAACGAAGAGCGAGATGGCCGCGGGCACGTTACTGGCGGCAAGAAGTAAATAAGGCAGGATTCCCTTGTGGCTGCCGACCCGTCGCGAAGGGTGCGGACTGGATTTAGCTGCGCTGGGGGCGCAGCCACAAGGGGAAGACGAGTCGCGAGTATTTACCCGGGTTACCAGTCGGGGCGATCTTTGTGGAAGCGCATGCGGATGGGGCGCGGGACCTCCGCGGTCCATCCGTGCTGGGGGCACTCCAGGCGGCGAGGGAATTGCTTCGCGCCGGGGACTGGCCGAAGCACCAAGGGCGCGCCGCACCTCGGGCAGTTTATCCCGTCCGAGTCATCGGTCTCTTGAGGAGATGGATTCGGCTTCGCCACGGTTCCGGCCGCTCTACGCCGCTGGCGTTTATTCGCCGGCGGACGCCTCGCGGCTGCAGGAGATCGTCAATCCCTTGTTGGCGTCAAAGCGCTGTTTGCGGTCCAAGCCTTTGAAGAAAGCGCGCAGGGCTTTCGACACGGAGACGGGGATGGTTGAGCCTTCCTGTTTTACTTCCACGTGCGTCGGGCCATTGGCCCGGTCTTCGTATGAAAACTTCACTGAATAATTGTGCAATGTCTTCTCCTCAGTTTGCTTTCGAATTGAACGCCGTCGCGTTCCCTTTCCATAGCATACAGTTCATTTCGCTTCGCATCCATAGCTTAAGCTTCCGTTTCGAGAAGAATCGCCGGATTCTTCCTCGCGAGGCAGAGCAACCGCAGCGCTGTGCTCTGAGGACGCCGCGAGCCTTGCTCCCAACTTCGTACGCAAGCCACGCTTGTCCCGAGATATCTAGCGAACATGGGCTGGCTGATTCCAAGCTGCTTTCGGATCCTGCGGATCTCAACGGGCTTGAGCGGTTTCGGAGTTGCCATGAAACGCGAAACCCTCAGATCCCTTCGTCCGCCGCGTCGATACGCGGCTACGTCCCGAACAGCTTCTTGCAATTCAGCAAACAATGCATCCTTCATAACTCCTCCCGATGTTCCCTCAACCATTTCTTTTGCGCAGCGGTTAAATTGTCCTGCTCGTTCTTGCTGAAAATCATCAACAAGAGAATCTGGCCGTCCTGCTCGATGTAGTAATACATGTAGCGAAACCCACCGCGCTTGCCCTTCCCGCGGGATGGATCGGCGGCGCGGGATTTCCGGATTCCGCCGGTGCCTTGGATCAGATCACCTCTCTCCGGGTTTTGCAGCAAATCATTCTCGATATTCGCGAGCACGTCATCGGCGTGCTCTCTTGCCAGAAGGTCCAACCGCCTCGTGAAGACTCGCGACTGGATAAACTCTAGCACAGAGTCATAGTAATACAGAGTAGTATGTATGTCAAGATGTTTAATCGGCGCGAACGGTTCGAGTTGTTGGCTATTGAGTTCCATGGGCTCAGTAGTGGAAGCCGAGGAGGTTCCAATAGGCTAGGAATGGGACGAAGGCGACGGCGGCGAAGGCGACCAGAGAATAAAAGGCGCGCGAGGGCGCGGTCCCTGCTTGATTGCGCCAGGCCATCGACACTTGCCAGAGAATTACGAGCGTTGCGGCGGTCGTAATCAGCGGAATGCACAACAACAGCTTCACGTAGAACGGCAGGCCGAAGGCCATGGCGACTTTGTTCAGGAATGCCAGGAACATTCCGGCGAGAAAGAATAAATTTGCGGCGGCGACTCCCGCAGTCCACCGTCGAAGTCTAGCCACCGCCTTATCTTTTTTATCGGAAAGCGCGGCCGACGTGCCTCTTCCCTTCCTGATCCAGGCTACGAGGCCCACGAGAACCGCGCAGCCGAAGACGCAGCCGAAAAACACAAAGAACGCTTTCTGCACCATGGCGCGTTCATACCACGGGAGTTTTTCCAGGACGTACCTGCCGACGAAGAGGCGGTCGATTTGCCCGTGGTCATCCTGACGGAAGGCTATTTCGTCTTTTTCGCCTTCGCGCCGAAACAGGAGTGGGCCGGCTGGGACATAAGTCCTGAGGCCGATATTCGGATTCTGCAGAGTAATCGCACCGTCGGCGTCGGGAAACACTTCCCATTCGCGGAGGAGCGTGCCGAGTTTTTCGATGGTCTGGTGCGCGTAGCGATTCAGGCGATAGCTTCCGGCAAAACGCCCCGGCGGATCGGANNCGCGGGGAAAAAGCGGTCCACGAATTGGCGGACGAGATCGTTGATCAGCCGCTGGTCTCCTGTATTCAGCGCGACGAAAATGCCGGCGTTCTTCGCAGGCAGCAAATAAATCGTGCTGACTGCGCCCATCCAGTCGCCGTCCTGACGGAGCGCGCGAATTCCGTTGGGAAACTCTTCCCAATATGCGTACGCGGTGCCGGGCAGGCGCGCGTCGTTCGTGTATTGGCGCGCGAACATCTGCTGCACGGAATCTTCGGTCAAAATTCTTTGCATGCCGTAACGGCCGAGCTGTAATTCCGCGATCATGAAGTGAGCCATGTCGCTCGCGGTAGAAACCAAGGACACGGCGGGAACGATGTTG
>PKWH01000111.1 GCA_003131985.1 Acidobacteriota bacterium | reverse complement strand
GAGACATGGAACTAAATATCTTGGAACTGATGTTCGGGAGAAACTCAAATGGCGAGTCTGCTGTACCAGACAATCGAGCAGATCAGCCGGGAGAAACACATTGAACCCGAGATCATTGTCGCAGCCATTGAGGATGCGATGGTGGTCGCGGCGCGGAAATATTACCGTACTGAGGAAGATATCCGCTCGAAGTTCAATCCAGAATCCGGCCAGGTAGATGTGTTTTCTGTTCACACAGTGGTGGAAGAAGTTACCGACCCGTTGCGCGAAATCTCGCTGGGAGATGCCAAAAAGCGCCAGCCTGAAATCGAGGTGGGCGGCGAAGTGATCGAAACGAAACCGACGGACGTCCTGGGAAGAATTGCTGCGCAGACGGCCAAGCAAGTGATTCTGCAGAAAGTGCGCGAGGCCGAGCGCGATACGATTTACAACGAATTCCACACGCGCGTCGGCGAGCTGATCAATAGCGTTGTGAAGCGCATGGAAGGTCCGGACATCGTTGTGGATCTGGGGCGCACGGAAGCGCGGCTCCCGAAACGCGAGCAATCACGTTTGGAAGCGTACAACGTTGGCGACCGGCTGCGCGTGACGATTCGCGCGGTGGAGCGCGCAGCGAAAGGGCCGCAAGTGGTTGTGTCGCGCGCCGATCCTGCCCTGGTGCAGCGGCTATTTGAAATGGAAGTGCCGGAGATTTATGACGGCACAGTGCAAATCCGTGCGGTTGCGCGCGAAGCCGGCGAGCGCACGAAGATTGCGGTCGAGAGCCGCGACAAGGACGTGGACCCTGTCGGCGCTTGCGTGGGTATGAAGGGAATGCGCGTGCAGTCGATCATTCGGGAGCTGCGCGGCGAGAAGATCGACATTATTCCTTATAACGAAGAGACCATCGCGTTCGCGCAAAAGGCGTTGAGTCCGGCAAAAGTTACTCGCGTGCAGGTGGTCGATCCGGAAGAAAAAAGACTTGAAGTGATCGTCGAAGACACACAGCTTTCGCTCGCTATCGGCAAGAAGGGCCAGAATGTGCGGCTCGCCAGCAAATTGATCGGCTGGAATATCGACATCAAGAGCGAGGAAGAGAAGCGCCGGGAGATCGAAGCGCAGATGGCCGCGCTTACAGCTCCCGGAACGCCGCTTACTGAATTGGCGGGAGTGGGTCCGAAGACGATCGAGAAACTCGAGTCTGCAGGAATCACTTCTATCGAGAAGCTGGCGGACATGACGCCGGAGCAGCTGGTGGAAATTCCGGGCATCGGCGAGAAGATGGTGGAAAAGATTCACCAGTCCGTAGCGGCTTACTTCGAAATGCTGGAAACGCAGGCGGCTGCCGGCCCCGTGGAGCAAGTGGAAGCAGCCGAAGTGGCGCCGGAGGGAGCAGTTGCGGCGCAAGATACTCCTGAGGTGGGCGAAGCATCTGAAAAGGCCGAAGTAGGCGAGGAACAGGAATCGTCGGAGGCGCCGGATGCCGGCGAAGCTCCGGAAGCGACCGAGGGAACAAGTGTGCGCGACGAGGAGCCGTTACATTCGCCGGGCACGGCGGACACCAGAGAACTTCCGGGCGAAGAAACCTCGCGTGGTTCGGTTGAAAGCAGCGAAACAGAAGGTGGCGCAGAGAAGTAGATTTCAGCGAAGATTGTAGCGAAAGAGGCTGATGGCAGATCCTAATCAAGTCCGAATCAATGAGCTGGCCAGGGAACTCGAGATCAAGGCGAAGGTCCTGATCGAGTACTTGCCGGAAGTTGGCGTCAGCGAGAAGAAGACGCACTCGAGCTCGATCGACAATTCCCATGCCGAGCTCGTGCGGAAGCATTTCCTGGGCTTGGCCGCGCAGGAAGCTGCGGCTGAAGCCGAGAAGGTAAAGGCTGCAGCGGCGAAATCGAAGCCGTCGCGCCCGGCTGCCCCTGCGCAACCGGCTACCTCGATTGCAGCAGCAACGGCTCCTGCGGCGCGTCCAACGCCTGTTCCGGCCGGAGCCGCGCAAGCGCGTCCGGCTAGCAGCGCCGCACCCGCTACCGCGCCTGCTGCGATTCATCCAACCGCGAAAGCAACGCCAGCAGCGGTAAAACCAGGCGTTGCCCCGGCCACCGCATCGGCTCCGCCTGCAACTCGTGCTGCCAAGCCTGGCATTGCAGCTACACCGGGACCTCAGTCTACTGTTCCTTCACGCCCTGTAGCTCCCGGCGCAACTCCCGGGCAGGGTGGTGCGCCCGGTCTCCGTCCATCTGCCGCACCCGGTGGATACAGACAAACTGGTGCGCCGACATCCGGCCAAAGATATCCGGCGAGCTCTGGAGCTCCGTCAGGCGCGAGCCAAGGTCGACCGTCGCAAGGATTTCGCCCCTCCGCTCCCGGGCAGGCTCGGCCTGGAAGTGCCCCGGGACAAGGTCGCCCCGGCGCTCCTCGGCCAGGAGGCGGAGCGCCATCCCGTTTTCCGCAACGCCCCGGCAGTGGCGGCGGTCGCCCTGGACAGGATCCTGTAGGAGGCCAAAGACCGGGGGCGGGTATTCCCAAGGCTGAACCAGGCAAGCCCCTATATGCTCGTAAGCCGCCCGCGCGTGGGCGTCCGCTGATTGAAAAGCGCTACGCTGAAGGGGAGCGCAAACTTCATCCTGTGCGTCCTCGTGCAGGCGCAGGCCCTGGACGCGCCACACAGATTGAACAGGCTCCGCCGGTTAAACGCGAACCCCGCGCCGTCACCGTCACGGAAGGAATTACGGTTCGCGAACTGGCCGAGAAGCTGGATATTCGCGCCAAGGAATTGTTGAAGACGCTGCTCGACCGAGGCGTTTTCGCCAGCATCAATCAGGCGCTCGACGTGCCGACCGCGACAAACTTAGCGGAAGCATTCAACGGAATCGTTCAAGTGGTCACGTTTGAAGAGCAGGTGGTTCAGGAAGAAAAGATCAAGGAAGAACGCACGGGTAACGAAGTGCCGCGCGCACCTGTAGTCACCGTGATGGGCCACGTGGACCACGGCAAGACCAGCTTGCTCGATGTGATTCGAGAGGCCGACGTCGCGGGTGGCGAAGCGGGCGGAATTACGCAGCATATCGGCGCGTATGAGGCGCACGTGCAAGGCAAGCGCATCGTGTTCATCGATACTCCGGGTCATGAAGCGTTCACTCGCATGCGCGCGCGCGGCGCGAAGGTGACGGACATCGTGGTACTAGTTGTAGGCGCAGACGACGGCATCATGCCGCAGACCGAAGAAGCGATTTCGCACGCTCGTGCAGCCACGGTTCCGATGGTGGTCGCGATCAACAAGATCGACAAGCCGGACGCACAGCCGGAACGCGTGAAGCGCCAACTTTCGGACAAAGGATTGATGCCCGAAGAGTGGGGCGGCGACACGGTGATGGTGGAAGTGTCGGCCAAAATGAAGACGAACATTCCGAAGCTGCTCGAAATGATTCTCCTGGTGGGCGACCTTCGTGAGTTGAAAGCTGATCCCGATGTGCCGGCGAGCGGAACGGTGTTGGAATCGCGCGTGGACAAAGGCCGCGGCCCGGTGGCAACGATGCTGGTCCAGAACGGCACTTTGCATGTGGGTGATGTGTTCATAGTCGGCGCGGTGTACGGAAAGGTTCGCGCGATGTTTGACGATCGCGGAGCGGCCATCAAGCAGGCAGGTCCATCCACGCCGGTAGAAGTTCTTGGATTGCAGAGCGTGCCGGAAGCCGGCGATCAATTTCAGGTAGCGGACGAAGCGAAAGCCCGCCACATCGTTGAATACCGCCAGGGTAAGCAGCGCGAAGCTTCGCTGGCGAAATCGGCTAGCGGCCGCTTGACGCTCGATCAGTTGCACGAGCAGTTGAAAGTGGGCGAAGTGAAAGAACTTCCCGTGGTGGTGAAGGCGGACGTGCAGGGTTCCGTGGAAGTGCTGAACGAAATGCTGCCGAAACTTTCAACCGATCAAGTGAAACTGAAAGTAATTCACGCGAGCGTGGGAGCGGTGAACGAAAGCGACGTTCTTCTGGCATCGACCTCCGGCGCGGTGATCGTCGCGTTCAATGTGAAGCCGGAGCGAAAGGCTTCCGAGCTGGCGCAACGCGAGGGCGTGGACATTCGTCCCTACACGATCATTTACGAGCTGCAGGATGAATTAAGGAAGGCCATGTCCGGTTTGCTTGCGCCGGTGATCAAAGAAACTTATCTTGGCCGCGCGGAAGTGCGCAACACATTCAAGGTCAAGGGCGTGGGAACCATCGCCGGTTGTTCGGTGCAAGACGGCATCATGAAGCGTGACGCGGAAGTTCGCGTGCAGCGCGATGGCATTGTGATTTACACCGGGCGGATTACTTCACTGAAGCGCTTTAAGGAAGATGCCAACGAAGTGCGCCAAGGTTTTGAATGCGGCGTCGGCGTGTCGAATTTTGCGGACGTGAAAGTGGGAGACATTCTCGAATGCTTCAAGATGGAGAAGACCATAGCGCTGGAGATGCCTCCCCCCAGCGAACGGCCGCGCCGGCAGGAACGTCCAGGGCGGCAGGAAAGCGCGTAAGCACGGCAAAATTGTTTCAAGGTAAATCTCTACTCGCCCGTTTCGAATGAATTCACGGGGGCGAAAATGCCGATCGGTCTCCTCACTCTTGAAATTCACATCGCCGAAGCGCAGTCTCTCAAAGACAAGCGGCAAGTCCTGCGCAGCCTGAAAGACCGATTGCGCGCCCATTTTAACGTTGCGGTGGCGGAGCTCGAACATCAGGACTTATGGCAGCGGTCGAAGATTGGCGTAGTAAGCATCTCCGGGGACGGCAAACATCTGGAAGAATCGCTTGCAGCGGTCGCCGCGGAATCGGAGCGATTGCTCGGGCGCGATTTAGTCTCGCAGGAAATAGATTATTTCGAGGACAGTGAATAATGCTCGGCGGACACCGCTCGGAACGAATCGCGGAAGAAATTCGGAACGAAGTCAGTCTGATGCTCGCGGGAGAGCTGAAAGATCCACGGCTAGCCGGACCGGTGATGGTGACGGAGGTCCGCTTAGGCGCAGGAATGCGCACCGTGCGCGTGTTCGTGCAGCTTGCGGAAGACGATAGCGAACGCGCGGAAACGTTAGCAGGGTTGAAAGCGGCTTCCGGCTACGTGCGGCACGAACTGGTGGAACGCCTCCGGCTCCGGAGAGCGCCGGAAGTGATTTTTCTACTCGACGAATCGGAAGAGTACGGCCACCATATCGATCAACTCCTGAGAAAGGCGAAACCGCCGGACACTTTGTAGGCGGATTCGTTCCGGTTTTTGTTTTGTCTTCGAGCAACCTGAAAACGCAATTCGTCCCTTAAAAAAAGAGGTAACGAAGAAGCGCCTTAAAAATGCCCCGAACGCCTCAGCCTTTGCCATACGACGGAATCCTGGTGGTGGACAAGCCGCGCGGAAAAACTTCGCACGACGTGGTGGAAGCGGTGCGCCGCCTGGTTGGTTTCCGCGGCATTGGACATTTCGGAACTCTGGATCCGCTCGCAACCGGCGTACTGGTTCTTGCGCTCGGGCGCGCCACCCGCCTGGCACGCTTTTACAGCGGACGCCGGAAGCGGTACACCTGCGCGGTGCGTTTCGGATTTTCTACTGATACTTACGACGCTGACGGCGAGGCACTAGGTCCTGACGCCGCTCCCGCACTGGATCCGAAAGAACTGGAAGAATACGCCGCGCGGTTCCTTGGCAAGATCATGCAAACACCACCGTCTTTCTCCGCGAAAAAGATTCACGGACGGCCTGCTCATGAGCTGGCACGAAGAAACAAGCCGGTGAAGCTGGAGGCCGTGGAAGTGGAAGTGTACGAATTCAGGCTCACGGGGGTGGAAGGATCCATCGCGCGGTTCGTGGTGGAATGCGGCGCTGGGACGTATATTCGTTCTCTGGCACACGAACTCGGAGCACTGCAGGGCTCCGGTGCGCACCTGGCGGAGATTACTCGCACGGCTGTCGGCGAGTTTACGTTGGACCAGGCCGGCCAACTTCCAGAACTCGACCAGGAGGGCAAGACCGGCCGTTTGGAAAAACGCATCATTCGCTTGGAGAGTCTGTTGCTTGAGTTGCCTCGCGCAACGATACTGCCTATCGTCGAAAAACGCGTACGGCACGGGGCAAAGTTCAATTTGTCGTTGGCTCAGATTCAACCTGGCCAAACGACTTCGATTCCGGGAGCTCCCGCAGAGCTCGATTCGGGCGATTGGAAGCCATCTCGATTACGCGTATTTAATCAGCAGGGACAATTGATCGCCATTGCTGAGCCTGTGGTGCCACGTACCTACCAGCCGGTTGTAGTCCTGGAAGCGATTCCCTGACATTATTTGTTCGGCCTTGACCATTGCAGACGGGTGAATTCCAGCCGCTTCCCGGCTACTGTGGTTGTGGTTCGGGTTGTTGCTGCGGAGCCGGTTGCGCCTGTGGCGACGGTTGCTGGGGTTGAGCTCCGGGCTCGGGCGCTGGCTGTGGTTGAGCCCCTGGTTGCGGCTGAGCTTGGGGCGGAACCTCGGGCTGCGCCGCGCCTCGTGGCCGCTCCTGGCGCTCTTGGTGTGTGGGTCCCTGCGAGCCCGCACCTTCGAGAGCGCCGCGACCCGCGTAAATCAGATGATCTTTTCGCGGTGCGAGCGCCACTATTCGCGGGGTCATGAGTATCAGCACTTCAGTATTTTGTTTCTGCACATCCTCGGACGCTGCCAACAGCCCAGCCCCAGGTACCTCTCCCAGTCCAGGAGTTCCGTTCAGCCCGCGCGTATATTGTGGCGAGCGAAATCCCGCCAAGGCCGCGGTCTGATTCGTTTTTACGCGCACTGTCTGATGGACTTCTTCGTTCGCCACCACGGGTATGTTGTTAAGAATCGTTCCGGTGAGGCTGCTGATGGTGAATTCAAGCTGCAGCGTGACCTCATCATTTTGATGGATGCGCGGTGTTGCCTTTACCTTGACTCCCACATCGATGTATTCGGCATTGGGAAACTGAGTGCCGGTGGAAGCGGTACTGCCGGTAGCGCTTGAAAATTCCGCAGAGTTAAGTATGACCGATACGGTGTTGGAGCCGTTGTTGGCGACGGCCAGATCCGGCTGTCCGGAGTCCGTAAATACGGCAGTGGCTAGCGAGACCGGATTCGTCTCGACGGGGATTTCAACAGGTGATGAAAATGATCCGTCGCCAAGGCCGAGGAGAAGAGCTACGGCATTGTCCGTCTGCGCCGTGACGGCCAGATCCTGAAAGCCGTCCACGGTGAAATCCGCAATCGCGATCGAAGTGGGACCGTTGCCCGCAGGGAAGTTGGTTGTTGCGCCGAAGGTGCCATTGCCGACACCCAGGAGAATTGAAACAGAGGCGCCGGAAAGGGTACTCGTTCCCGCGCCATTATTTGCGACCGCGAGGTCCAGGATGTTGTCGCCGTTGAAGTCGGCAGACGCCACATAGACCGGAGCTTGCCCGGTCGGATAGCTAATAGGAGTGTTGAATGTTCCATCCCCTTTTCCCAGATAGACGGAAACCGAGTTATCGGTCTGATTGGTAACGGCCAGATCTAAGTTGCCATCGTTATTGAAATCGGCGACCACCAGGCCCGTCGGCGCATGGCCCGTGGCTAGATTTACAGGAGCGGCGAAGGTGCCGTCTCCGTTGCCCATGAAGATAGAAACGGTGTTGTCCTGCTGATTCGCAACGATCAAATCGAGTAGTCCGCCTGTGACCAGCGTTGCCGTGACGACCGACACCGGATGATTTCCGGTCTTGATAGGCGAACCCGTAGCTGCCGTGAAGGTCCCGTCGCCGTTGCCAAGCAGAATTGAAAGCGTGTTGTCAGTTTGGTTGGCTACAGCCAAGCCCACATTCGTATTGTTCTTCGAGTTGAAGGTGCCGGTTGCGATCGAAATGGGTCCTGCGCCCGTGGTGGGCGCGGGGGTGACCGGGTTCTGAAAAGTTCCATCGCCATTGCCTAGATAAATCGAAAGAGTGTTATCCGTGAAGTTCGCGACGATAAGATCTTGAAAACCGTCGGCGTTCACGTCGGCGGTTGTGACGAAATCGGGGGCATTTCCCGTTGCAAGCGTCGTGATAGGTAAGGTTCCGGTACCCACTCCTGGAATGCTCACGCCCGAGGCCCCTGACGTTCCCAGGCTCGCGGAATACTGTGCCAGCGAGACAGGAAAGCGTTCACCCACGAAGAATGTGGCAGGTTGGTTGTCTTGAGCGCGCAGCAAAATCCGGCGGCCAGTTCGCACCAGCGAAAGCATCTCCGAAAAACTCGCCGCCGCGCCCGGAAGGGTGGCCAGAAACGTTGACGCTCCGCCTCCGAAGGCGACGATGGGGGGAATCAACGAGCCCACATTAACCTGACCGGAACCCAGCAATCCGCCGAGTTGAGACGGCGAAAGACCTCCCAGCGTGGAGCCACCGAAGATTTGGGTAATGACGGCAATCAGTCCAGTGAGTCCCGACTCCGCTTCGGTCACGGCGTTTGAGGGAATCGGAAAAACCGTGGAAGTCTGCGGTGGCAAGATACCAAGCTGTTCCGCATAATTGCGATCCACTTCAAGTATTTCTATTTCCAGCACGAGTTCGCCGACGGGCTGATCGAGGTCATCCATTACTCCGCTGGCTACGGCAATCGCCTGGGGAGAAGCGCGCATGGTAAGAGTGCGGCTGCGCGTATCCAACTGGATGCGCGTGATTCCTGCAATGTCGCGCACCAGATGCGAGATTTCCGTCATCTGCTCCGGAGTTTCCGTGGCGGAAAACAAAATGGTGCGCACGATCGAAACATCGTAATCCTTGCGCTTTTGAGTTGTATCGTCGGCCACAAAAAAGAGGTGTTTGGTTAGCGGGCGCCAAAAAGTATGGGTTTGTTCGCCGAGGATTCGCATTACGGTTGCGAAGTCCAGGTCATTCGCGTCAATGCGCACCTGCCGCGAGCGCAAATCCACGTCGAACGCCACGTCTACGCCGAACTTTCGCGCTATCTCCTCATAAGCCGCTTGCGTGTCGCCGCGCAGTTGGAAATTTTGCTTTCCGGGTGAATGTTCCAGATGCACTTCGCGCGGGGGCTCGGGGCCGGAAAGAACTTGTTTCGCTTGCGTGGGATCCAGAGCGGCGAGCTCCGTCAATCGATCGCGGATTACCTTGTTGGCGGGATCGAGTTCCCGCGCTTCGCGCAGCGCATGCAATGCAGCAGGAATTTCACCGGAGATCGCGTGACGTTCCGCCAAATCGACTTTCATCTGGACCACGTGGCTCTTGGCTATTTCCCGGTGTGAAAAATAATCGGTATCGTTGGGCGCGAAGTTAACCGCGTCTTCATAGGCTTCGTAGGCCGCCTGCCAGTCACCTTGCTCCTCCGCGCGAAGACCCTGCTTGTTAGCCTGCTTGGCTTTTTTGAGGTCGGCCTTTACGGGCGGAGTGCTCGGAGTGCTTGAAGAGTTCGTCGAGGCTGGTGGGGTTGGTTTGTTCGTTGTATCGGGGGCGTTGGCGGGTGGCGATTGCTGCGTTTGAGCAGGTTTGGCGCTGTCCGATTGAGGCTGTCGAGCGGCCGGCAGCTTCGCGCGAGCGGCAAATGTGGCGTGAAGAGAACCCAGGCAAAGAGCGGGCAGGAGGGCAGCCAGAGCTGCAAAGAGTTTGAGCGACCTGGTACTGCGAGCAAATGGCATAAGTGATTAGACGTTGCATTCCTGCCTGAGTTATCAAGGCCGGAGCGCTCGCCGCGAATCTACGCATATGATTGTACAGGGAAGCGCAGGGCGGCGAACACGTCTGGATTCCCTTGCTGTTGCCATTGCCGTGAGATACACTGGGAATGCTAGTTGACACACGTTTACAACTAGAATTTCATGCTATCTGCTCTCCTTGTCGCACTTCGTGAAGGCGTCGAAGCCGCGCTTGTCGTCGGTATCGTCCTCGTCTATCTAAATCGAACCGGGCGTCGCGCGCTTACGGGCTATGTGTGGGCGGGCGTGATTCTTGCCTCGGCGGCCAGTATCGCCGCTGCATTGCTGCTGCAACGCTGGCATGTGAGCGAGGACGGTTTTGAAGGGTTGTTGATGCTCGCGGCGGGCGTTCTGGTGGTAACCATGATCGTCTGGATGAACCGCGTGGCCCGCCACCTGAAGAAGCACATCGAGG
>PKWH01000056.1 GCA_003131985.1 Acidobacteriota bacterium | reverse complement strand
AATTCATGAAAGCAAAATGAGTTTCACCGAGAAATACGGGAACGATGCACACCACCAGCGCCAGCAATAGTAATTTTGAGAACAGAAAAATTGCCGCCGCCAGGGTGATCGTGGTGATCAGTTCCTGAATCAGGCGCCCGGCCACTTGAATCATCTGCACCCGGTCCGTGCTTTGCACCCGCGCGCGTTCCAATTTGTCGTAAAAGACTGGGTCCTCATACGACATCAGATCAAGTTTCGCCGCGTGCTTCATTAGCCGAATGCCGATGTGTCGTGTGAATCGATCGGCCAACTTGGTGTCGCAGTACTCGATGATGCGCGCCATAAATGTCGCCACGCCTGCGAGTACGAATTCCAAAAGCACCATCCACCAAAATATATGGGGCAGGGGAGTCTGAGACTTCTGCAGCTGGTTGATCGAATCGATGATGAATCTGGTGACGGCCAGGATAGACAGCGGGATCAGAGCGGCGACCAGACGGAAAAAAAACGTAGACATTACTACCGCCGGTGCAGCGTCCCACACGAATCGCATCACCGGAGGGATGTTCTTGAGCGCTTTAAGTCGCTCGCCCCAGTTGGGCATTAGCGTTTGTTTTATCGCTGGGCTTGCTGTCGCCATTGCTTCCTTTCTGCCAGATTCAAAACGTCCGGAATTTGAATCGCCCGGATGCGTTGAATTATGAGTTTGCGCCTCGGACTTGCCAATACACAGCTAAGCTGATCCTCGCGAGCAACATACTGCAGTTGCATTTCGCTGGCCAAGGCAATTGAGCGGTAACTAATTAGCCTTCAATGACTTACGTTAAGGATTGCCGATTGGGCAATTGAATTTTTTCTCTGTGGTAGAAGCTTCTACTCGATTGGACTTTCTACTGCCTCCGCCAAACTGCTGGTGTCCCAAAAAGGCTAGGTTCTTTCTGAACCGATAATAGGAGAAACACCCTATCCGTACGCGCATCGTTGTAGGGTAGGCTGCTAGCGTGCACACGACTCCCACAGAACTGCGCAGCGACCTACGAATAGTTCTCGCCCCTAAGCTTGCAAAGCTCAGGCAGTCGGCCCACAACGTTAAATCTCAAATCAGACGTGCCGTCTGGCGCTCGCAAGATGGCTGGCGCCGCATTTCCGCGGGCATGGAGATCGACGACCTTTGGAGCCAGTTTAAAGCCGAGGCGCAAGTCAGTTCGCGGCCTTTTAGGCAGGATGTAGATCAGCGCAAGGATCAGGCAAAATCTTGGAAACAACCTTTTAAAATATTCGGGGCAATATGCTCTAGCATTTTGAAAAAACTGTCACCTCCCCGCCGCATTTTTTTGCTTCTCACGGTCATTCTGGCTGTTTTGTCCCTGGTTGGATTCGAATTTCTGATTTTCACCAGGGAAGTCGAGCTTCTCTTGGCTTTTGTTGGTCTCTTGTTATTGCTGGTGATGGTTCTCGGCGATCACATCTCGATGCAGAGAGACATTGAGATCGCCCGCGAAATCCAGCGATGGTTGGTCCCGCGCGTTCCTCCTGACGTCGCGGGAGTCGATATTGCATTTGCAACGAGGCCTGCCAAAACCGTGGCCGGCGACTATTACGACGCTTTTCGCCGCGCGGTCGATGGTCCCCTGCTCATCGCAGTTGCGGACGTGGCCGGCAAAAGCGTTCCAGCAGCCATGCTCATGGCCACATTTCAGGCCAGTCTTAGAGCGCTAGCGGGTTCGCGCGGCACGCTTTCCGATCTCGTAGTTGGATTGAACCGGCAAGCCTGCTCCAATAATATGAACGGCCGCCGGTTTACTACCGCATTTCTCGCAGAGCTTGATCCCATTACCGGAGGCTTGAATTATCTTTGCGCTGGCCATAACCCTCCGATGCTCAGGCACCAGGACGGCACAATTGAACGACTGAAGTCCGAAAGCATCCCCTTGGGTATCGAATTAAATGAAAAATATGAGACCGGACGAACTATCCTGGGTATCGGCGACGTTCTGATTATCTACACGGATGGCGTGACCGAGGCTCGGGATGAAGACGGAAAGGAATTTGGAGAAGACCGGTTACTCGCATTGGTGGCGCAACCCCCGGAGGAGCGGGCCGCGCTCTCCCTCGCCGCCGTCATGAGGAAGCTCGACGAGTTTGTTGGGGGAGCGCCGCAACACGATGACATCACATGCTTGGTGGTTCGGCGCACATAAGCCGGTAGGCGTACTACTGCAAGCTTCCGCCTAATCTACGTCATTTATTGTATGGCGTTCGACCGGACCCGACCGTACGCTATAATCTTAGTGTAAAGGTTTGAACTGATTCGACCGATACTAGGTTCAGCCGTACTTCAGTTTGCAGAAAACAATATAAATGGAGGCTTTATGAGAAAGCTGCGTTGGCAGGAAACCGCTTCGGCGTTCGTTATCGGCATCGGTGTTGGAGCCGCGCTGGGGATTTTGTTTGCGCCACAATCCGGCGAAGACACGCGCGATCAGATAGCGGGCGGCGCGCAGGATACGCTCGACGGAGCCGTCTCTACAGGTCGGAGATGGGTTCGCCGCGCTCAGAGGAGCGTGGACGATGCAACCGACTACGTAAGGAAGAACGTCGACGATGCTACGGACTACGTGAAAGATGCGGCTGGCGAAGGCCAACGCGCCTATCGCGAAGCTAAAAAAGCGTCCGCATAAATCAAATTCCCGTTGCTTCGGGGGAGGAAGAACGAAGCCCCACTCCCCCGACGCACTGGTTGGTTGCTTGCGGGACCATCCCTTGCTCCCACATCACCCATTTGACGTTGCAGGCTTGAGCCTCTAAAGTAAGCACTGCAATGGAGGCCAAACTGATCGTGCCGGACTGAATCGGCGCACAAGAGCTTCCACGACGGGGAGATCGAAATGAAGCAACAGGCGGCTTCAACGAGTTCTAAGAACTTGACGCGGAAAGAGCTAATTGATCTTTTGAATGAAGATCTGGCGCGTGAATACCAGGCTATTATTTCCTACGTGATTTATTCGCAGGTTTTGAAGGGCGCAGAATACATGAACATCGCTGGTGAGCTTGAGAAGCATGCCGCCGAAGAGCTAGCCCACGCCTTGGTCATTTCGAATCAAATTGACTATCTCGGCGGCATGCCCACCACCCAGCCTAAGCCCGTTCGCACTTCCGAAAAGGCTAGGGACATGCTCAAGTTCGATCTTGAGAATGAGACCACCACTATCCGTAACTATCGCGACCGAGTTCGTCAATGTGAAGCCCTGGGTGAATTCTCAATGGCCGAACATATTCGCGATATCCTCCTGGACGAACAAGACCACCAAATCGCTTTGGCTACAGCTCTGGGCGAAGACGTCCCGAAGATCGGCTCGGAGACTGGTCCAAAATAGTAGGACCTGCAGATGCAAACGGCGGCTTTCGAACCTCAAGAATTTATAGGAGCTTTCAATGACTGACGGGCCGGACGGAAAAGTAGAAGATTTTCTCGCCAAAGAAGAAGATATCCTCACGAGTGTTGCCCGCACCATCGGTTCGACGCTTGGTACCGTCGCCGCCAAAGTGAACGCCGTATCAAGCCCGTCTCGGCGAAAAGCAAAAGCGCCCGCGCGTCAGCGCCGCCCGCGCGCTAAAGCCGCCAAGAAAAAGCGTCCGGCGAAAAAGTCCAAGCGGGCAGCCAGGGCAAAAGGCCGCAAGCGCACCACCCGTAAAAAATCCAGACGCTAGCATTTCGCCGCGCCGCACCGCCAAACCCTCAGCGTGAGTTGAGTCTCGTCCCGGCGAGCCAAGAATTCTCGAACAATTTCGAGCCTCCATGTAGTCGTGCGCGACGTGGGTACTAAAAGTTACGCACATTTCTAAGGTATGTCCCCGATTGATTCCCCCTCGATTCACGCGCATTGTTGCCGCGCGCCGCATCAGATTGCGCTCTCTCGTTATGCCGGTTGGCTCTATGCGCCCTAATCTTAAGGAGAAACAATGAACTCAAAATCCTTCGCAGGATTGCTCACCATCGCCGCAGTCGGATGTCTGATCGGATGTTCCGACAGCCCCAGGAAATCTCCGGATGTCACTGACAGCGTCCGAAAATCCCTTGACCAATCCAACCTGCGCGACGTCAAGGTCAGCCAAGACAGAGACAAAGGTGTAGTGACCTTGACCGGCCAGGTCGCCTCTGACAGCGCCAAGTCACAGGCTGAATCGATTGCCAAATCCATCGCCGGCTCGCAAGTGGTTGCCGATGAGATCGCCGTGGTTCCTCCGGGCCCTGGCGCCAGCGACGCGAAGACAGTCAATTCCGATCTGGACAAAGGCATCGAGCAAAACTTGGACGCGGCACTGGTTCAGAACCGATTTAAGAAGGACGTGAAGTACGACGTGAAAAATGGCGTGGTTACATTGACTGGAGAAGTGAATTCGCAGTCCAAGCGCGCCCTAGTGGAAAAAATTGCGGCCGGAGTTCCCAACGTTCAGCAAGTCGTGAATGAGCTCCAGGTGAAGGATCAAAAGGCCAGCTCGACTCAGTAAGCGCATCGCGAGAAGCTTTTCGCGAAGTAGCCGGGAAAAAGCACCCTCTATTGCAATATTTTCGACAACGATGGATAGATTTTCAATCCGCCGTTGTGGTCGTAGTGAATGTATTTCAATTTCCTGAATTTATTCATGAAGAAATTCACACGCGGGCGCGTTGTGCCCACCATTTCCGCCAGCGTGTCCTGGTTTACCCTCTGAATGATCGAGAGGTTCTCGTTCCCTCTTTCGTATTCCGTTAGCAACAACAGTGCGCGCGCCAGTCGCTTTTCGCTCGAGTTAAATAAATGGTCGATCAGATCCTGTTCGATACGGTGATTGCGCGATAGCAGGTAATTAATGAACTGCGTGCAAACGTGCGGCTCTTTCTCGATTATTTGAATCATCTTCTTCCGATCGATCACCAGGACCGTGCTGGGCACTACCGCAATTGCTGACGTATCGTAATTGGCACGCCCGCCGATGCAGCCTTCGCCGAAGAAATCCCCCCTGCCAAGGAACCCCAGCACGCCGCTCCTTCCGCGTTTCGAAACCAGAACGAGTTTCACTACACCTTGTCGGACATAGTGCACGGCAGTGCACTCATCTCCCTGTGAGAAAATGGTCTTGCCTGGCAAATAATCGATGCTCTTCCCGGGCGGCAGTGCTGACGGAAAAAGCGTTTTTGCAGACTTACATGGTTTTCCCGCTGTCATCTCGCCTCCAGCATATTCAAAGGAACGTTACGATGGAATTTGGACGATTACAGAGACAGTATCTTGTCTGACCAATTGAAATTTGTCTGTCTAACATTGAACAGACAAAAACTTCGAAGCTTTCTACTATCGCTCGTCCTTTGCGCTCTTTAATCCTGGTAGCGCGCGCTGGATCGCTATCCACATCTACGTCACGA
>PKWH01000341.1 GCA_003131985.1 Acidobacteriota bacterium | reverse complement strand
GAGCGCCTTGCTGCGATTGGGCGCGTCACAGCAGGCGTTGCTCACGAAGTAAAAAACCCTCTTAATTCCATGCGCCTCTGGCTGGAAGTCCTCAAAGCCAATATGCCCGTCGAGCCTGAAGCCCAACAGGCCGTCAAGATGCTGGACAGCGAAATTGACCGCCTCGATCGTGCCGTCAAAACTTTCCTCAATTTCACCAAGCCGGTAGAGCTTAAATTGGAAGAGACCGACCTTCGTGCGCTGCTGGACGAAGTTCTGGATGCCGCGCGGCCGGCTATCACTCGGGCCGGAGTAGAACTTCGGGTGGACTTGCCCACCGAATTTCCGCTCGTACTCGTGGATAGCCAGCTGATCCATCAAGCGGTTCTGAACTTGTTGCTAAACGCTTCCGATTTCACCAGTCCCGGCGGGCGCATCACCCTGAGTCTTCGCCGCAGCGGCGAATCCGCGGTTGTCGCCGTCGCGGATTCCGGCAAAGGAATTTCTCCGGAGGATCAAAAGAAGATTTTTCAGCTCTTCTTTACCACCAGGCCGGGAGGTAGCGGAATTGGACTGGCCAATACATTTCGGTTTGTGCAGTTGCACAGTGGTCGGATAGAATTTGATTCGGAGGTCGGGCGCGGAACTACCTTCCGTGTCGAACTGCCGCTGGCTCGCTCCATGGACGCCACGGCCGGAAAACTCCGCGACTTCAGCCAGCCCTTCGCTGAAGAAAAAAGGTAAATGCCCAGCCGCAATAAGAAAGTCACAAGCCTGATCACTCTTCTGGCTTGCGGGTTGTCGCTCGCAATTACCGCATGCGAGAAGACGGTTAAGGCGTCTCCGCCCGTCGCGTCAACGCCTATTCCGCAGCCTGCGGATTCCAAGCCCATTACCAACATCGCTCCGGATACGACCGCCGCGCCTCCGGAAGTCGCGGAAGCTCCTCCACCAGCCCCGCTTCCTACTGAGTCGGCTCCTCTGCCCGTCACTCCAACGCGCTCGAAACCCGCTCCTCCCCCGCACAAACAATCCGCGGAGCCTCAGACAACAGAGACGCCTGAGCAGTCGCGTACGCCCGCGCCGCAGATATCGCCCGAGCTGTCACCAAACGACCAAGCCGCATATCGCCATAAGACGGATGAAGACATCACCGTCGCGCAGAAAAATCTTCAGCAATCTGCCGACAAACGACTCAGCGCCGCGCAAACCGANNTGGGCCCGCGCGCAAAACCTCGCCCAAAAGGCTCGTGTCCTCTCCGTCGAATTGGTTGATTCTCTGTAACTGGCCACAACATTTGATTTTCCCTGCGAGGTTTACGCCACGTCACGCTTCCCAAAAAATTCCTGCTAATATGGCCGTGTGAAAGTATTTGACGTTGCCATCATCGGCGGCGGAGTTATAGGCAGCTCCATTGCATTCGAGCTGGCTGCCGAGAAGCTGAACGTTGTCCTTCTGGACCGCGAAGAGCCCGGTCGCGGAGCAAGTTGGGCCGCTGCCGGAATGCTCTCTCCCGCCCCAGACTCCCCCGATGCCCTGCCTCTCGTCCCGCTAGCCAAACACAGCTTGAAGCTATATCGCAAATTCGTCGCCGCTATCGAAGAAGCTTCCGGCCTCCACACGCACTTCGCTTCTGACGGAGCGCTCCAGCTTTTTCCGGGCCCCCAAGGAGAAGCCGAACGCGACAAAATGGTCGCTGAGCTCCGGGCATTGGATATCGCCATTGAGCCCGTCTCGCTCGACGATGCGCGTCGCATGGAAAACGCGATCGGTCCTGCGGCCCGCGCTGCTGCATGGCTGCCGGGAGAAGCAACCGTCGAACCCCGCCTGCTCATGGACGCTCTCCTGGCTGCCCTCCGTCACCGCGAAGTTGAAATTCGCTCAGGCTGCCACGTAACTTCGCTGCTGCATCAGGCTACGAGGTGCACTGGATTGGTTGCGGGGGGTGAAGAGATTGCGGCGAACTTTGTTGTTCTCGCGGCGGGATGTTATTCCTCCACTCTTGGCGCAGAGAATTCAATCGAAAACGACTGGCTTTCACGCTGCGCGCCGACTCGCCCGGTCCGCGGGCAGATGCTCGCTTTGCATTCCGACAAAGTTATTTTACAGCGCGTCCTGCGCTCGGAACGCGGCTATCTCGTCCCCCGTCTCGGCGGACGAATCGTCGCCGGAAGCACGCTCGAAGAGGTTGGCTTTGACAAACGTGTGACCGCAGGTGGAATGCGCAAAATTCTGGACGCTGCCATCGAGCTCGCACCGAATCTCTCTGGCGCAGAAATTGTGGAGACGTGGGCCGGTCTGCGCCCAGCCACTCCCGATAATCTCCCCATCCTGGGACCCGCCGATATAGAAAACGTGTTCATCGCCACAGGCCACTATCGAAACGGAATCCTTCTCGCTCCCGTAACCGCCAAAATTGCTCGCGATTGGATTCTGACCAAGAGTATGGCCGCTGGCGCCGCAATTTTCTCCCCACTTCGATTTGCGGAGCGCGATGTTCAGGTAAGCAACTCCAAACGCAACGCTGCCAACTCCTAATCACGCAAAAGCTAGAAAGGAATGTTACGGGATGGTTCGCGGTTTGGAGGGCCCGCAAGCGTCGAGGCTTGTCCCGGGCTTGTAAATTGAACTTTGTTTGCATCAAGCAGAATTGCACGATCGAGAACAGCCTCCACAGTCGAGCCGCGAGGCAGTTCCGCTTCGGGCCCGCGAGTCAGCAATACCGCCATCAACCCCGCCGCGGCTCCAATACCTGCACCAATCCCAGCTCCTTTGGCTCCCCCGGCGATAGCCCCAATCCCAGCTCCCGCCCCCGTCGTCTTTGCTACGGTGCCAATATCGCCGCCCTTGTTGGAATCGCCGATGATCTTGCCTTCATTATTTGTCGTCTCGTTGCCGCCGGAGCCCGCATTGCTAGGCACGGCATTCANNGGAAATAAAGTTTCAAAATAAACGGGATCCCCGGGCCGCGCACTCCGAGTCGAAATTGCATTGTGCAGTACCAGGGGAATGTGCGTGCCACCCGGCACCTCAATTCTTGCATTCGCGGAATGCGAGATCGGAATCAGCGCCGGTGCTGTTGCGTTACCAGCTTCTGCAGAAGGCGCTCCAGCCGATGAACCCGCGGGTTGCGCAGACGGTGCGCCTGTCGACGGCTGCGCCTGTGGCGATGTCGCAGTCGGATTTTGCCCGGCAGGGCTCTGCGCTGGCGGTTGTGCCGCCGGTGCTGGAGGCAACGGCCCCTCTTGCCGCGCAGACGCGTAGCCAGCTAGGCCCAGAAACGCCAAGGCAACCACGCCCGCGAATTGCAGACGGAGCGAACCGTTTCTCATGTGTTGCCCCCAATACTACCTGTGCAAATGATGCCCCCCGGCGACTCCGGGATGTACCGGAGCATACGCCTTGTAAAGGCCGCTTTTCCAGCCCTCTCGCGTTGGCTCCAGCCCCGGCGCATGTACGACTACGACACGCTAAATCGTGCGTTATCTCCCCGCCGGATATACTGAATCAGAGGCTGGCCTTGGGCGCGACAGGCACCGGATTGTTTCACCTTCCTTCTTCGCTGCGGCGGAAGACTCTGCTGATTATTGGCCTCACGATGTTCCTTGCCGTCGGCAGTTTATTTTTACTGTCTCGCATTCTTTTGCTGCGCGGATATGCCCGCCTAGAAGAAGACTTTGCCGGTCAGAACCTTGACCGTGCCGCAAGCGCGTTAACGAACGAGCTGAATACACTCGACCGCACCACCAGTGAGTATGCCAGTTGGGATCAGACTTACGCATACCTGCACGGAGAGAATCCGGACTACGTCAAATCCGAATTCCCCGCGTCCACTTTTCAACAACTCAAGATAAACTTCGTCGTCATTCTCGACGGCTCAGGTCACAAGGTTTTCTCAAAAGGTTTCGATCTCGCTCGCGGCAGCGAAGCACCGCTCCCCGCCGGCCTCGATGTGAATCTTAAAACTGGCTCATCGATACTTAGCCATAAGAGTTTAGATAGTAGAGTGATGGGCATCCTGATGCTCAAGGATGGTCCGGTCCTCATCGATTCCCGGCCGGTCCTAACAAGTGACTCTCGCGGACCCATCGTAGGAACATTGATTATGGGCCGGGCGCTCGACTCGGCCGAAGTCCGGAATCTTTCGGACATGATTCACGTCCCTCTTTCAATCGAGCGTATTGACGATAAGGCGCCCAATGTTGGTTATCCATCCGCACGCACCGCACTTTCCCCGCGATCTGCCGCGGGTACGCGCGCAATAGATCAAGGTTCCCTCACCGCGCACGAGGTCCTAAACGATATCTACGGACGCCCAGCCGTGATTCTTCGAATCACTCTTCAGCGAACGATTTATGAGCAGGGTCAAACCACTTTGCTTCAGTTCTCGCTACTGCTCCTCGCTGCCGGCCTGTTATTCGGCTCCGGAACGCTTTACCTCTTGGAGCGCGTGATACTCTCGCGCGTCGCCAACCTGAGCGATGGGATCACGCACATCGGGGCGAGCGGGAATCTTTCTGCTCGTCTGGAAGTCCCTGGCAAGGATGAACTCGCTTATCTCGGCACAGCCATCAACAGCATGCTCGAAGATCTCGAACACGCCCAGGTCGAACAGCATCAGGGCCGCACGCGCCTCGGCGTGATGATGGAAAAAATGCCGGCCATACTTTGGAACACGGACACAGAATTACGGTTCACTTCCGCGGTCGGCGCCGGTCTCGAACCCTTTGGGTTGCGTTCGAATGAACTGGTCGGGAAAACGCTCTTTGAATATTTCCAAACTCGCGACCCTGAATTCCCGTCCATCGCCGCCCATCGAAGAGCTTTGAACGGCGAATCCGTCACTTACGAATTGCGCTGGCTAAATCGTGTTTTGGAATCGCACGTGCAGCCGCTGAAGGGCAACGAAGGGGAATTGATCGGAGTCATCGGCGTAGCGCTCGACATCACCGATCGTAAACATCTCGCAGATCAGTTGCGTCAAGCACAGAAGATGCAGGCGGTGGGAGAGCTTGCCGGCGGCGTAGCTCACGATTTCAATAACCTGCTCATGGTCGTCAAGGGACACGCGGAAATGTTGATGGACCGCCTCCCTCAAGCTTCTCCGCAACGGCTTAACGTGGAGCAAATTCAAACCGCCGCCGAACGTGCCGCGTCGCTCACGCGCCAGTTGCTCGCCTTCAGCCGTAAACAAGTGCTCCAGCCGCGCGTGCTGGATCTCAACGAGGTAGTCGGCGGAATGATTAAAATGGTTTCCCGCGTAATCGACGAGAATATCGAATTGGCCTTCCTCCCCGGAGCAAAGCTCGG
>PKWH01000141.1 GCA_003131985.1 Acidobacteriota bacterium | reverse complement strand
GCATTGGCGCAAACTCCGCAATCTTTAGTGCTGTAAACGGCATCCTGCTCCGGCACCTGCCCTTCCCTCACCCGGAGGAACTTGTACAGCTCTCAGCGAACAAGGTGTTTGCAGGCTCGGGTGTTGAAGTGGGAATGATGTTCTCTCCGTCGACTTGGCAAGATGTGAGAGACCAATCGCCGGCGATTGCTCGGCTCGCGATGTATGCGCCCAAACAATTTGCGTTGACTGGCGAAACGGCGCCCGAGATCGTATCGGGTGCTGAGGTATCGAACGATTTCTTTCAGTTACTCGGCGTTCCGCCGCTCCTGGGCCGGATTGTGGGCCCCGCTGACACCCAGCCGGGACAGGAGCGAGTCGTCGTGTTGACTTACGGACTCTGGAAGGAATTGCGCGGTGATGCGCAGATCTTGGGACGAACCATCACGTTAAACGAACAGACTTACACCGTCATCGCCGTGATGCCGCCGGAATTTGATTATGCGATCGGAGAGCAGCGAAGTCGAAAGGGTGTGTGGGTGCCACTGATTGAGTACGCGCGCGATAAAAAGGACGCTGAAGCGGGTGTTAACGTTGTCGCGCGCCTTAAAAGGGGCATTTCGCTAGCTGCATTTGACGCGCAATTGAAAACGGTGACCTCCCGAATAACACCTCAGTTGCCCGAGTTCATGCGCGGGGCCAACTTGGAGGCGCGGAATGTGAAGCCGGACTTCGGCGATATCCAAAAGAGCCTGGCGATTCTAATGGGAGCAGTGACGTTCGTGCTTCTGATTGCTTGCGTGAACGTTAGCGCGCTTCTGCTCGGGCGCAGCTTCACGCGTCAGCGAGAAGTTGCCGTCCGCGAAGCCCTCGGTGCCAGTAAGCTTCGGATCATGCGGCAATTCCTGACGGAAAGTATTTTGCTGGCGGCAGCTGGCGGTTGCGCAGGTATCGTCTTCGCGTTTGGGGGTGCTCACGCGCTGCGAGTCATAGCGCCTCCGGACACGGTCGGTGTTGACCGGGTCCAGATCAACACAGATGTGCTCTGGTTCACGCTGGCGGTTACGTTGCTCACCGGAATTGTGTTCGGGATGGTGCCTGCTCTTCAAGCCTCCGCTAAGCGCTCGGGCGCAGCGCTCAATGAGTCTCTGAGTGGCTCGCTTTCGAAGTATCAGTCGCGATCGCGGCGACTGCGCGGGGCGTTGGTCGCGTTTGAGATAGCTCTGGCTGTGATTCTGGTGATCGGCGCCACGCTTGTGGCGCGCAGCTTCGAGAAATTGGCAACGGTCGAATTGGGATTTCGCACCGATCATATCCTTACCATGTCCATGACGCCCAGCCCTTCAGTCTGTCACCCTGGCAAGTTGGACAATCTCGACCGCTGCATTCTTGCGGCGACCGAAGTCGTCCGCCGGTTGCGTGGCCTGCCAGGAATTGAAACGGCGGCGGTGCTTTCGAGCTTGCCATTAAAGCCGAGTCTCGTGGCTATGAGTCTCGAAGTGGAGGGTCAGAAAGACCGGGCGGGTCTTGAGGCAGGGAGCATGATTGCGGAACGCTACGTCTCGCCCGAGTATTTCCAGGCGATGGGGTTGCGGCTACTGGGCGGTAGAAATTTCAACAATACGGACACAAAGCCCGCGCCGCGAGTTGCGATCGTGAATCAATCCTTCGCGCAACGGTTTTACTCAGGGAACGCGATCGGGCGTAGGTTCAACAATGGTAACGGCAATAGCGATAAAGGCGCGTCACGGTGGATCGAAGTGGTTGGTGTCGTCAGCGACAGCCGGGATTTCCAACTCGAAGCCAAGCCCTCTCCGGAGTACTACCTCGCATTCGCGCAGTCTGATTATTTTGAAGGATCGGCAAATCTGATTGTTCGCACACAGGCTGATCCCTTAGCGATGGCGGGTGCGGTGAGGCGGCAGATCTGGTCCGTGGACAAGAACGCGCCGATCGCGGAAGTGAAAACGATGGACGCTATCGTGTCGGAATCGGTCGCCGCGCCCAGATTTCGCACCCTCCTACTCGGCGCATTCGGAGCACTCGGCTTGCTCCTTGCAATGGTCGGAGTTTACGGAGTGATCTCCTATGCGGTCACGCAGCGAATACACGAAATAGGCGTGCGTATGGCCCTAGGAGCCCAACCGCGGGATGTACTTCGACTCGTCCTGGGAGAGGGCATGCTCCTCTCGGCAGTCGGAATTGCGGCCGGTGCGGCGGGTGCGCTCGCGCTCACGACGGCGGCACCGGCGCCGCTCTACGAAATTAAACCGAGTGACCCCGTAACCTTTATTACAGTTGCTGTCGCCGTGGCCGCGACTGCGACGCTCGCATGTTACGTCCCAGCTCGTCGTGCCATGCGCGTAGATCCCATGGTCGCCCTGAGGTACGAATGAAGAGGACTACGCGGAACACGGAGGAGGACGCAACATCCCCATGCTCGCCAGAATGACCAGCTTTTTGCGAAATATCCTCAGCAAGCGCCGAAATGACCGAGAGCTTGACGACGAGCTGCGCGGGTACTCCGATCTGCTAGCGGAGGAAAAGATCCGCCAAGGCATGACCCCGCAAGAAGCTCGCCGGACAGCACGAATCGAACTCGGCGGCATCGAGCAAGTAAAAGAACAAGT
>PKWH01000336.1:4353-15636 GCA_003131985.1 Acidobacteriota bacterium | reverse complement strand
TAGAATCGCGACGGTCCGGGGTCCAACAAGCGGAAGCGATAGCGGCGCGGCTCTACATTGAAGAAAGGCTGAATCTGGCCGTTCACCAGGAACTGGTCACCGATAATGCCGTCGAGAGTGAATAGATCAAAGTACATATGCATGGTCTCGTCATACACTTTATCGGCGAAGGCGAGTTGGATATCGAACTGCGGGAAGCTGGGCAGTTTGAACCCGGTTTCTTCGTTGCCGGTGTCGAACTCGTTGAAGAGGCAATAGAAACCAAACAAGCCCTTGTAGGTATTCTGCGAGGTGAAGTCCACACGGTGGTCGTGGTACCACAAGGTGCTCAACGCCTCATTGATGTCTCCGGTCGGCGCAAACTGCGGGGTGGTGAATCCGGCCAGGACGTTAGGATAGTACTGATCGCAGTAGTTTCCGATACCGTAGAAATCGCAGGGATTGCCATCGCTTTCGGAAGGATTGTGGGCGTTGTGAAGATGGGTGGTGACCGAAGGCATGCCGAAGCCGCCGACTTCAGGCAGCGGAGGCAAGGCGTTGATATTGCGAGTCAATTGCGATGTACCGTAATTTGCCGAGTAGGTCGGACCAGGGCTGAGTGTGCCGTTAGTGCCGTCGCTAAAGCCCCAGACAGTCTGCAGTGGGTAGCTGGGCGACTGCGAGAGCTGCGTTTGCATCTGGTGCATTTGGTAGATGCGTGGCGGCGGGAACGGGAACATAGTGGGGTTCAGTTCCGGACCCTGGTGACAAGCCGCGCGAACTTCACCAGCCGCAGTGTTGGGGCAGATCGTTGGAGCCGTTTTGACTCCCTGTCCATTCACTAGCGAAGCCAGAGGGGTCTGCGCCACGACCGGCATGACGTTAAGCGGTACGACGAAAGGGGTGACCGGCGGGCTGGCCGTCTGACCGGCTGGCAAGAAGCTGCCCGGCAAGCAGTTTTGATTCGAGCCGGCGGTCGGGACGTTCGATTGATTCGTTTGACCGTAAGCCGCCCTCGCGCTCAAGCCGTTCTTGGCCACGAGCATGCCGCCAGCGGTCAAAAGGCCCATTTTGAACAAATCTCGGCGGCTGGTTAGTCCCGCTGAGATCAACTCGCGGCGATTCTTCGCCGCGTTTTGCATTTCCTTGTAGACCCTGCGCGAAACTTTCTGTCCAAACACGTTGAAGTACATCGTGCCTCCTCTCAAAGATGCGCGAAACTTGTCAGAATTAGTACAAACACGCGAAAACGGGAGCGCTCTAACTACTGGTACTGACTCGACACAGGCTGGGCGCCCGCGTCACTTAACTCGCTGCACACTATCTACTCTGTGTTTCAATTTAAGACAAGCGAAACGAATTAGCCGATACGTCTTTCCATTAGCATTTCCTGCCTATAGTGGCCGGGGGCCTGTTCAAAGAAGCGCTCGAAAGCGCGCACGAAGCTGGGAGGATGTTTGTAACCGACCGCATACGCCACTTCCTTAACGCTCATGTTGCTTTGCAGCAGAAGGAGGGCCGCCCGGTGGAGGCGCTGTTCGACCAATCGTCGACCCAGGCGAGCACCTGTCTGCGCTTTAAACAAATGCTGGAGATGCGACGCGCTCAAGCGGAATTCCAGCGCCAGATCTCCGATGGTGCAGAGCGAACCGGACTCGATTATTTCCAGGATTTTGCGGAGACGCTCGTCCTGTGCTGCAGCGGTCAGCAAGCGTCCTTCGTTCACAGAGGAAGCGGGGCCGAGAGATTGCTCGATCGAAGACGATTGTTTTGAGCGGGTCATGGTCAAAATGGCTCCCTGGAGTGCGATATTTGCCGAGCGCGAGCGCCGTTCCTACTCTCGAAGCTAGAACTACCCGAGCAACTTCCCTACCGTGGCAAGCGTAGCGCGAAAACGCCCAGGAAGATACTGGCTTGTCAAGTCAACAATGAGTATCATTTTTACCCGGCTGTGCGGGAGCACCGAGGACGTGCGGCGCTCGTTCATATCTGACATGAGAAGCAATGTATGTCTCTCTCTCAATTAGGCGCGTCTCTCAGCCGTCAAAAAGATTCGATGTAAAACGGCCGTTCTGAACAACGCGTGCAGGAACGCACCGAAGCGCGTTTGCGCGGATAAAACGGTTTTTATGGACCCATCAGCCGGTGTGGGGAGCCGACGATGCCGTAAAGTCGCTATGTGGCATGTACCAAAAGCGGAAATACATGTCAAGAACTATTCTAAAAATGCCAGGGGGCAAAATTCGCGACGTGGCGTCTTGCTTGAGCCGGAAGGAGTTGCGACGAGCGCGGATAATTTTGTTTCATGGTGACGGCGGAAGATGAATCGAGAAGATCTGCGCGACATGGCGAAGTGAACCGGCAGATGGGGGTACAATAGGCAACCGTTTTCAAATCGAAAAGGAGATTCCTGTTAATGCGATCCTGGGTTCTGTTTGCGGTGTTAATGTCCGTTCTGTGCTCCAGCGTGTTCGCGGCGTCGTCGCAGTCTGACGTCGAGAGCCGCAGAAAAGCGCTGAACGATCTGCTCGCTGAGCGCTGGGAGTACACGCTTCGCACCAGCCCGATTTTTGCTTCCTATTTGGGAGACAAGCGTTGGAACGACCAGCTGGACGACTTCTCGCAAAAGGCCATCGACGACGACGTGGATCAGAGCAAGAAATACCTGGTCCGCTTCGAAGCTATCGACACTACCGGCTTTCCGGAGCAGGAAGCGCTGAATAAAACCCTGATGGTCCGCGACCTTCGAATGGGTGTCGAGGGAGCCCGTTTCAAGCCTTGGGAAATGCCGGTGTCGCAGTTCGGTGGGATACACATCGACCTTCCGCAACTCGTTTCCATCCTCTCTTTCCAAACGGTGAAGGACTACGACGACTATATTTCGCGACTGAAGCAGATTCCACGACTGTTCGACGAGACCGAGTTACAGATGCGCAAAGGCATGGCCGACGGACTGATGCCCCCGCGAATTCTGCTTGATAAAGTAGTCGAGCAGGCCAACGGCATCGCTACCAACGCGCCCGATGCTTCACCATACGCATTGCCGTTTGCCAAGTTTCCCGGCTCCATCTCGGCTGCGGACCAAAAACGGCTGCGACAGCAGGGTTTGACCGCGATCCGCGAATCGGTGCTCCCTGCTTACGTCAACTTCACAAAATTCGTGCGCGAAGATTATGCCCCAAGAGGGCGCGCGGAGCCTGGGCTGTGGTCGCTTCCGGACGGCCCGGCGCGTTACGCTTTCAGCGTGAAGCAGAGCACTACCACGGATCTCTCACCAGAGGAAATTCACCAGATCGGTTTGGTCCAAGTGAAGGAAATTGAAACTCGCATGCTGCAAGTCGTCAATCAGCTCGGGTACAAGGACCTCAAAAGTTTTGGCGCTTCCCTTCAGACCAACCCCAAGGTCCACGTGCATTCGCGCCAGGAGATTGTGGACCTCTATCAGAAGTACATTGACCAGATGTACTTGAAGCTGCCCTCGATGTTCGGACGTCTTCCCAAAGCGAAGGTGGAAGTGATGCCGATCGAGGAGTTCCGCGAAAAGCAGGCTTCCACGTCGTACGTTCAAGGATCTCAGGACGGATCGCGGCCCGCGCACATCATGGTGAACACCGGCAACTTTGAAAAGGGCGTCACGGTGGACATAGAAACTACTGCCTATCACGAAGGTGTTCCCGGCCACCACATGCAGATTGCGATCGCCCAGGAGTTGCCGCAGCTTCCGCCGTTCCGCCAAAACGAGTCTTATACCGCCTACACCGAGGGTTGGGCTCTCTACGCGGAGCGCTTGGGGAAAGAAGTGGGATTCTTCCAGGATCCGTACAGCTATTACGGGCACTTGCAAGACGACATGCTTCGCGCCATCCGTCTGGTCGTCGATACCGGCTTCCACTATAAACACTGGACGAGGCAGCAGGTTGTCGATTTCTTCCACGATCATTCTGCTATCGATGAGTATGAGGTGCAGAGCGAAACCGACCGATACATGGCGGTGCCGGCTCAGGCGCTGGGTTATAAGATCGGTCAGCTTGAGATCCTCAAGTTGCGTCAGTACGCCAAAGATCAGTTAGGCGACAAGTTTAGCTTGAGCAATTTTCACGACGAGGTGCTGGGCGCCGGCGCTCTACCGCTGGATGTTCTATCCACTCGGATTCATGAGTGGGTAGCGGCGCAAAAGGCGAGTTCATCTTCAAATTGAAGCTCGCGAAGTTGCCATGTTCAGCCTAGGAAGGCGCGAGAAACCGCATGCTATTCGGAGCCGGCTTTGACCGGGGCAACTTCGGCGATGGCAGGCGAGGGCGCAACTTCACAGACCCCCATTTCGGAGCGGTTTCGTCCGCCTTCTTTGGCGCGGTACAGCGCCTCGTCTGCGGTACCGAGCATGGCCTCAGGATCAAGCGGAGCGGTACCGCTGCTTACAGCTAGGCCCAAACTGACGGTAATCGAAATTTCTCCAGAACCCGTCGCGATCGGTTTCGCAGCGATTGTATGGCGGATTCTCTCCGATAGTCCGAAAACACTCGCCGCATCAGTAGAAGGAACAACAATCAAAAACTCTTCGCCGCCGTAGCGTCCCACCGTGTCATAGGCTCGCACACTTGCGGTCATTATCCGCGCGACTTCCTGCAATACGGCGTCACCACATTGGTGGCCATAAGTGTCGTTCACATTTTTGAAATGATCGATGTCCAGCAAGATGATTCCAAATGAGCCGGCACCACGTACTTGCCGGGAATGCTCCCGGCGCAGCGTATCGAGAACCATACCTCGGTTTGAGATTCCGGTCAGCGAGTCGTGGGTGGCGCGAAAGAGGAGTTCGGCCCCCTTCTCCATCAGCCGATCCTGCAATTGCAAAATTCGCTGGCCCACGTGAAGGCGCGCGCGGAGCTCTTGGGCGTCAAAAGGCTTGGTCAAATAATCATCGGCTCCCGATTCCAAACCGAGCAGCAAATCTTCCTTTTGCACGCGCGCGGAAAGCAACAAAATGTAGGTGTAGGGACGATCCTTGCGTTCGCGAATTTTCCGGCACACTTGAAGGCCTTCAAGACCAGGCATCATCCAATCCAGCACCGCTAGACGGGGAGCATCCACTTGATCGAGAAGTTCCAGGGCTTCGGTTCCGTTGGCGGCAACAGAAACCTGGTATCCGGCGCGGGTGAGAAGTACCTCCAGCAAACGCCGGGAAACCGGATCATCTTCGGCAATCACAATTTGTTTTTTCAAATCTTTTTCTTCGTTCAAAGAGGCACCTACGCTGTGTTGCCAACCCGTTACATTTGTGGTCCGACTGCGTGACCTTGCGACAAAAACCTCAAGACGGCACTGTACGCAGCAGG
Source organism: Acidobacteriota bacterium (assembly GCA_003131985.1). Taxonomy (GTDB): domain Bacteria; phylum Acidobacteriota; class Terriglobia; order Acidiferrales; family UBA7541; genus Palsa-295. The sequence goes on along the minus strand of PKWH01000336.1, from coordinate 10,321 downwards.
GTAGAAAGTTGCGAATACAGAGCGGCGATTTCCCTCTCTAAATTTGCGAACACCGATCGAGCGGCAATCCAGTGTCCGGACCGAGCGAGCTTCTGCAATTCCTGCGAAGCGCGAGAAATGCCGGGGGCTCCGAGGCTCGCTGAGGACCCTTGCAGAGAATGGGCAGAACGCTCAAGGGCTATGCCGTCAGACTCTGCCAGAGATTGACGAATTTGCGTCATTAACTTCGGACATTCTTCAAGGAAGAGTCTTGCCAGCTCCTCGAGAGTTTCCTGGTCTCCCATCCGATGAAGCGCCTCTTTCAAATCGAGGACGGCGATGGAAGAGGTAACGGAATCTGCTGCCATCGCAGGGGGAGGGTCCGGCGCAATATTTCCGGTCTTTATCCGGCCGAGCGCGGCAAATAATTCGGCTGCGCGGATCGGCTTGGTGAGATATCCATCCGCGCCGGCTTCCAAACATTTTTCGCGATCGCCCTTCATGGCGTGCGCGGTTAGAGCAATTATCGGCAAGTGCAGTCCGGAGGTCTGCTCCTTGGCCCTTACAGTGCGAATCGCCTCTAGACCGTCCATCACCGGCATCTGTACGTCCATGATTACCAGATCCGGCTTTTCGCGTTCTATGGCCTCAAGCGCTTCTTGGCCGTTTTCGACAGCGATTACCGTGTTGCCATATTTTTCAAGCAACCTTCGAGCAAGAAGCCGGTTGACGGCATTGTCTTCGGCGAGCAATACCTTCAAACCGGGTCTTTGTTCGGCAATGGGCTCCCGGCTAACGATTACTTCCGGGTGTTCAGGTTTTGCTCTTGTTAACTCGTTCAAGAGCACATCGAGAAGCTCAGAGGGTTGCACAGGTTTCGTTAGACAGGCAGCAATCGCCAGATCGCGGCAGCGTTCGCGGTCGCCGCGCAGCGAACCGGAACTTAGCATTATCACGGGAAGGTGAGTCGATCGTGGATTCTTGCGGATATCTTCGACAAGAGCGAACCCATCTGCCTCGGGCATGTGAAGATCGGTGATCACGAGGTCAAATGGTTGCTTGGCGGCGCGAGCCCGCTCCAATGCCTCCAGCGCTAATCGCACTCCGCCCACGGCCTCTGCGCGAAGTCCCCATTCCGCGAGCATTTGCAGCAGAATGGTGCGATTTGTTTGATTGTCATCGACTATAAGTGCGCCGGAGTTTTGAAGGATTTCAGGGTCGGGAACTTTGCGTTCTCGATTTTTGCCGTCCGCAATGCCGAAATGCATTGTGAAATGAAAAGTGCTGCCGTGTCCCAGTTCGCTCTCAACCCAGATTTTTCCCCGGCTCATTTCCACGAGGCGCGTTGCGATCCCAAGCCCGAGTCCGGTCCCCCCGTAGAGCCGTGTGGTGGAACCGTCCGCCTGAGTGAAGGGAGCAAAAATTTCGGATTGCTTCTCTTTCGCGATTCCAATTCCGGTGTCTCGCACGGAGAAATGCAGCTCCACTTCTTCGGGCAAATCTCGAACTTTTTCGACCAGCAGAAAAACTTCTCCATGCTCGGTGAATTTCAGAGCGTTCCCTATCAGGTTAACCACGATCTGACGCAAACGGCCCAAGTCACCCACCACGTATTCGGGCACGTCTTCCGCCACCTGCCAGGCAAGTTCCAGCGATTTCTGGTGCGCACGAATGCCCAGTATCTTCAGCGTTTCTCCCAGGCTCTCGCGGAGCGGAAATGGCGCAAGGTCGAGATCGAGTTTGCCCGCTTCGATCTTTGAAAAATCCAGGATGTCGTTCAGCAGTACGAGGAGCGAATCGGCGGAAGTTTTTACCATGCCCAAGTAGTCGCGCTGCTCGGGATTCAAGTCTGTCTCAAGAGTCAGCTCGGTCATTCCCAAAATTCCATTCATGGGAGTGCGGATTTCGTGACTCATGTTGGCAAGAAATTCACTTTTTGCGTTGCTGGCGGCTTCCGCGGCTTCTTTGGCATGGCGCATAGCCTCCTCTGCCAATTTGCGTTCGGTTATGTCTTGATAGAGCAGCAAGGCGCCCGTGAATTTCCCTTGTGCACCGAGCGGGACAGAATAGGCCTCCACGTCTACCAAGCTTCCGTCGCTCCGGGTCCGTTGCGTGACCACGTGCACGGTTTTTCCTTGCCGAAGACTCTTTCTGTTCGCTTCCAGTTCCGGGCGAAACTCCGAATTTGTCACCAAATCGGCCAGCGGCTGGCCGACGATGGCTTGCCGTGAATAACGGAATAAAGTCTCAAAAGCAGGGTTGGACATTTGGACAGCGTCATCGTCGTCGATCGCGACAATTGCGATCGGGAGATTTTCGATAAGAGAATTGAGGAAGCTTTTTCGTTCTTCGAGCTCGTGTTCGGCGCGTGTACGAACGGCAACCTCTTTCTGCAACTCGCGAGTGCGTTCGTCTACCCGACGCTCTAAACCGTCGTGCACAGACTGCAGTGCCGATTCGCGGTGTTCGATCTGTTCGAGCATTTCGTTAAACTTATCGACCAGAAACCCGATCTCATCGTCATTCCCTCTCGTCACTCGAAGGGAGTAGTCCTTCCTGTGAGATACCTCGGAGGCCGTCCGCGCCAGTTGTCCGATCGGCTCGGAGATTAATCGTTGCAGATGCGAGGCGAGGAGCAAGGAAGTGACGAGAGACAAGAGGAACGCGGCTAATATGATTTCCGAGAAGCGCACAACGCGGCCGTGAAGTTCGCCAAGATCGGATTTCACGTAAATCGATCCAATGAGTTCCCCGTCTAGCCAAATTCCGCGAAATACAAGCATATTGCCGGAGACGATCAAATTCTGGTCAGGAAGCGGCGCCGGAGGAATGAAGGATTCTTTCGAACCACCGCGTCGGTATTCCGCGAGAACCGTTCCATCTCCCCTAAAAACGCAAGCTTCCATGATGTGCGTCTGGATGCCCAAAGAACTGAGAATTTCACCGGCGGCCTTGTTATCGCCGAACGTCAGCGCGGCCGTCAGGTTCGAGCCAGTGATCTGAGCGACGGTTCCCAGTTCACTCGCGACCAAACGCCTGAACGTTGTCACGTCATAGACGGCGAAGACGGTGCAGGCGACCAGGATAGCGACGGAACAAGTGATCATGACGATCGCAGTTAATTTTCCACGAAGCGAGAAATTGCGCAGGAAGCGCATATCAGTTTCTTCCCGCGGGAGCGTCACGCACTATTTTTTCTAGAGTGCGTGAAGTGATCCAGGCGAGAAATTGACTCTTCTCGGCCCAGCCATCAAATCTGTGCATCCTTTCTCCTTCTTCCCAAGAAGAGTCAGTCACTAGAGCGTGGTCCTGTAGGGATCTCCTCGGCGACGGGCCAGGTGAGAAGGAGCAGACGGGAGGCCAAACCGACCGCCCTCGCTGGGACACAAGCCGCTTTGAATCAACTAGCTGCGATGGTCTTAGAGGCTGGTCGCGCGAAAGTTCACCAGACGAGATGTTTCAGGAAGGATGCCGCGTGCCGATGTGACACTGTGTTAACAGATATTAAAAGTGTGAGGCCTTCGATGCGCTCGCCTTCGGACAGGTCAAACCGAGCCAACGCCAAATATGCTTCGGTGTTCTTGGTACATTCGCAGGGCGAAAATCCCGGCGACGCGAGATCTCATTTCGGTTACGACAGTCTGAATTTCGGCGGGCATTTCGTCAAATGACGGGATAGGCCCACCATAAGTTGGAGGCAGGACGACGGGCGCAGCGGCCACGGAAAATGCGAGGTCGGACAGTGTGAGCCGATCGCCAACCAGGAATTGTTCGCCCGAAGCGAGCCTCGTGTCAACCGCGTCGAAGACGGTCCTGATCTGGTCGAGGCTGGTCTGTGCGCTCTTCGCGCTCAATCCGAGCAGGGTTGTGAGAACCCACGCGAATGTCGAGTACGCGGAGACGACGGCCTTTTGTTCGTTACCGGGCGTGCCCTGGCTTAAAGGAGCAATCATGATGTCGCGATGAGGCAAGAGGTGGTAATAGGCAAAGCGAGCGGTGGCGAATGCGAGCGTGTTGTTAAATTGCGTCCAGTCGCTTTCCACTTGTTGCATTTCAGTTTTGTCCACCGGGAACAGACGAAGTTCGGATGCGCAGCGAGTATCGAAATAGTTTGCGATGGGTCGCGGTCCCACGAGTCTGAATGAGTCGCTGTAGAGAAGCGGAAAGATAACGGTAAAGCCGTGGCGGAGCGTGGCGAGAAACACATAACCCAGCGCGTGACGTTGCTCCTCATGCTGGATTCCGTAATGCTGAACAAGAAAGCGGCTTAGTTCGCTATCGAGGCTTGGAGGGAACGTGACGAGAACGGGATCCGGTGCGGCAATGGTCTGTGCCATGGATTGGAATTGCCTCCAAAAATCGAGCCGCTACTACAGCTGCGAGTTGCGGCTCGCGTCTGGGTCGCGAGCTATTGCTGGATCGCTCTCCACGACGCCGATCGCATCTCAGTCGAACTGAACCGTCATCGTCGAAGGAAACGGGCCGCTGTACGTTAGCTGGCCTGCGTCTCCGACCGCGCGCCTCAGGTTCTTGCGCTTCAGCAAAGGCTTTAGAATTCCAGGTATCTGAACGCGATTGATGTACTGGCCGAAACAGGTGTGCAGGCCATAGCCGAAGTGCATATAGAGGTAGGGTGGACGGCCGGCGCGAATCTCGTTTGGAGAGTCGACGAACCTGTCGTCAAACATAGCCGATTGTGTGGCGGCAACGACGGAAGCGCCCTTTGGAATTAAGGTTTCGCGCATGGTGCCCTTCGCTAGCGTGTAATCTTGCACACTAAGACGTACCACGACAGGATTGTTCGGGTTAAATCGCAAGGCCTCGAAGACGTAATCCGCCAAGAGCGTGTCATTATTCGATGCTGCTGCGTCCTGAGCTTTTGCGAGGTCTGCGGGACGTTTGAGCAGTTCGTCCAAAGCCTGCGTGCAGCACTTCGACGTGGTTGGAATTGCGCCGACGAAGAGGCCTAGAAGATTCGTGCGAATCGTCGAGTCGTCCATCCCCGGGACACCGGCGTTTTGCAGCGCGAGGCATCGGCCCAAAACGTCATCGGGTTGAGGCGTTCCGGATTGCGAGGGCTGCGCCTTGCGGTTTCTAATCGAAGTGTCGAGCCAAGCGCGCGTCTTAGCCGAGGCGTCGCGCGCCGCCGCCGCAACTGCAGGGTCGTCGTCGATATCTGTGAACAAGTATTGAAACGCTGCGGTGCTCCAGGTTGCCAAGTCTTCGTCGGAAGGCCAAGGGCAGCCGAAGTATGCCGCGATCCATCGCGTGGGCACGATGCGGCTCAGTTGTCCCACGACGTCGATTCGGCCGCCGGACGCGGCGACGAGACTTTCCGCGGTAGCGGCCACGAAAGGCGCGACCTGCTGAGGAATGTCTTCTCTGCGGATGACGGTGAGCATGTGCGAGTGATCGCGTTCGTAGTCCGCGGAATTTTGCATACCAAGGAAGAAATTGCTGCCTCCGGCGACCACTTCCATCTTATCTTTGTAGGTGACTTGAAATACGTCATCGCGCGAGAGGACTTCCTGGACATCCTCGAAGCGTGTGACGACTGCGGTGTTTTTCACGAACAGGATGGGTTGGACGCGACGAAGCACTGCGAATACCGGCTCAGGATTTTCGATCAAATGCTGCTTTAGTCGGTCGAGGAAAGAAGTCACGTCTGTCTCGACTTCTTGGAGCACGGCCATGCCCTCAGCTTCGAGGCGATCGAACGCGTTTTTCCAGTTGTCGAGCAGTTTCATACTTGCGGATCTCCCTCAGCGAGGATCAACTGAATTGTCCGCGATCATGCGCAGGGCCGTGATGCTCGGAACCCAAAAGTAATCGCCGCCGCGAAGCTCGACAAAATTCTGCAAGCCGCCGCAGACGAACGGCGGATTTGCGGGGTCCGCTGTACCTTGAATCATGAACTTCCCAACCCCGCCGTGGTTGCCCATCAGCATGTCCTTGTCATTTCCCTGCCGCGCGTCGTTGCCGTATTCGA
>PKWH01000336.1:0-4336 GCA_003131985.1 Acidobacteriota bacterium | reverse complement strand
CCGAAAGCATCGCGTGGATTCGTGCGACGCACGTGGGCGCCGATCGGGCAACGCACGCCGTCGAGATCGCTGCCATACTTGAAGTTCACATTCAGTTGTTTATTCGCCACGACCGCCGGGTCACATTTGTCGGGCGACACTTCGATCGGCGTGCCGTCACGAAATCTGCCGATGAATTTCGATGCGAGCTTTTCCTTTCCACCGGAGTAGAGCTTTCCTTTCTCATTCAAATATTTGCGGAAGGTCGCGACATTCTGGTGCATCTTGCGGTACACCATGAAAGTGCTGTTGTTCGCGAGGAGATGAGGAATGGGCGCAACGGGCAGCTCGCCGGCCTCGTCGGCGTACCCGAGCATGAGTTCACCCGTGGCAAGGGGAGCCCACGAGCCGTTCGACATCAGCTTGCCCTGGCCCGGCTGCGTGTCGCGCACGACTCCCACGTAGTCAGGGTTGCCGAAACCGTCCGTGTAACCAAAATGTTCCTTGGTGGTAATTTTGCCCTCAATTACCAAGACGCCCGCATCTTGCGAACCGATCACGACGGCGCCGTTCGTACCAGCCATCAGTTTCTCTAGGTCGGCGCACTGCCGATCGAGTTCCGGCAACGATTCCGCGTAGACGCCCAGCCAGGCGTCCACGCTCTCGTCGCGCCAGACTGGTTCCCAGTGATCGGGCGAATTGAGACCCGTGTCGCACAGGATGGCGCCGCGCGCTTTCATGCCCTGAACGAATTCGCAGGGAAAACTTTGTAAGCTGNNGTGTAGCCGCGCAGAACGAATCCTTGAATGTCAGTAGGATCGAGTTTGCTCATGCTAATTCGTCCACAAATTCCTTGCCGAGGGTAGCGGCCGGGGCCGGCAAGGGCGCCTTGTTCAACTTTTCCATAAAATGCGCGAACGCGGCTTGTAGTTCGCTCGGCGACGCGCCCTGATGCTTGACGATGAAAGCGGTGACGGCGCTTTGGGTTTGAAGAGCGCGGAGCGTCTGCTGCACGGTTTTGTCATTGACGTCCGCAAAAAAGAAAGTGGTCTCGATTTGACACTTTTTCATGTAGGCCTTGAACGCCGCCACGTCCGCCACGCCGGGAAAACCCACACAGTGCTTCCAAACTGCATCCACGGTTTCCGGAATTTCCGCGGCCATGCGCTCGAGATAGGTGTCGAGGTCGCCGTCGAAATTCGATTCGAAGACCAAATATTTTGACTGGAGATGCTCCTCGCACGCCGGCATTCCGACGTATACGACGTCGTCCATGACGACGAGCCTGGCGAAGTGTGTGCTGGATACTTTTGCAAAGGGACTGTTCCGGTGGCGCGGTAATTTCGCGAGGTAGATGCGCAGGGCAAGATTCGGCGACACTTCGCTATTCGGATCGTCCTTGATGGGCGAAAGAATCGTCAAGCCGTAAACGCCTCCACTCTGATTGGCCATGGTTTGCCTACGTCCCCACGGGCGGTTCGCCCGTTGCGCCCAGGTCGCCCTGCACTCTTGTAAGAAATTGCAAATACGATTTCGCGAACTCATCGGCGGACATATTAGGACTGGGCGCTGCGAGCTCGTCCAACGCCGCTTTCACGCGGTGAGCTGCTTTTACGTCATTCGTGGTGGCGTGGGGATACGCGTCGTAATAGTAGTCAGTCTCAAATTGCACGAGCGCGATGTAATCCTTGAAGGGCGTTACTGGAACTGCTCCCGGAAATTTCTCACTCCACCACCAGATAGCGTCCAGGCCGGTGCTCAGAACGGCGGAGAATGCGTCAATGTATTGGTTCCACGTGCCGTTGAAATTGCTGAAGAAGATCAAGTAGTCGTACTGAAGATTCTCTTTCGGTTGTTCGCCGGAGACTCGCGGAAACTTTCGATGCGGGACAATTACCCAGCGGGCGAAATGGATGAAGGAAAGTTTTTTCAGATCGCTCGTCTTCACGGCCTGCGCGAAGATGAACAAAAGCGCGCGGAGTATCCACGTCTTCCATGGCTTCATGGGCGTGATCGCATTCATCGCGTACGCTTTGCCGTTGATGTTGCTCATGGTCGGCCACGCTCTAGCCGATTACGAATGGGCGGGAGCCTACATCAAATGGACGAACATTACAAGAAATGCTCATATATCTTCTTGCAAACAACGGCCACCAGGGGCCTTCCAAGGAGAGCTTTTCCTTCACGAAGGAATCTATTTCGTGCTCTTGAAAAACTACACACTGTTGACCGTTAGACCTTCGCAAGACCAATTTAACAAAGGGCCGGCTCTTCGGAAGTCGCGCTCATGCGCTTCGCATTCACGGCAGCGATGGATTGCTATATAATTCCGGCCAATGGACCGTTTCGGTGTGGAGAAAATCGGCGAGTTGAAGGAGACCTTCGCATGAAGCAAGACCGCAGGAATTTTATGAGGGACACGAGCGCGGTCTGCGCTTTGGCGATGTCTGGCCGACTGCCGACGGCAGCACTTGCGGAGGCGAACCCTGGCCCGACAAAGACGCGCGGCATGGCGCGCGGGCTCACGTTGCTGAACATTCGCCAGGGCGCAGAATGCCGCCTGGGCGTGAAGAACGAAAAAGGAATACTCGTTGTGGCCGAAGCGGCGAAGATTTTGCATATGCATGCGCCGGCTACAATTGACGAGCTGCTTCAGAATGAAGACGGCCCGAGCTTGAATGCGCTCGTGGATGCGTCTGCCAAGTCCAAGGCGGCGCAAAAAGCATTTCTTAAGGAAGACACGATCGAATACGGCCCGGTAGTGACGCGCCCGGAAAAAATTGTCTGCATCGGGCTGAACTACCGGCAACATGCCATCGAGATTGGCGCGCCAATTCCGAAGCAGCCGGTGCTTTTCAACAAGTTCAACAACGCGCTGAACTATCACAACGGCACGATAAAACTCCCGGTGGAGTTCGCGACGAAATTCGACTACGAAGCCGAGATGGTGATAGCGATCGGACGCGAAGCCAAGATGGTGAGCGAAGCGGACGCGCTTTCCTACGTGGCGGGCTATGCGACCGGCAACGACTTCACCGCTCGAGACCTGCAGCTCGAAACCGGCGGGCAGTGGATGGTGGGCAAGACGCCCGATCAGTTCGCGCCGATCGGCCCGTACCTAGTAACCGCGGACCAGATCGATCCTGACAACCTAAAGGTGGAGTGCCGCGTGAATGGTGAGACGCGCCAGTCCTCCAACACAAGCGATTTCATTTTCAACACGCGGAAGTTGATCAGCTACATTTCCCGCGTCATCACGCTGAAACCTGGCGACATTATTTTCAGCGGCACACCTCAGGGCGTGATCCAGGGCAAGCCCAAGGACCAGCAGGTATGGCTCAAGCCGGGCGATAAGATTGCGTGCAGCCTGGAAAAGCTGGGCGAATTGAAATTCGAGCTAGTGTAAGAGCAAGCAAATCATTGTGGCTGCCACATGAGGGAAACCAGCGGCGTTTTACTGCGATCTGCCGATGAGTAGGCCGCTTTCTCGAAACCCTTCACTTCTTGCGATCATCTACATTGCAGGCGTCTTCAACAGGCGTTGGGTCGGGCATGTCAAACTTCATGGCGACTTCTGATCCGCGGTCATCACCTACAGTTAAATCTACGGCTTGTGCCCGGAGGATTTTCTTCAGCGAATCTTTAGGAATTGCGGCAGAAGTTTTCTCCGTTCCCGGCGTCCAATTCTCTTTCTCCGGTTCTTTAGCATCATCGATGCGGTATTGCACCGCGACCTTCGGATAGTAGGACGTTCCATGAATTTCTTGAGGTTCAACGTAGTCGATCTTCAGGCCGGTACCGATGAGAAGATTCCCGGCTATGAACTTCCCCTTGCGAGTTCCCTTGCCGGGGATGCAGTCCACCACGAATGCAGGGCGATTGGAGACGTCACCCCCCTGTGGCGCTCTAAGAAATCTACCCACCAAGGTAAATCGCGCATATGTAGTATCGCGGCCGGGATTTGTCTTTTGAGATTGCCGCCACACTTTGGCCGATGGGGTCTGTTGCGGAGCCATATCTGAGAATCCAAATGAAGCCAAGGCGAGCGGCACGAGCAGAAGAAGTGGGACTTGTTTCATCGTTTCATCTCCCAGTCAGCTTTCGGGAATCCGAGTCTTTGGCAGTACGGCTGCTGATAATACGATTGCGTTGCTGGCGAAGCCCATGGTAGCCAAGACTGCTCGGAACCGCAACCCGCCCTACGCGCGGTTTTGAGAAATCTGCCGCTACGGTTGCACTGAACTCCGCTTTGACTGGCAGGCGAGAGGCTTGTAAGATTCGCGACGCGCCCGTGGGGGAGGAACGAGATGCGAAGTTGGATTTTATATTCATGTATAGCGCTTGCGATGCCCTGCAT
>PKWH01000085.1:5310-6600 GCA_003131985.1 Acidobacteriota bacterium | reverse complement strand
CATTTTTTCGCGGTCTCGGACGCCCGCAGGGGCTTGCGTTCGATCGCCTCGGCAACCTCTATGTCGCAGCGTCGATTGGCGGCAGCCGCGGTATCGTTCGAATCACTGCGCAAGCCGAAGCCGAACTTGTGGTCAGTGGAAGCGGCATCGTTGGCCTCGCGCTTCTGCCCTCGCATCGCGCAATGATTACCACCAACAACGCACTTTACTCTCTCGACTGGGATGTCGAGGGTCTTCCGCTTCACGCCTAGGCCCGGATGCTAGCGGAAATCATCGCGGTTGGCTCCGAGTTGCTCACGCCCTACCGCCTCGACACAAATTCGCTCTATCTTACCGGCGAGCTCAACAAGATCGGCATTCGCGTAATTCACAAATCTGTCGTCGGTGATTCGCGGGACGACATTCGCGCAACGTTCCGCCACGCGCTTGACCGCTCCGAACTCATCATCGGTTGCGGCGGCCTCGGGCCTACCGATGACGATCGCACGCGCGAAACTGTTGCCGAATTGCTCGGCCGCGAGTTGCGCCGCGATGACGATGTTCTCCGCGGCATCCAGGAGCGCTTCCGCCGTTTCGCGCGCACCATGCCGGAAATCAACGAGCGCCAAGCTATGGTCCCCGCCGGCGCAATCGTGCTTCCCAATCCGCGCGGCACCGCGCCCGGCCTTTGGATGGAAGGCTGCGGGCACATAGTGATCCTCCTGCCGGGACCGCCCTCGGAACTAAAGGGCATCTTCGAATCCGAAGTCCGCGCGCGCCTTCTTCGACAAGGTAATGAGGAACGTTTGTTCACTCGCGACCTGCGTGTAACCGGCTTGCCTGAATCTGAAGCCGAGCAGCGCGTGCGCCCTCTCTATGCGCTGTATCCCGACACCGAGACCACAATCCTCGCCACGCCATCGGGAATTCAGCTCCATCCGCGCATTTGGTCCCGCGATCCTGCCCAAGCCGAAAAAATGCTCGAAGAAATCGTAAGCCGCATGGCTCTCGCGCTTGGCGAGCATCTTTATTCTATGCAGGGAGAATCGCTCGAAGATATCGTGGCGCGCGCGCTTACGGAAAATCGCGCCACCATCGCCGTGGCCGAAAGTTGTACCGGCGGAATGCTCGCTGAGCGCCTCACCAACGTTCCCGGAAGCTCCTCCTATTTTCTCGGCGGCGTGGTTTGCTACAGCAACGAGCTAAAATCGTCGCTGGTCGGCGTGCCTGCCGACATAATCGACTCAAAGGGCGCGGTCAGCTCCGAGACGGCTCTCGCTCTCGCTGACGGCATTCGCAAACGCACCGGCG
>PKWH01000085.1:0-5272 GCA_003131985.1 Acidobacteriota bacterium | reverse complement strand
CTGTTCCCCGCGCATGGACGCGCTTGAACCATGCGCCTTTTCGTCGCGCTCGACATTCCCGACGCCGTTCGCCGTGCGCTTCGCGAGTTGATGGCGCGTCTGAAGCCTGAATGCGAGGGCGCTCGCTGGGTTCGCCCCGAAGGAATGCACATCACGCTGAAATTTCTGGGCGAGATGGAGGAAGCTAAACTCGATTCCATCCGCGCGGCGCTTTCTTCAATACGTTGCGGCCAAGCCGTCGAATCACATTTCCGCGGCATCGGATTTTTCCCCAATGAGTTTCACCCGCGCGTTGTGTGGTGCGGAATTGAAGCTTCTTCAAATCTTCCTCAGCTGGCCGCCGGCGTTGACCGCGCGCTCCAACAGCTCGGCTTCTCCGCCGAATCGCACCCCTTCACGCCGCATCTCACACTGGCGCGCTTCAATTCGCACAAAGGTCTCGACACGCTTGTCCGTGCAGCCAATAATCTCAAGTCGTATGATTTCGGGTCGGCGCGAAGTTCCGAATTTCATCTTTATCAGAGTGTTCTGAAACCTTCGGGCGCCGAATATACACGGCTCGCAACATTTCCGTTCGTGAAAGAAGGAGCGGCGTGATAGCCAACGCAAACTGGCTTGTTCCCCTGGTTGCCTACTTATTGGGCTCGATACCTTTCGGCCTTCTGATTGTGAAAGCGATGGGCCGCCCGGACATCCGCTCCACGGGCAGCGGCAATATCGGCGCAGCGAATGTCACTCGCAGTGCTGGCTTTCTGCCGGGCGTTCTCACGTTGCTGCTCGACGCTGCGAAAGGGTACGCGGCTGTTTGGCTCGCATCCAGATGGAGTGGCGGCAACATCCGCTGGATGATGGTCGCCGCTATCCTGGCAGTGATCGGGCACATGTTTCCCATTTGGTTGGGATTTCGCGGCGGCAAAGGAGTGGCCACCGGCCTCGGAGTTTTTCTTCCTATCTGTCCCGAAGCCGTAGCTGCGGCAGTCGTTCTTTGGATCGCGGTTGTAATTTTCTGGCGCTATTCTTCCCTGGGTTCACTCGCCGCGGCGGTAGCTCTGCCGGTCTTCGTTTACATCTTGTACGCGCCGCGCCACGCGCCTCCCGAATTTGTCACGCTCGGCACCGTGCTCATCTCCGTTCTCGTGTTGCTGAAACACCGTCCGAATATCGCGCGCCTAGTCGCAGGCACCGAGTCCCGCATCAAATTCCCGGGATGATGATGTTACGTGATTTCTCTCCAGTGGCGCGTTGGCCACGAAAGTTGACAGTTCCCTATCAGCGGCTTCCGGCAGTGACGAGTTATATTAAGCTCTGGGGATTGTGATGAAGCCTTCGCTCTTCGTTCTCTTTGTTGTGTTTGCGTTTAGCGCTCTGAGCGCGCAGACGCCTGTCTGGCAGCCATCGCCCGGACATACGCAAGTTCCGATCTGGCCGGGCGCCGTGCCGGACGCACAGCCTGTCGCGGGGCCGGAAGACGAAACGACCCCGGTAACGGACTCGCTCGTCGCCGGCAAGCCGTGGGTTAAGGTGAGCAACGTCACGCGGCCTACCATGACCGTCTATTCGCCAAAAGAGAAGAATACCGGCGCTGCCGTCGTGGTATTTCCCGGCGGAGGCTATCAGATTCTGGCAATCGATCTTGAAGGAACGGAAGTTTGCGACTGGCTTACGTCCAAGGGGATCACGTGCGTGCTGTTGAAATACCGCGTGACTCATGTGGGGCCGTATCCGAAATCGGGGCCGTATCCAGAATCTCCGATGGCGTTGGAAGATGCGCAGAGGACGGTGGGGCTGGTGCGTTTTCACGCGGCGGAGTGGCACATCGATCCACACAAAATTGGAGTGCTAGGGTTTTCGGCAGGCGGGCATCTGTCGGCAGCGATTAGCACGCACTTTGAGAAGCGTTTGTATCCCGCTGTCGATGCCGCAGACAAAGAAAGCTGCCGCCGAGATTTTGCGATGGTTATCTATCCGGGACATCTGTCGCTTTCCGCGGCGGAATGGGATGCCAAGCAGGGCACGAAGAAGTTTGTGGTGCCTCATCCGGTGAATGCCGATAAAGAGCTTTCGATGAATCCAGAGGTTCCTGTCACCAGCCAGACGCCGCCGACGTTTTTGCTGCAGGCGGAGGATGACCACGTGGACAACGTAGACGACTCGCTGGCTTACTATATTGCGCTGAAGAAGGCTGGGGTTCCGGTGGAGACGCATTTGTATGCGCATGGCGGGCATGCGTTCGGGCTGCGACGCACGGAGATGCCGATCACGGAATGGCCTCAGTTGGTGGAGAAGTGGCTGGGGACGATCGGAATGATTCCGAAGTGATTCGTATTCGATTCACTCGCCCATCTTCCCCGTGTGGAAATGGGCGGAAAGGTAACATCCGAGCCATTTTTCGTACCTAAGTGCCAACCTCTCTGTACCTTATCTGCTACCCCTAGTACTTTCGTCCAGTTGTGCGCGACGTTCCGCTCCGCTAGCATTTTATTTGCGGGAAATCCTTGTGCCCACTGAAGCCCTCAAGCAGTCTGTAACTCGGCGTTTGCGCATCCTCTGGATTGTGCTCGGCGCCCTTTTGCTCGTGAGCGTCACGCCTCTGTGGCTCTATCACCGCCAGGTGCTCAATCTCAGCGAACAAAAACTGCAAGACACCGAACGCGTGCAGCAAAGTGAAATCACACGTTCGCTCGCCAGTGAGACTCTTGAATTCGAGCAAAACCTCAACGAACAGCTTCTCAGCCAGCGCCAAGTCCTTGCGTTGACCGGATGGATCGCGGATGTGGACGACGCGTCTCACGCGCCGCAACTTGCCCGCCTGCTGCAAAGCTTCGTTGAGAACAATCAGAACATCCTTTACGTCACAGCCGTGAACAGACAGGCCAAAGGCCAGTCCGCCGGAAGCTTTCGCGCCGACAGCGATCCCTTCGTGCAAGTCGCGCTGAAACACGCATTCACCGCCAGCATCGAGGGCCTTCCTTTCGTCAGCGAGCCTTTTGCCTTGGGACAAGCCAGCCGTCCGGCCCTGATCGTTTCGGTGCCATTGTCCTCCGGCGGCCAATTCACCGGAATGCTTGCTTCCGTCGTCTCGATTGACGGCTTGCTTGCCAGAATCCGCGACGCCAGCGTTCGCGACCGCGTCGTCTTCATCGTGGACGGACACGGCAAGATCGTCTCCCACCCGGATGCGCGCGACATGGTTCCCGGCCGCGACGTTTCCGCGAATTCTCCTGTCGTAAGACATCTCCAGGAATTGCCGCAAGAATTGCGCGCCACGGAAACGATGCACTTCCTGCAGCCCGGGCGCGATTCCAAACATCCTGTGGAAATGATCGGCACCTACAGCACCATCCCGGAGCTTCACTGGGCTGTGATCGCGCAACGCAGCCTCGACGAAGCTCGCAGCGACGCGGGCGTCCACGAACTCACCGCGCAAGCTCTGCAGTTTGTCTTGGTCGTAACTCTCGTCGTCCTGATTTTCGGGTACCTTTTCGCCGTCGGAATCACGCGGCCTATCCGAGGCCTTGTCTTTTCTGTTCGGGCTATCAGCCGCGCAGAATTTCACGAACGCGTCGAAGTTCGCGGAGCCGCAGAAATCGCCGAGCTCGCCGAAACTTTCAATCACATGGCTGGCGACATCGAACGGTACGTCGAGCGCCTGAAACAAGCCGCCGCCGAAAATCGCGACCTGTTCCTCGGCTCCATCCGCATGCTCGCCGCCGCCATCGACGAAAAGGATCCATACACGCGAGGCCATTCCGGCCGCGTTGCGAAGTACTCCATGATCATTGGAGAATACCTGTCGTTGAACGCCGAAGATCTCGACCGCCTGCGCATCTCCGCCCTGCTTCATGACGTTGGCAAAATCGGCGTGGACGACCGCGTCCTCAAAAAGCCCGGCAAGCTGGACGACGAAGAATTCGCCATAATGAAGCAGCATCCGGTGAAAGGCGCAAATATCATGCGCCCCGTCGCGCAATTGAAAGAAATGCTCCCAGGTATCGAGCTCCACCACGAACGCATGGACGGACAGGGTTACCCCTACGGCCTTCCCGGCGATCAGATTCCCATGATGGCGCGCATCATCGCCGTCGCCGACACATTCGACGCCATGACCACCAACCGCCCGTACCAATCCGCCATGGATCTCGAATTCGCGCTCAATCGCATCCGCTCCCTGGCCATGTCCAAGTTCGATCCTGTCGTCGTCAAAGCTCTGGAATCCGCGATCGCCGACGGCCGCCTCCGCCTAACCGCCGCCCTCGTCGAAGTCTAAATATGTCCAGACGAACTCGCATATTAACTGGCCTCGTGGTCACAGCTGTTCTATGCGGCACTTATCTATGGTTTTTTGGCGTTCAGACCTTTTTCGCTTTGGAAGCTCGTAACATCGCTCGGCAAATCCCCGTCGTGAAGAAGGAACCAGTCGAACTACCGGATCTTTCGATTTCGCGAGCGGTTGAAAAGAAGCTCTCATACTTCGGTTATGAATTCGAAGTCCCTTGGGATGATGTAGATGAAGCTAAAAGTCGAATCATCGGGGGAAACAAGGCAATTATTGCTTTCCACTCTGGGAATGTTCTTTCGGTATGGATTGGCTCGCCGCACGATTTTGTCAACGCGGTGCTATCAAGCGGGAAAATAGACCGGGACACATTTCGACAAATTTATGGCGATGAGGCGCTGCAGTCAGATTATTCCTTCCATCGCATTATGCTGGGGACGACGCCCGGCCAAATTACGCCGTTTATTCCAAAGAGACAGGCCATCAGCCGGAGTATGTTGCTTCTAATGAAGGGCATTTCCGCACCAATGGGTGCCGATTCAGGCATCTTTCTAGTAAGAACAGGCGATTTTAATGGCTTTCAATTCGGAAGGCCGCAAGGCTCATCGAGGGGCTTTAGCGTCCAACTCTATTCGGAGAGCTGCTCTCTCGATTTTATCTTTGGCCAGAAAGTAAATGGTTCGACAATCATTTCGCAACCTGATGTCAACCTCATCTTGCAGACCATTCACAAGGTTCCTTCACAGGAATCGTCGGCCGATTTATCTTCTAAGAACTTGCGCGACTGAGATTTTCTCTCCAAAACTATTGCTTTGTCCCTTGCTGCTTAACGAGCTCCCCGGCAAGCCAAAGTTCAATCATTGTGCTAGCCTGTTTCTCACATGATTTCTCTCTTCGGACCACCGGAACCGACGCTTCTTGAGCGACTGAAGGATTCTGTCGCCAAAACGCGCACAGAACTTGCCGCGCAAGTGGAACAGATTCTCACCGGCAATC
>PKWH01000264.1:22490-23984 GCA_003131985.1 Acidobacteriota bacterium | reverse complement strand
GACGCGACGGGCCAAATCGAAGAGCAGCGCGCCCCGGATTTTTTCAGCGCCTTCAGCGGCACCGTTCCGGTTCTGCATGACTACCTCGACGCGCTCGACAACGCCCGCACCGATTCGCGCATCACCGGCTTGGTCGTGCGCATTGCTCCGCTCCAAACCGGCTGGGCAAAACTCGAAGAGATTCGCAACCATCTGCTCGCATTTCGGACGAGCGGCAAGCCGAGCATTTGTTATCTGGGATATGACGGCATCCAAAACCAGGAATACTACCTCGCCAGCGCTTGCCAGCAAATCTGGCTCGTGCCCACCACTCCCGTCAGCATTCGCGGGATGATGGCCGAAGCCACTTTCATCCGCGGCACACTCGACAAGCTGAAAATCGTTCCGGAGTACTACCACATCGCTGAATTCAAGACCGCCGGAAATATGTTCACCGAGAAGAAATTCACTCCGGCGCACAAAGAAGAAGTGGAATCGCTCCTGCACAGCGTTTACGAACAATATCTCGGCGACACTTCGAAAGCGCGCGGTTTGGACCGCGATCAATTCGAAGCTATTCTCAACCGCGGCCCACTTTCGCCCAGCGACGCTGTGGAAACCAAGATCGTTGACAGGCTCGGCTATTGGGACCAGGTTCAGGACTACTTCAAAAAACGCGCGGGCGGCTGGAATCCGGTTTCCCTGAATACCTACCGTACAACTTTGGGCACGCCGAATTTTGCTCTGGATAAGATCGCCATCGTGTACGCAAGCGGTCTGATTGTATCTGGAGATTCCGGAACCACGCCGGGCGGCGGATTCATCATGGGCGGAGATTCGGTGGCCGCGGATATTCGCAGAGCGCGCCTGGATTCCGGCATCAAAGCCATCGTTCTGCGCGTGGATTCTGGTGGCGGCTCCGTGGTCGGCAGCGAAGTGATTCGCAGGGAAGTGGAACTTGCGCACGAAGTGAAACCTGTCGTCGTTTCCATGTCCGATGTCGCGGCGTCCGGCGGTTACTGGATTGCCTCGCCGGCGGACAAAATCGTTGCGGACCGGGATACCATTACCGGTTCCATCGGCGTCATAATCGGCAAACTGAACGTGTCGGGGCTTTTCAATTTGCTTGGCGTCAGCACGGATTACGTCGCCACCAGCGACAACGCCACCCTCTTCTCCGCGCAACAGAATTTCACGCCGGCGCAACGGGAATACATTGAAAAATCTCTGCATGAAACTTATGCCGAATTTACAAAGGGCGTAGCCGAGGGCCGCAAAATGTCCGTGGACGCGGTGGACAAAATCGGAAAAGGCCGCGTCTGGTCTGGGTCGCAAGCGAAAGATTTGGGACTCGTTGACGAACTAGGCGGTGTGGACCGTGCCATCGAAGTAGCCAAGCAGCTCGCACACATCCCAGCGAGCGATTCCGTTAGAATCGTGCGCCTTCCTGAAGAACGCACTTTCTTCCAGCAGCTTCTTGAACGCGAAAAAGAGCAGATGAACGAATCAAGATCT
>PKWH01000264.1:0-22464 GCA_003131985.1 Acidobacteriota bacterium | reverse complement strand
AATCTAAGGCGCGGTACCCAAGTGGTAAGGGAGAGGTCTGCAAAACCTTCATACGCGAGTTCGATTCTCGCCCGCGCCTCCAATATCTTCTCCCGGCTAGTCTGGTTGCTGGTGTTTCTTTCCCCGTCGGTTTTTGCGCAAGGCGGGCCTCCGTACTACACCAACGATCCCGGCACTCCAGGCAATCTCCAGTGGGAAATTAATCTGGCTTACATGCCGTTTCTTTATCCCGATCATTCGATCGCGCACACGCCGGATGTGGATATTAACTTTGGCCTCGGCGATCGCATCCAGCTGACCTACGAGAATGCATGGCTGCGCGTGGACAATCCCTCGCCGGTGAAATTCGGACTCGGGCAGGATCAACTCGGATTCAAATGGCGGTTTTACGACAACAAGGATTCGGGATTCGCTGTTTCGCTTTTTCCGCAAGTTTCCATCAATAATCTGAATAACTCCGTCGCGCGAGGAATCACTCCGCGAGGCGCCAGTGTGATCTTGCCTCTCGAATTCTCGAAGAAGCTCGGCCCAATCGATCTGAATTGGGAGGCGGGCTACAATCTCGTTCATCGCGGCCCGGATGGATGGCTCGCCGGCGTTGTCGTCGGCCACGAATTTACCAAGAACCTAGAACTGGACGCCGAATTTTACTCGACCGGAACATTCCATCCGTCCACCGATCAAGAAACCCTAGGAGCCGGACTTCGCTACAAGATACATCCTCCGGTAATCCTTCTTTTGATGGCGGGACGCAGCGTGCAAACGGCGGGAACCAGTCAGCCGTATTTCGTCGGCTACTTCGGATTTCAGTTTTTGCTCCCGCCGCGGCCTTTTGAAAAGGAATGACCGAGCCAGTACATATATATGACCTTGTGTGGAAAAAATGACGTTTGGAAAACGTCGTTCAATTCAGCGCTTGCGCGAGTGCACCCACATTCTGCGCATTTGCCAGACCAGCACAGAAACACAAAACCAGGCTGCAGTGGCACCGATCAATACCGTGGGAGCCGACTGCTTCGGCAGGAGTTGCCACACGATCGCGGCAAACGCGATCATTCCGAGGCATCCCATCGCGGCGCCTGCCGCATCAACTCCGGCGACTTTTCTTCCGCAGATAGAGCCGTGCAATCCGACGCGTTCTTTTTTTTCCTTCTCCTCGTTCTCAAGCAACGTCGCGCTGGCGGGGAAAATTGCGGGGAAGGCCATGAACAGGCCGCCAACTCCGGGCCCGTATTTCTGCGAGATGAGGCCCGCAAGAACGCAGATGATTCCTCCGAACATAAATCGGAGAGCGAATTGGTGCCATTTCGCCCGGCGCAGAGCCGAAAAATCGACGCTGATATTCAAGAATATTTACCTTAATAGTAAAAACCAAAGACCAAGAGAAACGACCAACCAAAGCGGGATCAGACTCACGGTAACCGCAAGGCTGGACAAGTGTCGCTTCAGCATCAGCCAGGTCGCGCAAGAAGCGTAGATAAAAAATGCCACAGCGCCGGCAATCATCGACCGAGTTTCTACCGCGGCGTAGATTTTTCCGTGCGAGGAAATCGTAAGCCACAGAGTAGCCAAGGCCACTGACGGCGCAGCGCCGAAAAGCCCGGCAAAACTTTTGGGTTTAAAGATGTCGCTGATTGCCGCAAATGCACAAACAACAATTCCACCGATAAAGAAGCGAAAAAGGAGATCAGTGAGCAATGAGGTATTTGAATTCCACGGCGCCGAATGAGTGTCAGGATCGGCTAGGGCACCCGCTGGCCGTTCATTTTCCCGACGCCATCGATCTTCGTGCAATTGGCGTGAACACCAGTGCTCGTCGGTGTTCCGCAAGATTGAGTTTTGGTCACAACACGGACCACCACGACAGCGACCGTCGTCACGACTCCCGCAGTGACGCCAACGACCAAGCCGGTGCCGAGCCCAGCTCCTGCGCCGCTGGCACCGGCGCCGGTTCCGGCAGTCGTATTCACGGCTTCGGTCATGTTCATGGGCGTGACCTGAACGGGCTGAGACGGTTGTTCGTTACTACGAACGCTAGATTGCTGGCCGCCCTTCATCAGGACGCAATGTCCAGCTGCATCGCAAACTTTGCAAGCGCCCTCGATGCAGATGACCTGCATCTTTCCCGAGGCGTCAAATATAACTACCATGTCGGTGCCGACAACTCCGGCAACACCTACGGAGGTTCGGATTTGGAAGTGGGCGTCCGGCTTCACGAGCTTGGCTGCTTTGGCGCGCACTCGGCCGTAATTCAAATCCAGGTCGGTCTGTTGCTGCGCTGCATCATGCTTCGCAATCGCCAGGTTGGTGTCCGAGCCGACGTTGAGAATCGAGCCGTCGTCCAGTGCGATGCGAGCGCGGGCTAGATGCCCGGTGTTGATAACGTCGCCCCAGAATACTTGCTGAGAAGTCGAGGCGGCCACTTGCTGTGGGCCGCGGATCACGTTCACGACCGGCACTACCGCGGTGAGTTTGCCCGCGCTTTGCGCCGCCTGAGCCGCGATGTCCGAAGGGATTATCAGCGCCAGGCACATCACGAGGACGAGCGCAGAAACGACTCGATGACGGACATTCATTAGGATATTCCTCTCCGGATGCCCTAGTTCGGGCGCAAATCAAGCCAATGCTCCCGGATTCCGTACGCCTCAGAAAAAACTGATCGCGGGGTCTGGGAAAAGCTATCACAATTTCCCCAAGAAAACCTAGGGAAATTGCCGGGAATCAGGTTTTCACGCATCGCTATGGCAACTGCGAACGCGCGCTGCTTTGTGCCGGACTATTTCTTTGCGGCCGCCGCCGCGGCCTTTTCCATTTGGGCAAACATGTCACGCGTCGCTTGATTTGTTCCAGGGGCACGCTTTTCGCGCCAGACCTCCAGGCGGTTGCAATGTTCTTCCAGGTTCTTGAGCATGTGCGGATTTTTCATAGCTGCACGCCATGGGCCGATTACGGGCTTCAGGCGCTCCCAAACGATCCACTGCTCCCCGGAGTTCTCGAAGAACAATTCTTCATCGATTAATCCTCGGTTGACGATACTGGCTACCATATCCCAGTAGCTCATGACCATGCGAAAGTAAGCGTTTTCCTGGCTTGCCGGAGGGTATTGCTTCATCAGGTCTTCCATCGAGGTGGACCGGAAATTATCCATGAACCACTGTCGTGCTTCACGAAGGCGAGGCTCGCGGCGAATGTCATACAACCGCAGCATCAGATTTACTTGATCGTGCGTAACTTCTCCCACTGGCGCCTCCTCTTCAGAAAAACTCAAGAATTCGACGGTGGAATTTCACGTACGGAAACATTGTACATCTGGCTAAGCTGGATACGCGACTGCTCAAAGCCGAGTTTGATTCGGCGCCGGAGTTCGCGAGCCACATCTTCTTTGCGGTTCAGCACCGTACGCACTTGCAGACGGATCACGGTACCTTCGAGCGAAAGAGATTCGACGCCGAGAACGCGAGGACCATCTACGAGGGCTGGCGACCAGTCCGCATCATCACGGAAATCGGCGGCGATTTTTTCCAGCGCCGTGAGGGCGCGTCCCACCATTTCTTCCGAGGGTACGCTGATATCCACAAAAACTTGCGACCAATCCCGGCTAAGGTTAGCCACCGGTCCGACCAGGCTATTCGGAATGGTCACCATGGCACCGGTAAGATTTCGAAGTACGGTGCGGCGTAAAGTGAGATGTTCCACGCGTCCCGTTTCTCCATTGGTCTGAATCAAATCGCCGATGACAAACTGATCCTCAAAAACGATGAAGAAGCCGTTGATGAGATCCTTGACGAGACTCTGCGCGCCGAATCCAAGCGCAAGGCTGGCCACGGCAGCAGCGGCTTCTACCGGACTCACGTTGAAACCGAATTCGGGCAGCGCAGTCAGGATCGCAATCGCGACGATAAGGCCCAGACCAACGCTGTAGAGCAACGCGGCCATCGTGCGCGTTTGCTGTTCACGCATTTGAGCCACACGCGACTGAGACTTGGCCAGTTGAATCAGGCGGTCGGTGAGGGCTTTCAAGAGCCGCGCGATCAACAACGCGATGAAAATGATGGCCAGAATGCGCACGGCCCGTACGCCCGCAAATTCCATCCACCGTCTAAGCGAATCAGTCATAAGATAAGGGGGAACGGAATTATACCATTCACGCACCCGTCGCGCGGAGCTTCCGCTGCGAGCATAGCCGGGACGAGGGCGTGACAGTTGCCGACGTTTTTTCGGCAGGAGCTGATCCACTATGGATACGAACAAGCGAAATTTTTTGACAGTTGTAATCCCGGTGGCACTCAGCATGCCACTGGGATTATTTTGCAGCGCTGGTTTTGCTCAAAATGCTCTTCCGGCCCAGCCAGGATCAGAGCAGAATCCCGGGCCGCCGAAAATTGACCAGCCGACGCCGAGCGACGAAGGCAAGCCGACTGCAAAAGAGACCAAGGAAATCCTGAAACAGAATCAGCATCAAATAGAAGAGAACGTGGAAAAGATTTACCAGCTAGCCGGTGAATTGAAAGGCGAAGTTGAAAAGACGGACGCGGCAAATACGTTGTCGCTGCCGATGATTCAAAAGGCGGAACAGATCGAAAAACTGGCTAAGCAAGTGAAGAACCTTGCCCGCGGCGGATGAGGTTTAGAATTGGCTAGGATGTTACTCGAACGCTAGCTGACGAGCGCGGCGGGCGGGAAACTCTTTGATTGCTTTTGCTACCGGGCGGGAAGCAGAGTAAGATCGATCACGAAAATCATTCATTTCCCTTAAATGCGCCCGTAGCTCAGATGGATAGAGCGTGTGCCTCCGGAGCACAAGGTCGGGGGTTCGAACCCCTCCGGGCGCGCCACTTTTTTGCCTTTCAAATGCCCATGTTCTTGATATCCCCGTAAATTTCGTGTAGCGCTCTGCTTCGCATCCTCACGATTTTTTGACTATTTTCCGGACTGATAAGGTCCATTGCGGTGAGGATTTGTTTAATTCCGGCGGCATTAGGAAAATATCGAGGCAAGGTCAAAGCTTTTGCTCTATAAAGTGTCCCACTATGCCGGAGAGCAGCAACCCGCCTGCCGTATCGTCGAGTCCATGGAGCCCTCTGCGGATCCCGTTATTCCGAAACCTCCTGATCGCCGATTTCGCCTCCGACGTTGGTTCCTTTATGCAGGGTGTGGGCGCGGCATGGTTGATGACTTCGCTTAGCAGCAGTCCGCTGCAGATTGCACTCATTCAGACTGCTACTGCGCTGCCATTCTTTATTCTCGCGCTGCCGGCCGGGTCCATCGGAGACATCGTTGACCGCCGCAAGTTGATTCTGGGAACAGAGTCTTGGATGTTGGCGATAGCCGTCATTCTCGTGATCGCGACATTCGCTCACCTCATCAGTCCGTGGCTCTTACTCCTTCTAACGTTTGCGCTGTCTATCGGCGACGCAATGGAGTCACCGGCATGGAGGGCTATCTTTCCGGAATTGGTACCCAAAGAGGAGCTATCTCCTGCACTGACTCTGAACGGGATTGAGTTCAACCTCGCGCGCGCGGCCGGGCCCGCTCTGGGCGGAGTAATCATCGCTGTAGCGGGAGTGAGCACTGCCTTCCTGTTGAACGTTCTCTCGTTCCTCGGCGTGATCGTAGTGATCGCCCGATGGAAGCGCCAGGTCCCAAGAAGCAATTTGCCTGTGGAATCTTTCACAGGAGCTACTTCGGCGGCCATTCGATACGTTCGGTACTCTCCCGGCATCGGCAGGCTGCTGGTCAGATCCGCCTTCGTGATTTTCTTCTCCAGCGCTTTCTGGGCTTTGCTGCCGGCTGTCGCCAAGAATATCAGCCACAGCTCGCTCGGATATGGACTGTTGCTGGGTTTCTTCGGCACAGGCGCGGTACTGGGAGCCGTCGCTCTTCAGCGCCTTAGGAAAAGGTACTCGATTGAAACCGTGGTCGCGGTTGCGACCGCGGTATTCGCGTGCGTCCTGGCTGCGACTGCGCTAGTGCCTCAACTGTGGATACTCTGCTTGTTTTCTTTTTTCGGAGGAGCGGCGTGGACCATCTTCATGTCCGTCTTCAACACGCTGATTCAGCGGCTAGCTCCCGATTGGGTCCGCGCTCGCGTTCTCGCGGTTTACTTGTTTGTGTTCCAGGGAAGTATGGCGATCGGCAGCGTTCTTTGGGGCGTTTTGGCAGAGCATACCAGCTTGGCGAAGGCTCTTCTTGCTTCCGGAGTTGGAATCGCGGCGTGCTTGCTCTTGCGCCTGCCGTTTCCATTGCCGGAGCCGAGCGCGGCCCTTGATGCCTGGAATCATTGGCCAAAACCTACAATGTTTGCGGAGCCGGGGCCCGACGAAGGGCCCGTGCTGGTTACCAGCGAATACAAGGTGGACCCGGGCAAAGCCGAAGAGTTTCTGGAAGCGATTTACAAGTTTCAGAGAATTCGCCGCCGAGATGGAGCAACGCGCTGGGGTGTGTACTACGATTCCGAATTTTCGGGGGTCTATCTGGAGACCTTCCTCGTGGATTCCTGGGCCGAACACCAGCGGCAACACGATCGTTTTACAGTCGCGGATCGAGCGACCGAAGATCAGGTCCTCCGTTACGCTCTCGACCCTGTTCGTACTCGCCATTTCATCTATGCCAGAAAAGACAGAGGCACCGCGTCTTCTTGAGCGCCGTTGCTGCTGTTCCCCAGAATTTGCGGTTGCAGGTTTGTATTAGGCGGATTTCGCTAACTATGAGACCGTGGTTTTCGAAAGCAGGAAATTTAACGGATGAGGGGCGACTGTGAGACTTGAAGGCAAAGTTGCGTTAGTGACGGGTGGAGGATCTGGGATCGGCCGAGCCATAGCCACGTTGTTCGCCGAAGAAGGCGCGAGCGTCGTGGTGAACGACGTCGTGCTTGAGGCGGCACAGAAAACGGTCGAAGGAATGGGACCTGCCGGTGCGCGTTGTCTGGCCGTGAAGGCAGATGTGTCCTCGAGCGCGGAGGTGAAAGCAATGTTCGCGCAGATCGCGGCTCGTTACGGTGCGCTGGACATCCTGGTGAATAATGCAGGCATAGGCGAAACCGACTCCAAACACGGTGAGGAAATCAGGCGGAAAGCGGAGGCCCGCATTACGGAGTTGATGAGCGGCGGGAAAATCGCGACGCATTGGGACGCTACTTCGGAAATGTCGGACGCGGATTGGAGCCGGATGATCGGCGTGCATCTGAACGGAACATTTTTTTGCACGCGCGAGGCGCTCAAGTCGATGGCCACGAAAAACCGAGGCGCGATCATCAACATGTCGAGCGTGGCGGGGCTGGGCGGTCTGGAATATGCGCCTCACTACAGCGCGGCGAAGGGCGCCATTCTGAGTTTTACCCGGGCGGTAGCGAAGGAAGTTGCGTCACGCAACATTCGCGTGAACGCGATCTGCCCAGGCTGGATCGATACACCCATGACGGCTGGTCAGGGAGAATCACCGCTTCTGCTGCGAGCAATGCTCTCGCGGATTCCCATGGGGCGGACGGCGCACCCGCGTGAAGTGGCTACGGCAGCGCTTTTCCTGGCCTCCGATGACAGCTCGTATTTCACCGGGCAATGGCTGTCCCCGAACGGAGGGCTGTTCATCGGTGGTTGAGATAGAATCTTGGGGAATCCCTCAGATTGGTAAAGTGGAACTCAGCGTAATATCGTAGCCACGATGAAATCTCCCGAAGAACGCCAGGACTCGCGCCTCATGCGGCAGATGTTCGACACGATCGCGCCGCGCTACGATTTTATCTCCCGCGTTTTTTCCTTCGGCCTGGACGGGCGGTGGAAACGTCTTAGCGTAGCAAGAGCTGCGCTACCGGATAACGCATTTGTGCTGGATTTGGCTTGCGGGACCGGGGACCTTTCCCAGCTGGTGATCGAACGCCTGCCAGGGGCAACGGTGATTCCCGCGGATATTACCGAACTCATGCTGCGTCTGGCCCGCGCTCGTGGGCTGAAAAATGAGGTCTGCAGTGACGCGGCATGGTTGCCTTTCGCGGGCAATTCGTTCGATTGCGTTTTCATCGGCTACGGATTACGAAACTTTCCCGACCTAAAAGCGGCCGTGCAGGAAATCAAACGTGTTACGAGGCCCGGAGGATTGATAGTTAGCATCGATTTTTTCCTGCCGTCGAATGCTGTGTTGCGCGAAATTTATCTCGCGTACTTATACGCGCAGGGCGCCATCTGGGGCTTGCTGCTTCATGGCCGAGCGCGCGTTTACACTTATATTCCAGATTCACTGAGGAGCTTTCTCTCCATGCGGGACTTTTCTGCGCTGCTAGAGGACTCCGGATATGTGCGCGTGGCGACGCGCTCGTACTTCTTCGGGGGCATTGGCCAGCACTGGGCAGTCAAGAAATAAGTCGAAACGAAACGCCAAAGTGACTAAGGAATCTGGCAGACCATTACTTGGCTGTTGGTGTAAGGACACGAAAGGCCGGCGACTCCAGGCCTGACTACGATTGCCCAGGTCACGCCGTATTTCTTCTTCAAGCGTTCAAAATCTCCGAGCGTGAACTGCTGCCAATTTTCCCGATCCGTTACCTCCAAATTCCATTGCCATGCAAGGTCAGGGAACACGGCGACGGCCGATGTGTCCTTTTCATTGTCAGCCAGCGCGCTGCGCTCGGCATAAGCGCGGAAACCATAGTAATCCTCACCAGGACTGTGCATGTATCGGGGATCAAGCGCAAAAAGCGCCGATCGCGGCGTGTTTTCGCGCACCCAGACAAAAGCTTGCACCCAGGAATTGCGTGGTGTGCGACCCGGCCATTCGATGTGATAGCTCGACGCGAACTCCAGTCGCTGAAAGTGAAACATTGCGAGAGCGAGCGGGATAAAAAGCGCAGCCCAGCGCAGGGCTCGGTCGCGCAACAGATACTTTCCGAGCATTCCACCGCTAAACAACAGAAACACAATGTAAGGGAAATGCAGGACACGCATGGGTTCGAATCGCGCCCACGTTTGAGTCTGGGTCTGAAGATATTCAGACACGAATACGGCTATGACGATACCGAGAGAAGTCGAAATGGCCAACCGGCTGCACACACGCTCAAACAGCGCCATACCCTCGCGCCGCGCGATACGCGCGAAGAACCAGAGAAAAGCAATGGGTGCCAAAGCCCCTAGCCATTCGTACCAAGGCCAAGAGAAAGGATATGGATAGCCACGGTCCGCCATGGCTTTCCGCCAGATGGGATTAGGTGGCGCACCGAACGGAATTCCGGAAAATGCGGCCGTGGATTGAGCCGAAAAACTACCGTATGCCAGGATTACGATATGAAAGGTTCCGTACACGGCCATGGTCGGGTGGCAAAGCGCCGTTAGCACGATCCAAAGCAGTGTGACCGGTCTTCGTTCGAGGGCAGCCACAGCCGCAAACAGCAGAAATGCGGTCGCGAAGTTGCGCGGATGCAAATGCTGATCCGTAATGAAGAGAGCTGTGCCAGCCACAGGTATCGTCAATAGGGCGGCGACGAGCGTGACGCCACACCACTGGGACGCACGCTCGCGAAAGCATTTCCGAATTAGTCGAAAGCACGCGAGGAGAATGAGGAAAATGCTCACGATATGCAAAACAAACATCAACGACTCAAGCGAAAGATGGGTTACGCGCACCAGGTCGGCAACTGTTTGATGGAACAAAGTCCACCGGGTATACAAAAAGAAAAAATTTGCATCGTAGGGATAAAGTTCCGGATTGATGATTTTCTTGATCGCGGGTAGGTAGACGGCCATGTCCTCGATGCCGACATGGTATCCCTGCACCAACAGGGCGGCGAAAGTCAGGATCGCAAGAAAGAAGAAATCTTGAATCGTTTGAAACCGAACAACGGAGAAATTCTTTACTGGCGATGAAAGCGGAATCAAATGTTCTTCCCGGATCGCAGCCTCCCTACGACCGCGTCATAATTTTTCGAAAAATGCGTTGGCTGGGTCCGCCAATATCGATTGAATTCTTCACGAACTATAACACTGGGAATATTTAAGCCGAGACATCACAGTAGTATACTGCAACAGCGGCAGTTGCCTATCACGTGGAAGGGAAGGTCTGCGCTGGCGGCTGCGGTTTTGGGGGAACCTTGGCCCGTGTGATGGAATTGCGATTTCTTGGCTTGGCGTCAGTTTTTTTGGGCATTGCATACTTGAAGACGCTAAGACTCTTACTTTCACTCGGGTTCGTTGGTTGGAAGCAATGACGCGGCAAGAATCTGACGTTGAATTAAGATGGATCCCACACGCCTGTCAGCTAATGGCATCGCCTTGAGCCAAAGGAGAACTTTAGAGGATTCATACCCCGTTGGCCCTGCGCTTGAGCTTGGCATCGTAATACCAACCTACAACGAGATCGAAAATATTCTACTGTTACTCGCAACACTCGAAAAAACTCTTCGGGGAATCGAGTGGGAAGTCGTATTTGTAGATGATAATTCTCCGGACAAGACCGCGGAGCTTATCCGGTTTCTGGGCTTGACGAACCGGCGCATCCGCGTGCTGGAACGAATCGGACGAAGAGGTCTCTCGTCGGCTTGCATCGAGGGTATGCTCGCGACTCCGGCTCCCTACATCGCGGTGATGGACGCGGATATGCAGCACGACGAGAGCATCTTGCCGATGATGCTGGAACGCATAAAATCCGAGAACTTGGATGTCTTGGTCGGCAGCCGGAAGATTGAGGGCGGCAGCATGGGCGAGTTCGCTCGCAAGCGTGTTTGGCTGAGTGACCTCGGGACTAGGATCAGTAAGCTCGTGTGCCGATGTGACGTCTCAGACGCGATGAGTGGATTCTTCCTGGTTGATCGCGCATATTTCCAGCAGGTTGCTCCTCGCCTAACCGGCGCAGGCTTCAAAATACTGGTGGATCTGCTCTCTTCGAGCCCGTCGCCACCTCGGCTTGGCGAAGTCCCGTACCATTTTCGCAATCGCCAGCAGGGTGAGAGCAAACTCGATATTAATGTGGAATTGGAATATCTCTACTTGCTGGTCGATAAAGTCATCGGTAAGTGGGTTCCGACTCGATTTGTAATATACGTTTTGGTCGGTACTTTTGGGCTGCTGGTTCATCTTGGCGTGTTGGCACTGCTCTACTACCGGGGTCACGCGGATTTCACAGTTTCGCAGGTGACTGCCACTTTTACAGCGATGACGATTAATTTCCTGCTGAACAACGTCGTGACCTTCCGTGACCGTCGGCTCCGAGGATGGCGAATAGTTACCGGGCTGTTAACTTTTTATTTGGCCTGTTCTGTGGGAGCCTTGATGAACGTCAGTCTTGCAAAATTTCTTCTTGATTCTCACGTTGTATGGTATCTGGCCGGAATTCTAGGGATGGCAACCAGTTCTGTTTGGAATTACGGAGTAAACACCGTCATGACCTGGCGCCGCAGTCTACTTCACTAGGGCTGAAGCCTGCTCACGGATATAGCATTCTCCTATTCAGGAGGATTGCTTTGCAGGGGATTAAATTGCGCTTCGGTGTGTTTAGTTTTTGACGTTTGTCTTAGGGATGTAGATAGCGCAATTCGGATGCTGAACCGAAAGACTGTAATATTGATCAATGGCAGCAAGCACGGCATCTGGGAAACGCTCATTTGGGCGTTCTAGAGAGGGCAAGGGTCCGTGAAGCTGAATGGCTCCATAATGGAATGTCTTAATCTCGGCGACAAGTCCTCCGCTATCAAGCTCATTCATGGAGACCAGCCTGGTAAAATGAAAAGGATCATACACATAAGGTTTCCCTGCATCGTAGCATCGTAGGAGACTTTCGCAGATCGCCGGACCCGGCTGGGCCCTCAGAAAGGACACTTCCGCGTCATATTGCCTTTGCTCCTCTGGCAACTCCGCGATGCTACGCCAAACATTGGAATAGCCCGACAAAATAAAGGCTAAAAGCAGAAAAGCGGACAAAATTAGAGGAACTTCGCGCCGCCCCAGAAACTTGTACTTAGCGAAAGGAGAAGGGACGCTCCAAGCAGAATAGAGGAGCATGCCCATGACGATTGAGATCGCAAAGAAGTTACTGAAATAAACGTTGATGGCTATCCCCGTGCCTGCTGAGAAAAACATTCCTGTGAATAGCGAGGTGAAAAAAAAGATGGAAATTACGCGGCTCGATGCATCTCTTCGCGCTTTGATGGCCCAGATCAACGCAGCAACAAAGGGCAAAAGAATCACGGAGTAGTAGTAGAGGAAGTCGAGGAATGCGCCCAACAAGGAATAATGACGGACACTGAGCATGTTCGATATGAAGAAGGGGCCATCCAGTTTCATGCTGCCAAGAATCGAGCAGGTAACGAAAACCGCAGAAAAAAGCAAAAACTGCAGAGCCTTTCGCCGTGAAATCAACAAGAGGTCTATGAACACTGCGAGCGGCAAGTCAACGAGGTTGTGTTTGATATTCCCGCCTACCACAAAAAGAAAGACAATCACGGCGATACGGCCCAACGTCGGAGGATTGGAAAGATACAAGAGCAAGCCACCGAGGAAGAAGATTTCCCCAAGCATTTGAGGGTCGTCGAAGCCTATATAGCGTGTTGCCGCGGCGCAGAAGAGGCCTACGCAAAAAAAGGATCCGAATATCGCCGGCGCCAGACGTCCCGTCAACTTTCGGATGATCAGCCCGATGAGCACGGAACAGGCTCCAAACGAGGCCAGGCATAGTAGCCTCCCCGTCAGAAGATAGTTATGAGAGAAGCGAGACAGATAAGCCATGATGTAAAACGATAAGGCCGGGTAGTCTACCAGCGTCCAGCCGAACTTGGTGCCATATAGAGGCACGTGATGTACAACCGCCAGTGCGTTGTATATCATCCAGCCTTCTTTATAATTGATTTCAAAGTGGTAGAACGCGCGAACGACGGGGTAGATCGCGGTGATAAGACAAAACAAGGAAATGAATCCGAGAACTAGCCAATCCCCCGCGTCTGCCGTCCACCCTCGATTATCCGGAGCTGCGTTATGGTCAGGAGACATGCTAATTCTTCAAGCCATACACCACGACCGCGTAATTATCGGGAAACTTGGTCGGACGAGTTGAACAATATCGCTTGAGTTCTTCACGATCGCCCGCGTTCGCTATAAAAACCTTTCCATTCGCCACGGTTGGCGGCACGAAACGCGCGAGTAAGCCAAGACTATCAGGTGTGTCCGTTTCTGCGTCGGATCCCTGGCTGCGCCATAATTCCTGGGAAACATCTTCAGCATTAAAGGCCATCAGCATTCCTTTGACGCCACGATAACCGTTCGAATCGCCATTTGCGGGCACGAGCGCCCATACTATTCCAGTGCCAGGCGAATCTGCTTCGCTCGAGAGTGCGAGTATGCCTCCCGGCATCCAATTCTTGGCCGGGTGGTGGCAAGCCGGTGGGGACTGATGCGGAGGTTTCCAACGGCTCGTCCTAATATCCGTGTCGGCGGTCTTAACTTTCCCATCGGCAAACGGAAGGGCTTCCAGGCTTTGTTGTTCGGCCATCACATAAATCCATTGCGTGCCATTCGGACCTTTCCAATAAATGGGCGTGCCATGAATGTGTCCGCGATGTACATCAACTGTCTGCAGAACGCGGTCCGAGTTTTGACATTCGGGCCGCCAGATTCCGCCGGCAGCTACGAAGCCCGCTAAATGGTCGCGGTTCATCAAATACAGTGTCCCGAACTTCCCGCCACCGAGAATTAAATTGCCGGGTAACAGCAGAGGAGCGGCTGAACCCATGTCCAGATCCTCGTGATTCAGATAGGACTGATTACACGGGGTGAAAGAATCTACAAGGTTGAGCTTTTCGCCTTGGAGACGAAGCTTGAGCATGCTGTTTCCATACTGATTACGCGACGGGTTGAACTCACCATTCGCAGTTTGGAGATAGACGTTGCCAGCGTCATCCGCCACCGGGCCGGTCCCCGACATCCAGATACCGCCCCCCTTACCGTTCGGCTCGGCGCTCCACACGGTCCTTTGCTGCAAGGTCGCGGGATCGTAAACAAATAGCCACCCGCCGATTCCACTGGGATTGTCGTACCCGAAGGCTATGTAGAGCCCTCCATGGTCCAATAGTAATGCGGCGCGTTGTTTCCGCCGCTGGCTCCACTTAGGCTCGCGACGAAAAAAAGACTCACCCTCGATGGAACCCTCCACAAGCATGGGACCTTTCGCTATCTCACCGGTACGAAGGTTTAGCGCATACAGCCGGTACATCTGATCGTCGTTGAACGCTACAAGATAGAGAAGGTTGTTGGCGATGTCGATTACCGGAGTTCCCAGAATTCCCCATGATGGATCGTCAACAGCCGACTCGTCAATGTCATGCGAACCCGGACGCGGAGCCCCGAGAGATTTCGACCAGACGAGTGTGTCATTGGAGCTGGTGGGCTTTTGATCAGCCATGTATGCATAAACTGTGTCGTTCATTGAGGCGAATATCACGGTATTGCAGCCCTGGGGGCATTTGGCGCTCACGAGGTTGGATACATACAACGGCTGGGCCATAACTTTGGCATCGGAATAGAGAGTCCACAATTTTCCGAACCGAGTTTTCACACTTGATTGGGTCAGCTCTTTTTCGACAAGATTGACTCCCGTACGCTGGTTATCCACCCGCTGTGTGTAGAGATTAAAAGATTCCTTCGTATCCTGCGCGCGCACGACGCCAAGCATAAGAGAAATGACTAGCGCGCCTTCCTTAAAACCCATCCTCATAACTGGAGTCCCCCTCAAAAAACGTTCGATTCTATCCCCGATTCAATTTGATAACAACGGCAGGACCGCGCGCCAAATTTTTGAAGACCTAAACCATATGGCAAAAACCCAAAAACAAATCCTTACCTTGCCGGTGGCCTGCAGTTATTAATATGGCAGGGCTTGCGATTAGACGATAAGAAAAAGCAGCACGCTGTAAGAATGATGCGCGAACTGATGGGGGATCACGGTTTACCGAACGTCTCAACACGCCGATTCCCGTCGGCCTCTTTCACTGAACCAACATTCACTGTTTGCGATACTAAGTAGAGGGGCCGGTTCTTGGTTTGTTCATACAACTTTCCGACATACTCCCCGAGCACTCCAATGCTCATTAACGTCGCACCACCAATGATGCTAATGAGCACGGTCAGGGAGGACCATCCGGGCACCACATACCAGCCGAAGATCTTCGACAGAACGGCCCGAACTGCCTCTTCTAACCCCAACAGCGTGACAATCACGCCCAGCACTGTACTTACTTTCAGAGGAAATATCGAAAAGGAAGTCGCTGCGGTCCATGCAAGCTTCATCATTTTCAGCAGCGTATACTTGGATGATCCCGCAACTCTTGGCAACCGTTCGTACTGGACTCCGGTCTGTGGGAATCCTACCCACGCCACCATGCCTCGAAGAAAACGATGAGTCTCTCGCATCTGTTGCAAGGCATCCAAACAGGGACGGGAAAGCAGGCGGAAATCGCCCGCGTCCACCGGCAGGTCCTTGTGGACCAACCTACGCATCAATCGGTAGAACAACCACGCAGTAAACCGCTTAAACCACGTTTCTCCACGGCGTGCTTTGCGCAGGCCATACACCACATCGTAGCCTTCGCAGTAGCGCTCGATCATTTGATGAATGACGCGAAGGGGATCCTGCATATCAGAGTCCAGTAGAACAACTGCATCGCCCGTTGCGTAGTCTAGGCCCGCGGTGGATGCGATCTGATGGCCAAAGTTGCGCGACAGGTTTACCACCTTTACCCGTGGATTCTGCTGCGCCCATTCAACGATTTGTTTCAAGGTTGAATCAGTGCTCCCATCGTTGACCAGAACGACTTCCGCTTCGCCACGCAGCTCAGTCATGAATTGTTCCAACCCACTGGTCAGGAACGGTACGACCAGCCCCTCGTTGTACATCGGAATCACAAGCGACAGCCGAGCGGGATAAGGACGCGGCTGTAAAAGACGATAATTGTTGTTTGCTAATTGCATTATTCATTCTTGTCGAATGCGACTGTGGCCGTCAAAAATCGCATCCACCTGCCCAAGAGTGCTCCAAGTCTTTTCGAGTACGGCGCGAGGAATCCGTTTGCTCAAGAGCTGCCAGTCCGAACGGTCCGTCAGACCGAATTCTATCCTCGGTTCAATTTGATAACAACCGAAGAGCCGCGCGGGGGTAACAAAACCAGCAGGCTAAAGCTCCAAAGATATATCTTCACGTGTCCGATGGCCTACAGTTAGGCCTCTTCGGAGATACAGCATTCTCCTGATTGATGAGAATCGCTTCTTGCGAAAAGATACGGGCTGAGAGAAGAGGAACAAAGGGAATCCTTACAAAATAAGGGCTGGGCCCGCATGCTCCTCTTCTCTCGGCCAACTTCCGCGCAGCTCCGTTTTTGATCGTCTTCCCCAGCTTCCAGCGATCTTGCCGTCGGCCTCTGGCACCTTGCGAATCTCCGTCGGGTAACGCACCATGAGATGGGTGTGAAGTTGCGAAAGGAGAGGAATGGCGATCCTCGTCACAGGCGGCGCGGGCTACATCGGAAGCGTGGCGGTTGAGCGTCTATCCGCAAACGGGGAAGACGTTGTGGTCCTCGATGACTTGGTGTACGGCCATCGAGAAGCCGTCGATTCCGGCGTGCACTTTTACCAGGGAAAAGTGGGAGACTCGGCTCTTCTGGAACGCATCGCAACGGAACACCGACTCGAGGCGTGCATTCATTTTGCCGCGCTAGCGTCGGTTGGTGAATCGGTTGCTGAGCCGGCAAAATATTTCGAAAATAACGTGGCTCAAGGTACTGCGCTGATGGGCTCTCTGGTCCGAGCGGGAGTTCGGATCGTGGTCTTCTCGTCCACTTGCGCTACCTACGGCGAGCCGACGCAAATCCCTATTTCCGAACAGTGTCCCCAATGGCCCAAAAACCCATACGGTTGGTCCAAATTCTGTATGGAAAGGCTTTTGGAAAGCTACGATGGTGCGTACGGCTTGCGATTCGCCGCATTGCGCTACTTTAACGCTGCCGGGGCCAGTGAACTATATGGAGAGGACCACGAGCCTGAGACACATTTGATTCCGAACGTTCTTGCGGCAGCATCGGGGGAAAAGCCCGAGCTTGCGGTGTTTGGGGATACTTATCCGACTCCGGACGGCACTCCGATTCGCGACTATATTCACGTGTCGGATCTGGCCGACGCGCACATTCTGGCGCTCGATCACCTTCGCCGGGGAGGCCAGTCCGAATTTCTTAACGTCGGGACTGGACATGGCCATTCCGTGCTTGAAGTGATCGAATGCGCGCGCCAGGTGACGCAGCGCGAGATACAGGCAAGAATTGAAGCGCCACGCGCGGGCGATCCCGCGAGATTGGTGGCGGATGCCTCCAGGATTCAAACCGTTCTCGGCTGGAAGCCAGCGGTGTCTGATTTGCGAGCGATCGTGCAATCAGCGTGGACTTGGCGACAACATCATCCGAAGGGTTACGGCCGGTAACAATACACGTTCTTCAAGTTCGGCGAATTTCTCGTTTTGAGAAGCTAACTCTGGCCGAGAGTAAAATCCGTTACAATCGCTTCCAGCACCCAACTGGTGCCGCAAGATCGCTTCCGAGCTGTACTGAATCTGTACTGGTCGGCAGGTGCAACTATCTTTGCAAAGGGCTAAAATGGTTTGGGTTGCGGTTGGTGCTGGACCTCGGTCGGTGCTGGACCTAATGTTTAGCAAGAAACGGACGATGAAGTCTCTTTACGATAGAAATCAGCGATTTTGAGGGATCTGAATTTGAAACCCAAAACCAATTTTCTTTCATCGATATTGCTGGCGGTTCTAGCCATCGGCCTTGCAGCTTGCGGTTCCGGATCAGGCTCTAGCGGCGGAGCTACTGGCTCGACTGCAGCCGGGATTTCATTGGCACCCATGAACGTCACGGTCACGGTAGGCCAGTCGGCGACTTTTTCGGTCACAGCCTCCGGCACGCCGCCGTTTACTTATCAATGGTTCAATAACGGAGCCGATGCAGGGACCAACGCGAGCACGTACGTAATTGCCTCGGCGACAGCGCAAGACACGGGCGCGCAAATTAAAGTCCAGGTCAGTAATGCTCTGGGGAGCGTGACGAGCAACCCTGTCACGCTGACAGTGAACACGAACGTCGTGCCAGTTGGTAATGCAACCGTGCTTACGTTTCACAATGACGTCGCGCGCACGGGCCAAAATCTCAATGAAACAATATTGACGCCTGCCAATGTGAACTCTACGAATTTCGGCAAGATTGGATTTTTGACGGTGGACGGGCTTGTGGACGCCGAGCCGTTGTATGTTTCAGGTTTGACCGTGTCAGGCGCTGCGCACAACGTTGTGTTTGTGGTCACCGAGCATGGTTCAGCCTACGCCTTCGACGCTGATAACTTGGGAGCTCCGCTTTGGAAGGTGTCCGCAATAGGTGCGGGTGAGACTAGCAGCGACGATCGTGGCTGCAGCCAAGTGAGTCCCGAGATCGGCATCACTTCAACGCCTGTGATCGATCCGCACGCTGGTGCGCATGGCGTGATGTATTTGGTGGCGATGTCGAAAGACGGCAACGGCAATTATTTCCAGCGGCTCCACGCTCTGGATATTACGACCGGTGCGGAAATTTCCGCAAGCCCAACGACGATCCAGGCCACTTTTACAAACCAGAGCGGGCAAACTACGTTTGCGCCCCAGCAATATAAAGAACGCGCGGCGTTGCTCCTGCTTAATGGCGTGATTTACACGACCTGGGCCTCGCATTGCGATGATGGCCCCTACACTGGGTGGATCATTGGCTATAACCAAACCACGCTGAAGCAGACTTCGGTACTGAATATAACTCCCAACGGCAGTGACGGCGCAATCTGGATGGCAGGCGACGGCCCGGCCGCGGATTCCTCGGGGAATTTTTATTTTCTCGCTGCCAACGGAACGTTCGATAACACGCTTGCGAACGGCCTTCCCGAGAACGGGGATTACGGCAACGCGTTCATGAAGATTTCCACTACAGGAAATAATCTCAGTGTCGGCGATTATTTCACAATGTTCAATACGACTTCGGAATCGAACGCGGATCAGGACCTAGGTTCCGGAGGCGAAATACTTCTCCCCGATCTTCAGGATGGCAACGGGAACACATGGCAACTCGGGGTGGGAGCCGGCAAGGATTCGCATATCTACGTCGTGAACCGCAATATGATGGGGCAATTCAATACGAACAACGATAGCGCCATCTACCAGGAGATTTCTTCGAACGGCATAGTCGGCGGAGCGTGGGCAACTCCTGCTTATTTTAACAACACTGTTTATTACGGAGCTGTTGGCGATTCCTTGCGGGCTTTCGCGATCGTGAACGCCAAACTAGTCGCGCCTGCCGGCTCGCACAGTTCGGCCGGCTTCGCTTATCCGGGAACGACACCCAGCATTTCCGCGAACGGAACGTCGGCCGGAATCGCGTGGGCGGTAGAAAACGGCAGCGGCGGCGTCCTGCACGCCTACGACGCTACGAATCTTGGAAACGAGCTGTACAACAGCAGCCAGGCACCCAACGGACGGGACAGCTTCTCGGACAACAAATTCATCACGCCGATGATTGCCAACGGAAAAGT
Organism: Acidobacteriota bacterium; assembly: GCA_003131985.1. Taxonomy (GTDB): domain Bacteria; phylum Acidobacteriota; class Terriglobia; order Acidiferrales; family UBA7541; genus Palsa-295. Next base: position 2,902 of record PKWH01000264.1, on the reverse strand, counting down.
GTACGTTGGCACACCCACCGGCGTCGCCGTTTTCGGTATTCTTCCTTAGAGATTTAGTGCTTCAGCGATTTTTCGATCGCGGCAACGACTTCCGGTGAATCGGGTGTGGTCTGAGGCTCGAACCGCTGAATCACGTTGCCATTGCGATCCACCAGAAATTTCGTGAAGTTCCACTTGATATCGCCAGTGAGAGCGGGATTGGCGCTCGTAGTCAAGTATTTGTAAAGCGATGTTTGATCGTCGCCTTTGACGGAGACTTTGCCGTAGAGCGGAAAAGTGACGTTATATTTTGCAGAGCAGAAGGTTTTGATCTCAGCATTCGTACCCGGCTCCTGACCGCCGAAATTATTTGCCGGGAAGCCGAGGATCACAAATCCCTGATCTTTGTACTTTTCGTAGATGGATTCCAGCGCGGTGTATTGGGGCGTGAATCCGCAACGGCTGGCCACGTTCACCACCAGAATAACTTTGCCTTTGTAATCCGCAAGCGGCATGGGTTTGCCGTCAATAGAGGGCAGCGTGAAATCATAAATGCTCGACGCGGCAAACAGGGACGCGCTCATCAGCAAAATCACCAATCCCATAAAATACGTTCGCAATTTCCCATTATTTCCAGTCTTCATCGTGCCTCCGTCGGATTGTCGTAGCTCTCGGCGCCAGGAACCAACAGGAATAATACAAGAGTAACTATCGAGGGTGCAATTCTCGGCGACGCGTCAAGGCGTTTGACGCCGGAGCCCGCTATTCGCCGCCGGGTTCGATTCCAAGCCGATTGTTTTCCTCTCCGGCTTCAAGCGGACGAATGCACAAATCCTTGCCGCTGGAGCTGCATTGGTAGAGTTGATAGGCGGGCAAATCTTCCGGTTGAACTTCGTACGTTCCTTCTTCCATATCGGGGACCGAATCGAAAGAGGACATCACGTAAGGATTGCCCGGTAATGCGTGCACGCGAAATTCACCGGAGCCAGGCTCGTAGTTGCCATAGCTGAAGCAATAGCCGATACAGGCGCGGTCGGCGATGTGCTGAATCGAAATACGCGAGCCCGGTAGCGCTTTGATCGTGGCCAGTATTCGTTGATCCGGAGGAAGAGTTCTTTCCAGCCGCTCGGCCTGCTCTTCCATCTTGTTGACGGTCGCCGTGTCTTGATAGAGAAACGTGAAAAATGCCACGGCGATCGCGGCGAACCCGATTAAATGCCATTTGCGGGGATGCATGACGCCAAGCACGCAACAAAATACGGCGGCAGAAACGGAAGTTAGTCGTCCGCTCAATAGAGCCAGGGCGGGAGCCTGGTTCAGTAAACGGATTCCGTTGGGAAGCAGCACAGCACTCAGGAGAAGGAGCACGTAAAGCTGCGCCGGAATTGAGTATTGTTTCCAGAGGCCGCGCTCGCGCAACCTGGTGGAAACATCTATTGCCAGCGCGCAGACGGAGAAACAGATCAGCGCAACGCTCGGAATTTCGTACCGCGAACCAAAGAGAAGCAGTTGGTCCGCGCCCGTGAAAAAATAAAACGGTTGGGTCTGGGCCTCCACAATATAGTGATGCCAAAAATCGTAGTGAATCAGAACGAGCGCTATAGCTGCTGCGAGAAGCAACAACGGCTGATAACGAAGGGGCGTTACTTTGGCGATTCCAATGTATGCAATGGCCCCGACCATCCATACGAGCCCGAGTGGGTGGGCAAGCAGAATGAGAGGCGCCAGTGCAAGGGGGATCAAGCGCTCCCATTTATTGCCGCGCCAGAAAATTGCTATGCCGAAAAACGCAATCCCAATGGAAAGATAATAATTGAAGAAACCCATATGGAAAGTGTAGCCATAGGTGATCATCCCGATGACGGGAACCAAAAACCACGGGACCCTCTTGCTAGCCGCGGACACGAACGCGAAGACGCCCCAAAAGAAAATTAAGACGGCTACCGATACAGTGATTTTTTCCGCGGCATGCAAGCTGAAGACTCTTCCCAGCCCGCTGACTACCAAATCGAAAAGCACATTGTTCCATCGCCGCTCAATCCACAAGCCGCTCACTTGGCCGTGCTCGATCAGTTGCGCCAGCCAGGCGTTGTACATGTGACTCCCCAGATCGCCCGCGATAATGCGGCGGTGCCAGAAGCAGGGAATCAGCACAAGTGCGGATATGGCAAAGAGCTCGGGCAAATGGTGGCGCACGAATTTCGCCGAAACCGCAAAAATCGAAGAGTTGGATTCAGGTGCGCTTGGCACGGGAAGTTGCGAGAGGGAAGCGCGAGCCTTAAGCGTCTTGGTCCGGCTTGGGAGCGTAAGGATATTTGGGAGGTTTGTGCATATGCGTGGTGCGGTATTCATCTAGCTCGGCATCCGTAAGATCGAAATGGGTATTCGAGGGATGATTTTCGGCGGCGGCGAGTTCACGGTGAAGCCTGTGCGAACAAATGTCCGGCGCATCCTGATAGCGGACGCGGCGGGTGTTGAACGCGTCGTTCGGAATCGACAGAGTGAATTCGCGAGGCTCTGTTTGCGGCTCTCGAACGGTGAACGTATATTCGCGCACCGACGGTTTAGACTGGAAACCGACGAACTGAACGATGATTTGCGACGTCATTTCGCTCCAGGCGAAGATCCGGCAGCCGCGGCGATCACCGCGACAGTTTTCTTGACGCGCTTCGCTCGTTTGCGCTTCGGGGGCGTACCTTCCGCGATTTCGACCACCATGATGCTGGTGACGAACTTCTTCACGCCGTGCAGATCGAAATCAATCGAAGTGCGGTCGTGATCGGATTCCGTAATCACGCCCAAACCATACTGAAAGTGCTTGATATACTGCCCTTCGGGGAGTGCTTTCAACGGGGCTCCTAAGACTGAAAAATCGCGTGCGAGCAAAAAAAAAGAGCGAGCCGGGTTTGCCGGCTCGCCCTTC
>PKWH01000014.1 GCA_003131985.1 Acidobacteriota bacterium | reverse complement strand
GCGGTAAGCGTTTGGATGTCGCGCCTGCCGCAAGACAATTCGGGTTTGGCTGGATCTGCGCAGAGCGAGCACGAGCAATTTCAGGTGATCAAGAATCTGGATGTGCTGGAGAATTACGAAGTGCTGAGCAAGTTTGATGCGCTGGATGAAGTGCCCGCGGACGAGCAGCCGGCGCCACAACCGGATCAACAGAATAACGAACAGCAGCAACAGCAGGAATAACGGCGGATAAATGAAGCGGGTGAGAATTATTTGCGGGCTTGCGCTGGCTCTGCTGATGGGGTTTGCGGCGCAGCCTGCGCTGGCGCAAAGGCCCCACGCTTCCGCGCCTTCCCACCCTCCGGGAATGCATGCCGGGCCGCGACCAGGTGCAGCGCGACGTGCCAATCGGCATGCGAACCAGGCCGGGCGTCCGGGGGCTGCGCATCCTTCCAGCAATCCTAACGCGGCACATGCACAGCAAAACCATCCGTCAGTGAATCCGAATAATTCGGAGCCAAATGCTGCGGCAGGAGCGGGAGCCGACCGAGGGCGGGCCTTAGGAGGCTTGCCTCCCGGCGTTAGACAGAATTTGCGGGATATGTCGCCGCAAGAGCAAGAGCACTTTCTGCAGAACAACGAGCGCTTCAAGAGTCTTCCGCCTCAGCGTCAGGCTCAGATTCAACGCAACCTGCAGAAGTGGAATAATCTCTCGCCGACGGAACGCAACGCGATGAACGACCGGGCGCGCGCCTGGGAGCGTATGTCGCCCGAAAAGCGCCAGTACGTACAAAGCACTCTTCTTCCGAAGTGGCAACAGATGTCGCCGGAAAGAAAACAACTCGTTACCGGCCGTTTGCACACGCTTCAGGGAATGAGCCCGGCGGACAGGCAAGCGGCGCTTGACGATCCCCAGTTTATGCGCGGTTTGAATCCCGACGAGCAGTCCGTTCTGCGCGGTCTCGATTCGCTCAACGCGCCTTCCCATCCATAATCAGCCCCAAACGAAGCTGCAATAATCTCCCTTCGTTGACTTGATGTCTCACAAAACCTTAAGATGTGCCGCAAGTGGCGGATCCTTCCTCACTGATCGGTCAGACCATCTCGCATTACCGCATCGTCGAAAAGATCGGCGGTGGTGGTATGGGTGTGGTGTACAAGGCCGAGGACACTTCGCTCGGCCGCTTGGTCGCGCTGAAATTTCTTCCTGACGATGTCGCGGAGGATCCGCAAGCGCTGGAACGTTTTCGCCGCGAAGCGCGGGCGGCTTCCGCACTGAACCATCCCAACATCTGTACCATCTACGAAATTGCCGAAGACGGTGGGCGCTCGTTCATAGCCATGGAGTTTCTGGATGGCGTGACGCTGAAACATCGCATTGCCGGGCAGCCGATGGAAACGGAGCTGGCTCTGTCGCTCGCTATCGAAATTGCCGACGCACTGGACGCCGCGCACGCCGAAGGCATCGTCCACCGCGACATCAAGCCTGCCAACATTTTTGTCACCAAGCGCGGACACGCCAAGATTTTGGATTTCGGTCTGGCCAAGTTGCAACCAAAGGCAGGAACGGATGCCGATGCGACGCGGACTCAGGAGGCTCAGCAGTTGAGCACGCCGGGCGCGACCATGGGCACGCTGGCGTACATGTCGCCGGAGCAGGCACGGGGGAAAGAGTTGGATGGGCGCACCGATATTTTCTCTTTCGGTTTGGCGCTCTACGAAATGGTTACGGGGAAACAAACCTTCTCGGGGAACACTTCCGCAGAGATTTTCGACGCCATTCTGAATCGCACACCAGTCGCTCCCGTGCGGCTGAACCCTGCAGTGCCGCCCAAACTGGCAGACATCATCACTCGTGCGCTCGAAAAGGATCCGAAGCTCCGCTATCAGCATGCATCGGACATGCGATCGGAATTGCAACGCCTGAAACGCGATACGGAATCGGAACGCTCGATGGTGCCGAGTGGAATAGCAGAACCGGCCAGTTCCGCGTCAGCGATCTCGCCTGCAACACCGACTGAATCAAAATCGGCGGCCGTTTCAGCCGCGCCGGTCAGAACTGATCGTGCGAAGTGGCCTGTGATAATTGTTGCCGCCATCGTGCTTGTCGCTGCCGGTGTGGGCAGTTGGCTGTACTTTACGCGCCATGCGCAAGCCCTAACCGACAAGGACACTATCGTTCTCGCCGAATTCGCGAACACCACTGGCGATCCCGTCTTCGACGGCACGCTGCGCCAGGGGCTCTCAGCGCAACTGGACCAGTCTCCGTTTCTGAGCATAATTTCCGACGAGCGTATTGCGCACACGCTCACGCTGATGGCCAAGCCAAAAGACGCGCTTCTTACCCCAGACGTGGCACGAGACGTTTGCCAGCGCACCGCCAGCGCTGCAACGATTGAGGGCTCTATTTCGAGTTTGGGCAGCCAATATGTTTTGGGTTTGAAAGCGGTGAATTGCCGCAACGGTGATCTGCTCGCGCAAGAGCAAGTGACGGCCAGCGGGAAGGAGCAAGTTCTTAGCGCTCTGGGCGACGCGGCGACCAAGCTGCGCGAAAAAATGGGAGAGTCGCTGGCCTCCGTGCGCAAGTACAACGCGCCTCCGGAAAACGTCACCACGCCTTCGCTCGAAGCGCTGCAAGCCTATACCCTCGGCAAACAAACAATGGACGTGGCAAACGACTACGCTGCCGCGATTCCTCTCTTTGAAAGGGCCGTTTCACTGGATCCCAATTTCGCCATGGCTTATTTGCGCTTGGCCCAGAGTTATCAACCACTCAGTGAAAACGATCGCTGTGCCGAGAATGCGCGCCGGGCTTACGCATTGCGCGAGCGCGTCAGCGAGAGCGAAAAGCTGGGCATTTCCTCATTCTACGAGCTTGTCGTTACCGGAAATCTTGAGGCTGCCCGCACCTCCTTTCAGGCCTGGGCGCAAACTTACCCCCGCGATGAGGACCCTCAAGTTTATTTATGGTTTACGTATACGTCCATGGGCGACTACCCGAAGGCGAATGTCGCGGCGCGGGAGGCCCTGAAGATCAATCCTGGCAGCGGCAACAACGTTGTGAATCTGGCTCTCAGTTACCAGTGGATCGGCCAGCTCGATCAGGCCAAGGCCACGATACAGGAGTCGCGTGCCCACAACGTTGACTCGCCATGGATTCCTTTGGTCCTTTACAACGTGTATTTCATAGAGCACGACCCCACCGGGATGCAGAAGCAGGCTGCCGACGCGGCTGGGAAACCAGGAATCGATGATCAGATTCTTTTTCTGGAATCTGAAACGGCAACATATAACGGCGAGTTCGCGAAGAGTCGTGAACTAACACGCGGCGCCGCCGATTCCGCGCAACGCGCCGGTCAAAAAGAAGCNNGCCGCGGAATATCAGTCGCACTCCGCGGTCCGCGAGGCGTTAGCCGGCGATATGCCTTCGGCAAAGCGAGATGCCCAAACCGCCCTCGCTCTATCCGCCGGCAGACAGGTTGAAGGTTTCTCGGCCATTGCGCTCGGACTGGCTGGCGATTCCGCGCAGGCCGAACGATTAGCCGCCGATCTAGGCAAACGCTTCAGCGAAGACACTGTCGTGAAGTTCGATTATCTGCCGATGATCCAAGCCGCAACCGCGCTTCACAGCAGTGACGGTAACAAAGCCATCGACGCGTTGTCTGCGTCTGCCCCTTATGAACTGGGAGAAACGAATCCTTCCTTCACCTTCGCACTCTATCCGGTTTACTTGCGCGGCGAGGCCTACTTGGCAGCGAAGCAGGGGGCAGCAGCGGTTAGCGAGTTCCAGAAAATTCTCGACCATGCAGGAGTGGTCGGAAACGAGCCGCTGGCAGCACTCGCGCATCTCGGGCTTGGCCGCGGGTATGCCCTGGCTGGAGGTAGCGCGCAATCGAGGACCGCATATCAGGATTTTTTCAGGCTGTGGAAAGGCGCCGACCCAGATATCCCCATCCTCATCGCCGCCAAATCCGAATACGCAAAAATGCAATAACTCTCCGATGCTGAGGAATGCCGGGCGCGACCGTGTTTGTGTTCGTTGACTTGGCGTCTGACAAAACCTTAAGATGTGCGGCAAGTGCCGGATTCTTCTTCACTGATCGGTCAGACCGTCTCGCATTACCGCATCGTCGAGAAAATCGGCGGCGGCGGAATGGGCGTGGTGTACAAGGCTGAGGATGTCAAACTCAGCCGGTTTGTAGTCCTCAAGTTCCTGCCCGACGACGTAGCCAAAGACCCGCAAGCCCTGCGCCGCTTTCAGCGCGAAGCCAAGGCGGCTTCGGCGCTAAATCATCCGAACATCTGCACGATACACGAAATTGACGACCAGCACGGCGCGGCGTTCATCGNNCATGGAATTTCTGGATGGCGTGACGCTGAAGCATCGCATTGGCGGGCAGCCGATGGAGATCGAGACAGCGGTGTTGCTGGCGATCGAGATCGCCGATGCGCTCGATGCCGCTCACGCTGAAGGTATCGTTCACCGCGACATCAAGCCTGCCAACATTTTTGTCACCAAGCGCGGCCATGCAAAGATTTTGGATTTTGGTTTGGCCAAGGTCACCTCAAATTCCGGGAGTCAACCTGCGACGTCGGACACGATGACGGCTACGATTGACGAACAGCACCTCACAAGCCCTGGCTCTATGCTCGGCACCGTCGCTTACATGTCGCCCGAACAGGCGCGCGCGAAAGAGTTGGATGCGCGCAGCGATTTGTTTTCCTTTGGCGCGGTGCTATACGAAATGTCGACTGGCAAGTTGCCGTTCCGCGGAGACAGTTCCGCGGTTATCTTCAAGGCCATTTTGGATTCCGCGCCCACCTCCGCGGTGCGCCTGAATCCCGAGGTACCAGCGGAGTTGGAGCGAATCATCAACAAGGCTCTGGAGAAAGACCGCGACCTGCGTTACCAGCAGGCGTCTGAAATGCGCACCGACCTGCAACGGCTGAAGCGGGATACGGCCGCGGGAAGGCTTGCGGCCGCCGGTTCTGGAACCGTCGGGGCTGCACAGGATGCTGGTTCGCAGGTTGTGTCACAACAATTGACAGGGGATCCCGCAGCGGGCAAGAAACTCTGGAAGATTTTGATTCTTGCTGCGGCAGTTGTGGTCGCCGCTTTGGTTGCTGGTGGTCTCTATTTCCGGTCGAGTCATGCCGCGCCTTTAACCGAGAAAGACACCATCGTGCTCTCGGATTTCACGAACACGACGGGCGATGAGGTCTTTGACGACACGCTCAAGCAGGCCCTGGCCGTGGACCTGGGCCAGTCACCCTTCCTGAATATCCTTTCAGAGGAGAAAGTTCGCCAGACGATGCGAGAGATGACACACTCGCAGGGCGAGCGATTGACGCAGGACTTGGCGCGGGAAGTGTGCCAGCGTGCGGGGAGCAAAGCCTATGTGGCAGGCTCGATTGCGGCGCTGGGCACGCAGTACGTAATTGGCTTGGAAGCCCTGAACTGCGCGAGCGGAGACGTGCTGGCACGCGAGCAGGTGACGGCTGCGGGAAAGGAGCAAGTCCTCCCGTCACTGGGGCAGGCCGCAGCGAAGCTTCGCAACGAAGTAGGCGAGTCGCTCAGCTCGGTGCAGAAGTTCGACGTTCCGCTGGAGCAAGCCACCACGAATTCGCTCGAAGCCCTCAAGGCCTACACCCTGGGTGTAAAAACCAGGCGCGAAAAGGGGGAGGCCGAAGCCATTCCATTCTTCAAGCGCGCCATCGAACTTGACCCCAACTTTGCGTCGGCGTATGCATTTCTGGCAGTCAATTACATCAATCTGAATCAGCCCCGCCTCGGCGCTGATTACCTGAAGAACGCCTTCGACCTGCGCGACCGCGTCACTGAACCGGAGAAGTTCAGGATCACCTGGCTCTACTACCAAAATGTCACGGGCGAGCTGGAAAAAGCGAATCAGACAGCAGAACTGTGGATACAAGTTTATCCGCGGGATTATTTTCCTTACATCTTTCTCGGCGTTGACTACATGGTTCTCGGGCAATATGAAAAGGCCGCCACGGAAACCCGCGAGGCACCCCGCCTGGAGCCGAACAACGTGATCCCATATTTGAATCTGGGCCAAATTTACCTGGCCCTGAACCGTTTCGACGAAGCAAGGGCAATAACCGATGAAGCATTCGGGCGCAAGCTTGACCATATTGCGCTGCACCTGAATCTGTATGCCTTGGCCTTCCTCCAGAGCAACGAGGCTGCCATGAAGCAGCAGGCCAATTGGGCCATGGGAAAGCCGGGTGGGGAAGACTGGGTGCTATCGCTTGAATCCGATACCGAAGCCTGGTCTGGGAGACTCGGGAAAGCTCGTGAGCTATCCCGGCAAGCCGTGGAGAGCGCCCGCCGCAACGATGAGAAAGAGGCTGCTGCCTTATGGCAAGCGAACGCGGCGCTACGCGAAGCGTTGTTCGGCAACGCGGAAGCGGCCCGCAAGAATGCTGCTGCAGCAGTGGCGCTCGCGCCAGGGAGCCACTTTGCGGAGGAGCAGGCGGCGCTGGCCTATGCGTTGGCGAGCGATGCGGCGCACGCCCAATCACTTGCAGATGATCTCGCCAAGCGCCTCCCGCAGGGTACCGTCGTCCAGTCGGTCTGGCTTCCTACCATCCGTGCGCAGATAGAAACGGGCCGCAAGAATGCAGCCCGGAGCATCGAGCTTCTTCATGCGGCAGCACCCTATGAGCTAGGCATGCTAAGTACGAGCGCTGTTAACTCCTGTTTGTATCCCGTATACGTCCGCGCCGAGGCTTACCTGATCGCGCAACAGGGCGCGTCCGCAGCCGCCGAATTCCAGAAAATCCTCGACCATCGCGGGCTGTTGTGGAATTGTGCGACAGGTGCGTTGTCGCGTCTGGGAGTGGCACGCGCGAACGCGCTGCAGGCTAAGACCTCGCAAGGCGCGGATGCCGACGCCGCCCGCGTCCGCGCGCTCGCTGCTTACAAAGATTTCCTCACGCTGTGGAAAGACGCCGATCCCGATATCCCCATCCTCATCGCCGCCAAGTCCGAATATGCCAGGCTGCAATAGGCTCCAGAACGCCAGTCGGATCGGTTGCCACCCTAAGAGGTGCCGCGCTGAAGGCCCTCCTTCGGCGGACAGGCCGCGGCCTGCCTGCCGGCAGGCAGGCGCTACATTATAAAACCTCGTGAAGCGCGGTGGCGCGCCAAGAAACCGATGAGCGAGCAATTTTTTCTGCTGTTTACTCTTACAAAACATTTTTTCTTCTTTTTTTCGCTCGAGCAACTAGGCGTGCGGAACGCGTTCAGGAGCATCCACCACTAATTGTGGTTTGGTTGCGCTGAGCCACAACGACGCATCTTATTTTTAATAAAAATCTTTAATTCCAGAACGGATTCCACTTGACATGTAGTCGAACCTAACTACAATCGGGGCACAAAGTGGGAAGAAGTGGGACGCAGTGGTAAAAAGNNGAAAGGCTTTCATGCTTCGGGGCAACTATCTAGCGACAGTCGACGAGAAGGGCCGGATGAAAATTCCGGCGGACTTCCTGGCGTTACTGCGCAAGACAGGCAAAAAGTTTTACGTAACCAGCGAGACCGGCGGTATGGCGCGGATCTATCCCATGAAAGCGTGGGAAGAGATCGAGAAAAAACTCGCCAAAGTTTCCTCTCACAACCGGGCCAAGCAAAAGTTCCTGGCGCGGGCAAACTACTACGGCCAAGTGGTGGAGGTGGATGGGCAGGGGCGCATTCTAATTCCACCAACACTTCGGGAATCGGCGCAAATGAAGGGTGAAGTAGACGTTCAGGGCCAACTGACTTACCTGGAAGTCTGGAATCACGCGCAGTTCTTGGAACAACTGAACCGTAACCCCATCACGGCGGAAGACGAAAAGGAATTGGATTTACTGGGCATCTAGCTTTTGAGCGTTCTGCACACGCCGGTTCTGGTTGAAGAAGTTCTGAACTGGATGCGGATTCGGCCCGAGGGCACTTACGTGGATGCCACGGTGGGCACGGGCGGGCATGCCATTGAAATCGCCCGGCGGCTGACTACGGGGCGTTTGGTGGGGATGGATCGCGATCCGCGTGCGTTGGAAATAACGCGGGAGCGACTGGGGCCGCACGAGCGGCAGGTGACTTTAGTGCACACAGAATTCTCGAAGATCGGCGAAGTGGTGGAGAACCTGAAACTTCCTCCGCTGGATGGCGTGATTGCCGATCTGGGGATTTCAAGCCTCGAGCTGGACACTCCCGAGCGCGGATTTTCTTTTCGCTGGGCCGCGCCGCTCGACATGCGCATGAATCCCGATTCGCCGCTCACCGCGGAAGAAATTGTGAACTTCTGGCCGGAGAAAGAACTGGCCTACCTTCTCTACAAGAANNACCGAACATCTGGCAACGGTTGTGGCAGGGGGACGAAAAGCAAGGGGAAGGCAGAGACTGCATCCCGCGACAAAAACGTTTCTGGCGCTGCGGACAGCGGTGAATCGAGAAGAGGAGGAACTCGGGCAGTTTCTTTCGCGGACCCCTGCCACTTTAGCTCAAGGAGGACGGATGATCGTCCTCAGTTACCACTCGCTGGAAGATCGCATGGTGAAGCATGAATTCCAGCGGCTCGCGCGAGAAAGAAGTTTTCGCGTGTTGACCAAGAAAGTGATTCTGCCCGGCGACGAGGAAATCAGAAACAATCCCCGCTCCCGGAGCGCAAAGATGCGAGTGGCGGAGAAAGTGGCGACGGCGGAAAGCTCGGCGCCTGAGGCGTGGTCATGATCGAATATCACACAGTAAAACGTATCGACAATTCGCGGCTGGTGCGCCCGGCATCGCCCGCGCGCCTGGGTGATTTTTGGCGGCGCGTGGCGGCGGGCGGCGCGATGGCTTCTTGCCTGTTGGTTTACACCTGGCAACATTTTGAATGCATCCAGCTCCGCTACGAAGTGGAGCAGCTTGAATCGCTGCGCGCGCAAAGCTCCCTATTGAATCAGCAGCTAAGCCTGGAAGCGATCACGCTGAGCGCGCCGGACCGCATCTATTCGATTGCCGGAAAAGATCTCGGACTGACGATTCCAGTGGCCGGCCAAGTGGCTCCGGTGGAAGCAACGGGTGATCGAGTGCTGGCGCAAGCAGGCACGGTTTCTCAACCCCCGCGTCCTTGACACAAAATTGATAGCGGCCCGCTGTGCTGGGCCCCTCCCCGCGAAGCATTTCGAACGTTCGCGGGGCTAAGTTTTTTCTGGGATAGGCCGGAGTACCATGGAGCAGCGCAGCCTGCGTCGCCGCTGGTTGGTTGTAGGGGTCGTGGCATTGATTTGGATGGCGGCGGTGCTCGCGCGCCTCAGTTATCTCCAGCTCTTCTGCTATGGCGAATACTTCGCAAGAGCCCAGCACCAACAACGGCACGTATTTGAAATCAGCCCGAAACGCGGCACGATCTATGACCGCAAGGGTAGAGAACTGGCAGTCAGCATCCCGATGGATTCCGTATTCGGCGATCCTTCGGACATCAAGGATGCTCCCCTGGTCGCCAGGCTGCTCTCGCGCGTTCTGAATATTCCCCCCGAAGAAATCGAAACCAAAATACGAGAAGCGCGTACGCCCGTTCGCCTGGCAAAAAAACTTTCACCTGAAATCGTCCAGCGCATTGATGACATGAACTTGAAGGGCGTTTTCTTTCAGAAGGAAAATCGCCGGGTCTATCCGCAGCGGCAGAGCCTGGCGCACGCGCTGGGCTACGTGGACACAGACGAAAAAGGCATCGGCGGCATTGAGTACGCCTTTGACAAACAGATCCGCGGAAAGCCGGGCCGCATGATGGTGATGTCCGACGGAAAACGGCGGTGGTACGACCGCAGCGAAGCCGCTGCCGATCCTGGCGCGAGCGTGACGCTCACGGTGGATGAAACAATCCAGTTCATCGCCGAAAAGGAACTAGAGCGTGGAATGGAGGAAACCCGTTCAATACATGGGAGTGTCGTAATTCAGGATCCAAACACCGGGGAGTTGCTGGCGTTGGCGAATTTTCCGCCGTTTGATCCGAATGACGCCGGGAGCTACTCCGATGATGTGCGCATGAATCGTGCCGTCACCGCCGCCTACGAACCCGGTTCGACCTTCAAAGTGGTCACCATGACCGCAGCAATTGAAAACGGAGTCACGGACCCGGACAAAATGGTGGATTGTCAGATGGGCTCCATTCTCCTCGCGGGCAGGCTGATTCATGACTGGCATCCGTTCGGAATGCTCAGCGTTCGCGACGTTCTTGCGCATTCCAGCGATGTAGGCTCGATCAAGGTTGCTCTTCAGCTCGGCGCACCCAGGTTTTACGATGCGATTCGTTCCTTCGGAATCGGCCAGCTTACCGGAATTGAATTGCCCGGAGAAAATCGCGGAAAGCTTCGTCCCGTCGAGAATTGGAACCCAAGCGCTATCGGGTCCGTAGCGATCGGACAGGAAGTAAGCGTGACGCCGGTTCAAATCATTTCGGCGATTTCCGCGGTCGCGAATGGCGGAATGCTTTACAAGCCGCGGGTGGTCAAAGAGATTCAAGGCGGAGTTGCTTCGGGGCCGCTTTCGCGTCCTGCTCCGCAACAGGTAACGGACGCAAAGACGGCTGCCACTGTTCGAGGAATGATGGAGACGGTCGTTTTATCCGGAACCGGCACGCTCGCGCAGCTCAACGGTTATACCGCCGCAGGCAAATCCGGCACCGCGCAAGAAATTGATCCGACCACGGGACGCTACTCACCCAACAAATACATTGCTTCGTTCGTCGGCTTTGCGCCGGTAAACGAACCCGCGGTCACCATCCTCGTTGTGTTCGATTCTCCGGAGGGCGCGCATCACGGTGGAGAAATCGGCGGCCCTGTATTCAAGCGCATAGCGGAACAAGTGCTCGCGTACTTGGATGTTCCGCGCGACATACCCGCGC
>PKWH01000242.1 GCA_003131985.1 Acidobacteriota bacterium | reverse complement strand
CCCGAAGCTTACTGGGCCGCGATCACGACATTAGTCGTCATGCAGTCCTCGCTTGGTGCAGCGCTCACCGTTTCATGGCAGCGCTTCGCCGGAAGCGCGATTGGCGCTGTGGCGGGAGCGTTGTTCGCCACCTACTTCGGCTCGAACACAGCTATGTTCGCCGTCGGAATATTCGTTATGGGAATCGTGTGCGCCGCGCTGCGGCTTGACAAAGCCGCCTATCGGTTTGCCGGAATTACGCTCGCAATCATCATGCTCGTCGCGCACTCCGCATCCGCCTGGATAGTCGCCGTCCATCGTTTCATCGAGGTTGCTGTGGGTATCGCGGTGGGATTGGCGCTGACCGCTGTTTGGCCGGAAGATCCGGGGGCTTTCGACGCGCCCGCCCGTTAGCCACGGCACGGGATATTCTTCCAACCGGTTTGTGCCGTGATCCGCTTATTTTTGTTATGATTGTTGGACGTAATGTTTCGATCCCACAAGTTATTTTCTGTGTCTGGCTTGCTCCTCTGGACCATCTTTGTCTCCGGCCCGGCAATGGCTCCAGCACATTCTATCCCTTCGGATGTGGATTCGCCGCGATCGCCAGTCATCGTAATTGGCTTCGTCGGAGGATTTGTCCGCCGCAACAATTATGTTCACAGTGAAGTCCAGCTCGCCGCTCGCTTGCGCCAGGAATATTCTTCGGGCGTGTACGTGGAAATCTTTGAAAATCATCGTGGACAGAGCGCCTATGAGAAAATCCTGCGGCTCCTGGATACCGATGACGCTGGAAAATTGACGCCCGAACAAAAGCAGGATGCCCGCATCATTCTCTATGGCCATAGTTGGGGAGCCTCGGAAGCCGTCTCTGTAGCACGCAAATTAGAATCAGATGGCATCCCGGTGCTTCTGACCGTCCAGATCGACAGCGTCGCGAAGCTCGGTGAGGATGACGGCATTATCCCGTCAAACGTGGCGCAAGCCGCCAATTTCTATCAGCCCGACGGGCGTCCCCACGGACGCGCCGAAATCCGTGCAGCAGATCCCTCCCGCACGCGCATCATCGGAAACTTTCGCTTTGACTACAAAGCTCATCCGGTCACCTGTTACGGCGATTACTCGTGGTGGGACCGCGACATTTCAAAGTTCCACACGGAAATTGAATGCGACCCCCAAGTTTGGAATCACGTCGAGTCGCTAATCCGCGCAGACTTGCCCCCGCCGGATCACTCCAGTGTCAGACTGTCTGGTAAGGCGCAGCGGGTTACTTCGTAGGGCAGCGGAATCCAAATCGCAGCGTCGCTTCCACCGGAGACTTCAGCGCACCCCCAGCCTGGAATTGCCAGGTCGCCGCTGCTTTCGCAGCAGACTCCTGCAATTTGTCATCCCCAGACTGAGGTTCCACGTTCGTCACCAACCCGGTCGCCGGATCGAAAAATATTTTCAGACGCACTTCGCCTTGCGCGTGCGCGCTTTGTGCGTCTCGGGGATACGCGGGGAGAGCGGCTTTCGTCAGATGAAGCGTGGCAGCATTCAGCACTTCCACAAACGCAGGATCTTTTTCATCGATCACTCCGCTATATCCCTGCAGCGCCGATTTTGCATTGTGGACACGGCAGTCGGCAAACGCGCAGGTACTGTCCGGGAATCCCGAGTCAAACTTGCCGGCCATAATCTCCGGAACGAACTTCGCCCCCAGTTCTTGGCGCTCCATGTTCTGCGCGGCGGTGGCCCCCGCAAACGTAAAGTCTTTGCCAAACGCTCGCTCTTCGACGTCGTCCGCAAAATCCCAAAGCGCTGTGATCCGCGAATCCGCCATTTTCAACGCCTCGAACTTCAGCGTCTCCGGATAAGGCAGCTCGTACAATCTTTCCTGCGTTCCGCATTTTGCAACGATTGTATGACTCGCCGACGTTCCAATACTGTCCGATTCGATATAGTCCCGCCGGGCCACTTGAATTACCCCGGCAAAGTCATCATCGGGGTACGAGCACAGCTTGAATTTCCCGGCCACCTTGGCCACCGTCGTATTCGGCAGCAAGCGCTCCACCGCTTTTACCGTGACGTTATGCGCGCAATTTCGGTTCATGGGCGCAATTCGAATTTCGCGCACGCGCACGCCTTCCACTTCCGACCGCACGTCCAGAATTTTGTCTGCCCACGGAGTTCCCTTATCCGAGACGGCTTGCGTCACAACGTAAAAGCCACCCATCGCGATTTCTTCCTTAACTTGCGTTGGCCGAGCCCCCGCGCTGGCGGCACCGTTGGTCTTCGCGCTAACAAATCCACCTGCGCCCGCGAAAACGATCGCAGTGATTAGCATCAGTCTTTTTTCGCGGCGCTGTGCGTTCATTTGCAAAGTATAGGCTAGCTGAATGGTCTGTGAGAATGCCGGAAGGCCTCAGAGGTTGCAAAGCTATTCAAGGTTAGCTTACGAGGGAAGGGAATCACTCGAGTGCAGCTTCGGAAACCGTCCAATGGGAGACGTTGGAACGGCCGGTTACTCTTTCGCGGTCAAACCCAGTTCTCGCGATTCGATGTCTTAAACCAAGTGCCGCCTTTTAGAAGGGTGTCCAGCGCCGGCAATAAGTCGCTTGCGATGCGATCCTTCGGTACGAACCCAAGCACGCCAACTTTCTTCAGTTCGTCCAACAGTGGTCCCTGTTCATGCAGACTGACCGCCAGCACTTTCGTGTCGGGGCAGCATTCCAGGATTTGCTTCGCCGCTTGGATGCCATTCAACCGCGGCATCTGAATATCCAACACTGCAACGTCTGGAGACACTTCCACGGCCTTTTCCACCGCTTCAGCGCCATTACTCGCTTGCGCTGCTATTTCCCAATCGGCCCTGCCGGCAATCATCAATCGAAGAGACGCGAGACCGGATGCGTGATCGTCAGCCACTAGAATGCGCGTAGCCATTTAAACACTCACCTCACCGAGTGCCCAGACGCACGGCAGTTGCAGACAAAGCGTACGCCCCAGCCCGAATTCGCGACATCGGGTAGAAGCTGTATTCGCGATATGGAGTTTCTTGGTGCATTTTAACGAGGACTCCCATTGCACTCATCGATGCCGGCGAGGGCGAATCACGTCTCTCTTGCTACCGGGCCACGCAGCCGCTATTCTAGGTATCTCGGCGCTGCAGCCATGCACATTTACCTCGATTACAACTCGACCACACCCGTGGACCGCGCGGTCCTTGACGCCATGCTGCCGTTCTTCGCCGAAAAGTTCGGTAACGCCAGCTCGATTCACTCGTCCGGACAACGTGGACGCTCCGCAGTGGACGCAGCTCGCGACTCCGTCGCAGATCTGATCGGCGCCAAGCCTGCCGAAATTGTTTTCACCAGCGGCGGTACGGAAGCTGACAATCTTGCTTTATTTGGCTCCGTTGCAGCTTGGAATCACTCGCGCAAGCACATCATCACCACCGCCATCGAGCATCACGCCGTTCTGAATGCTGCCCAGGCGCTCGAACGGCAGGGCGTTGACGTCACCTACGTTTCGGTTGGAAGCGCGGGCATCGCCGACCCTCAAGATATTCGCCGTGCGTTGCGCCCTGACACGATTCTTATCAGCGTCATGCACGTGAACAACGAACTCGGCACCATCCAGCCCATCGAGGAAATCGGCCGTATCGCCGCTGAGGCTGACGTCTATTTTCATTGCGACGCGATACAGTCGGCAGGGAAGTTGCCCCTGGACGTGAACCGCCTTGGCGTGCATTTGCTCTCCATCTCCGCGCACAAAATCTACGGACCCAAGGGTGTTGGTGCGCTGTACGTCCGCGCCGGAACGCCGCTCGAGCCGCAATTTCACGGCGGCCATCATGAGCGCGACCGGCGCCCGGGCACCGAAAATGTCCCCGGCATCGTTGGGTTCGGCAAAGCGGCTGAGCTGGCAAAACTAAATCTTGAAGCCGACGCGGCTCGAATCGAAATACTGCGCGACCGTCTGGAAGAAATGCTGCTGAACTCCCTTCCGTCGGTGCACGTGAACGGCGATCGCAGCCGCCGCGTCGCGAACACAACGAACTTGGCTTTCACCGCTGCCGGCGGGGAAGCCCTCGTCATCGCTCTCGACCTACAGGGCATCGCGTCTTCCACCGGAGCGGCTTGCTCTTCCGGAGCGGTTGAGCCGTCGCACGTTCTACTCGCAATCGGCCTCTCGCCGGAGAAAGCGCGTTCGAGTTTGCGTTTTAGTCTCGGCCGCACCACAACTGCCGCCGAGATCGATCGCGCGATCGCGATCATCCCTCCGACAGTGGAACGCTTGCGCGCCCTATCGCCGCGCAGCGTAGCCGCCGTGCATGCCCGGTAAACCTGCCATGGCAAATTCACTGACACAACTCGAACCTCTTCGCGCTGTTGCTGCCACAGCGTGCGACGAAAGGACCGCAGCTCCGGACACCTTTTCTCTGCCGACGATCGCTCCCGGCGCAGTTGCGCCCGTTGCAGTCGCCATGAGCGGGGGCGTGGACAGCTCTACAGTCGCTGCGATCATGACCGAGCGCGGCCAATCCATCATCGGCCTCACCATGCAGCTCTGGAACCAACGTCGCCTTCCACAGCTTCAGACCGCCGAGCCCGCGCAACATCGCTGCTGCTCGATCGACGATGTCTACGACGCGCGCCGTGTCGCCGAACATCTCGGCATCCCGTTTTACGTGGTCAACTTCGAGCGCGAATTCGAGAAAAATGTCATCCGTCCTTTCGTGGACGACTACCTCGAAGGCCGCACTCCGATTCCATGCACGCGCTGCAACAATCACGTGAAGTTCGATCAGTTGCTCGTTACCGCGCGTCAGATTGGCGCCGAGCGCATCGCCACCGGACATTACGCGCGCGTCCGCCATAATCCGGTCAGCGGACGTTACGAACTCTTGCGCGCCGTGGACGAATCCAAGGACCAATCCTATTTTCTTTTCGGTTTGACCCAGGAACAGCTTGCGCGCACGAATTTCCCCCTCGGCGAACTTTCAAAAAACGAAGTGCGCGACATCGCGCACCGCCTCCAAGTTCCCGTCGCCGGAAAGCCCGAGAGCCAGGAAATCTGTTTTGTGCCTACGGGGAATTACGTCCGCTTTATCGAAGGATATTTGCACGAGCAGGGAAAGAAGCTTCCGGAAGAGGCGGGTGACATCGTCACAACTGCCGGTGAGATTCTCGGCCGGCATAACGGCCTGCATCGCTATACCGTCGGCCAGCGCAAAGGCCTGGGCCTTTCAGAAGGTCGTCCGATGTACGTAGTTGCGCTCGATCGCGCAAAGAATCGCCTCATAGTGGGAGACGATTGCGAGCTTCACAGCGCCACGTGCGAAGTCCACGACGTGAACTGGATTCCGTACGAAATCCCCGACGGCATCGTAAACGCGAAAGTCCGTATCCGCAATCGCCACGAACCTGCGGACGCAGAAATCACTCCGCTCGACGCCACTACCGCGCGAATCACTTTTCGCGAGCAGCAACGCGCCGTCACCCCCGGCCAAGCCGCAGTATTTTATTCCGGCGACCAGGTCCTAGGCGGCGGCTGGATTCGGTGAGGCCTGGCTGGATACGCAAATGCANNCAGAGTTTTCTGCGAGAACTACTTCAGATGAAGAGTTCTTCGTCCTGAGGAGCGCCGTCGGGTTCCGCCCGCCGCTGTACGCCGCGCAACACATCAATTCCGACTTTCACACCCTTCAGCACCGCAGAAACTTGGTGCACGGGTCCCCACAGCGTGTTGCGAACTTTCGTCCCTGTGTCTTCGATCACTTCGAGTGCGCCGGCGAGGATTTGATCCGCGCGGATCACTTGGACGCGCACCCGCTCCAGCGAATCCGTAAACACGCGGTCAATCTTCTGCGCTTGTCCGCGCGCCAGGCGAGTCACCTCGGCGCCGTCGGCCATGATGCTCGCGATCTTGTCCTCGGAATCTTCCAGTATGCGATTCGTGCGCAGGAGTATCGGGTCGATGCGCCCTGTCAAGTCGTTGGCGATCTGCGTGAATTTTTCGATCGCGCCTTTCATCTGGAGATACATCCCCAAAAGGATCGCCATCTGAATCACAATGGCGACCGCCGCAATCACGATGAATGCCTCTATCCAAACGTTCATGATGTTCCTTAAAGCGGTTTGCTAGGCTTTCGCTTCGCGCCTGTATGCGTCCTTGCCGGCTTCCACTGCAGCCGTAACGCCTTCCTTCTGACGGTCCATAATTTCTTTGCTGCGCTCGATCAAGTCTTCCGCGCGTTCGCGGAGTTCCCGTGCTTTACGCTGCGCGTAGTCGCGGCCTTCGTCTGCCTTCGACGTCAAATATTCCCGCGTTTCCTCGCCTGATTTCGGCGCAAACAGAATGCCCACAAGCGCCCCGATTCCGAGCCCTGCGAGAAAATAACTTACCTTCGAACCAGCGCCGTTATCGCTCATATAGCCCCTCCAAAATTGAGAGTATCAAATTCGACCTTAGCATAGCCCCCGCACACAATCAATGCCGCGAAAACATTAGATTCGCATGGGAATCTCAGTATCCAGCCAGCCGAGGCGATGCGGCTATCCTTCTGATGAGCCTAAAGTTGCGGCTCGGCTGCGGGAGACTCTGGCACAGGCGAATCGCCCGCTCGCAGCGCTACGTAAATGCGCTCGGCGCGAGCGAGCGACAGCTCGGAAGCGAGTTCGCCTACTGTAAGTTGTTTCAGGCGCGCGACGCTGCCAAACCGGCGCAACAGTTTACGCGCCGTCTTCTCCCCCACACCGGGAATTTCAGTGAGCGACGTGCGCAGGCGGCGGCTCGACCGCCGCTGCCGGTGGAACGTCACCGCAAAGCGATGCGTTTCGTCGCGGATCTGCTGGATCAAATGCAGAACCGGCGAGTGGCGTTCGAGCACGATCGGCTCGTCTTCTTTCCCGAGGACGTAAAGAATTTCTTCTTTTTTTGCGATGCTCGCGAGCGGCTGATTGATGATGGCAAGTTTTTCCAGGGCCTTCGCCGCCGCGTGAAGTTGGCCAATTCCGCCGTCAATTAAAATCAAGCTGGGCAGCGCCTTGCCTTCATTTTGCAAACGATGATATCGGCGCTCGACGGCTTCCTGCATGCTGGCGAAGTCATCGCGAAGCCTGCCTTCGGATTTATCCGCGCAATCCGGCATGGCTTCGCCGCGGATAATAAACTTTCTATATTCGGATTTTTTCATGCGACCGGATTCCCACACCACCATCGACGCCACCGTGTCGGAACCCTGAATATGCGAAATATCAAAGCACTCGATTCGTTCCGGCGGCCCGGGCAGGCCCAGCGCCGCTTCCAGCGCTTCCACAATCGCCTTCGAGCTCGGCTTCAGGACGCGGAATCGCTGGATGAAAGACTGCTTAGCATTTCTTTCCACCAGTTCGAGAAAAGCGTGTTTCGGCCCGCGCTGCGGATTCATGATTTCCACGAGATGCCCCGCGCGCTCGGTGAGCACTTCTTCCAGTAAATCGCAATCCTCAAATCCCATTGGCGTGTTGATATAACGCGGCAGATAAGCCGCGTCCAGATAAAGCTGCTTCAGCAGGGAAGGCAGAAACTCAGCGGGATCGAATTCCTCCAGCTCTTCCCAGTAAAAGTCCCTGCGGTCCACCACTCGGCCGCCTCGCAAGTGAAAAAGGTTTACCGCAACCTGCGGCGGCTCGGCGTACCAGGCGAGAACGTCAGTGTCGTCACCCGAAGCAGCCGCAATTTTCTGGCGCTCTTCCATTTCGGTTAGCGTACGAAGTAGGTCGCGATAGCCGGCGGCCTCTTCGTATCGCTCGTCTTCCGATGCGCTCTGCATTCGCTTCTCGACGCTGCCGGCTAGATCGCTGCGCCGCCCTTCGAGAAATAGCCGGACGTCCCGAGCTGCTTCGGCATATCGTTCGTCGGTCACCAATTCCTTCACGCACGGGCCCAGGCATCGATGAATGTAATACTGCAAACACGGCCGCGGATGATTGCGCGAGAGGTCCACATTGCAGGACGGAACCAGAAAGTTTTTGTGAATCAGGTGAACCATGCGATACGCGAGACCGGCCGGGAAGTAAGGACCAAAGTAAATCGAGCCGTCTTTCTTCAACCGGCGCGTCACATACACGCGCGGATATTGTTCGAACGCGGTATAGCGAATGTAAGGATAAGTTTTGTCGTCGCGCAGCAGTACGTTGAACTTCGGCTTGTACTGCTTGATCAAATTATTTTCGAGCGCCAGCGCTTCTTTTTCGTTGTCAACCACGATGTAATCGACGTCTGCAACCTCGCGCATCAAGGAGCCGGTCTTCGCGTCCTCGATCGCCTTGTCCAGGAAGTAGGAACGGACGCGGTTCCGCAGCGACTGCGCTTTTCCCACGTACAGGACGTTTGCGGCGGCATCCTTAAACAGATAGACCCCTGGCTGCGTGGGCAGGTTGGCAACTTTTTCGCGGATTTCCATCGGTGCGCTACAATATTATCGGGTATACGTGAACAGCGGATAGGGGTTGCCGTCCGCTGGACAACTTTAATGATAGCAAACGCAACAAATTCAAGCAGGCCGATGCTACGTTTGACGCTAAAACTCGCGCTGCTGATCGCCGTATTCGGGCTTCCGGCTTGGTCTTTTCAGCAATCGCAGGAGCCGCAGCAGCAAAAACCGCAAACGCCGGCCGATCAGCCGAAGTCGCCAGCACCGCCTCAGTCGCCGCCCTTGGGACCCGGAGAATCGTCATCTTCGAAGCCCGCGCAAACCGGCGACCCATCTCAGCCGGACCCGACCACCTCGCCTGAGCCGAAAAAGGATACGACCACCCCTGGGTCCAAAGCTTCCACGGCAGCAAAACCGGGAGTACTGCCGCCCGAAGATAATCCGGCATGGGACCCCTTCCATGCCGCGCAGGACATCGACGTGGGCACGTTCTACATGCACAAGGGCGACATGGACGCCGCTATCGGGCGCTTTCAAGACGCTATCCGCTTGCGCCCGAATTTTGCCAAGCCTCGAATTCTGATCGCGGAAATCTACGAGAAGAAAGGCGACAAATCCGAAGCCTTACATTATTACAAGGAATATTTGCAGGTTTTTCCTGACGCGCCCGATGCCAAGAAAGTTCAGAAGAAAATTGCGCAACTGTCGAAAAATTAGTTCCGCTCCTCGTCGCGAAGCGTCCGCCGGCGCATCTCTCAGTTTCCTCCGCC
>PKWH01000298.1:631-6202 GCA_003131985.1 Acidobacteriota bacterium | reverse complement strand
TGCGATACGCCGCCGGCGGCGAAATTGAAGCCGCACGTGGGGTCGCCGCAGACTCCGAGCTTGGAAGCGATTGTCGCGCTGCATCCAGATCTGGTGCTGGCGACGACGTCGATCAACCGGCCGGAAACGGTGGCCGCGCTGGCGAGGCTGGGGATTGCTGTGTACACGAGCGATCCGCATACGGTGCGCGGGATGCTCGACTCGATCGCGCGCATGGCGGATTTGGTGGGCGCGGGCGAGCAGGGCGCGGCTCTTGTGGCGCAGTTGCAAGCGCGGCTGGATGCGGTGCATGCGCGAATCGGGGAGTTGCCGCTGGTGCACGTGCTGTTCGTGGTGTGGGAGGATCCGCTGATCACGATTGGGCAGAACACTTTTATAGCGGATGCGCTGCGATGGGCGGGCGCGGAGTCCGCGATTGTGGCGGAGCAGAATTGGCCGCCAGTGAGCATTGAAGAAGTTGTGAGGCTGCAGCCGGAGTACATCGTGCTGACGCCGAACCACTCAGAATCGGATGCGGCGAGCGAATCGAGCGAACTGGAAAAACTGCGTGCGCGGCCTGCGTGGAAGGCGCTGAAGGCTGTCGAAGCGGGACACGTGGTAGTGGCCAGCGATGAATTCGACCGGCCGGCTCCGGGATTGATTGGCGCGATTGAACAGCTTGCGCGGGAATTGCATCCGGAGGCGTTTGCGTTGAATGCGGTCGGCGGAAACTTTGTGGGCGGAACTCGCGTGNNTGGTGATTTCGCTGCGCATGGGCGCGTATCCGATTTCGGTGCGCGACATTGTGGACACGCTGTACAAAGCTGCGGTGGGACGCCGCGAGGAAGTGCCGGTGGAATTTTGGCAGGTGGTTTTCGGGCTGCGACTGCCACGAATCGCGCTGGGGATTTTGGTGGGAGCGTCACTTTCAACAGCCGGCGCGGGTTTTCAGGCGCTGCTGCGTAATCCGCTGGCGGACCCGTACGTGCTGGGAGTTTCGAGCGGCGCGGCGCTGGGAGCGATCATTAGCCTAATTGCTGCACCTCACGTTGTCGGAGCAATTCAAATCGCCGCGTTTATAGGAGCGGCGTCCACGATCACGGGAGTTTATTTTCTCGGAAGGCGCGGCGGGCAACTTGACGGTCCGACGCTGTTGCTCGCGGGCATCGTGGCGGCTTCATTTCTCTCGGCGATTATTATGTTCTTGCTGACGACGGTTACCGGCTCTGAGCTGCGCAGCATTGCGTTCTGGCTGATGGGCGATCTTACGGCGCCGCCGCCGGTAACAAATGTTTTGGGATGGCTTGGGTTTTTGTTTTTTGTGTTCATCGTGGCGGCGGGCGCGATGTATACGACTTCGTCGGATTTGAATTTGATTCTCACGGGAGAACAAGAAGCGAGACACCTGGGCGTGAACGTAAATCGCGTGAAATTTGTGGTTTATATCGCGGCTTCGGTGCTCACGGGCCTCGCGGTTTCGGTGAGCGGCGCGATTGGGTACGTTGGGCTGCTGATTCCGCATGTGATGCGCATGTTTTTTGGCACCGATTACCGCATGCTGATTCCAACGGCGGCCATCGGCGGA
Source organism: Acidobacteriota bacterium (assembly GCA_003131985.1). GTDB lineage: Bacteria > Acidobacteriota > Terriglobia > Acidiferrales > UBA7541 > Palsa-295. The sequence continues at coordinate 4,638 of PKWH01000298.1, read as the reverse complement.
GCAATTGCGATTGTGCTGGCAGACACTTTGGCGCGCACGGTGGTGGCTCCAACGGAATTGCCGGTGGGCGCGATGACGGCGCTGGCCGGCGCGCCTGTGTTTATTTATCTGATGCGGCGGAGGATGCGATGAGCGCGGGGGCAGGAGGCGTCGTGTTGCCGGAGTCGCAGACCGTGCCTCACAGCGCGAGACCTAGCCTGCGGCTGAAAGTGGAACAGGCCAGCTACGCATACGCGGCATCGGACCGGTCGGCGCCGAAATTTACGCTGGGACCGGTAAGTTTTGAAGCGCAACAGCGCGAGCTGGTGGCGATTCTGGGGCCGAATGCGAGCGGGAAGTCCACGCTGCTGAAATTGCTGGCGGGATTGTTGAAACCGCTTTCAGGCCGAATCGAAGTGGACGGCTCGGAAGTGAGCGAACTTGATTTACGAGTACGGGCGCAAAAAATTGCGCTGGTGGCGCAGGAAAGCGAGCTTTTGTTTCCGTTGCGCGTGTGGGAATACGTTTTGCAAGGGCGGTATCCGTACGGGCGAAGGCTGCGGTTCGAATCGGACGAGGATTGTCTGCTGGCGGGGAACGCGCTGGCGCAGGTGGGCGCCGACGCTTTGCGAGACCGCTGGATGGATCATCTTTCCGGCGGCGAGAAGCAACGCGTGATTTTGGCGCGCGCCCTGGTGCAGCAGCCATCGCTGCTGCTGCTCGACGAGCCCACGCAACATTTGGATATCGGAGGCAAAGTGGAATTGCTGCGGCGGCTGCGGCGGCTTGCGGATGAAAGCCGCTACAGCGTGATCGTGGTGACGCACGAATTGAATCTTGCGGCGGAATTTTCCGATCGCATCGTGCTGATGCATAAAGGGAAAAGCCCGCGCATCGGAACGCCGGCGGAAGTTTATCAACGGGAATTGCTCGAGGAAGTGTTCGACGCGCCGCTGGAGGTGGAAGTGGGATACAGCGGGCGTCCTCGCGTGATTTTGCGAGGCAATCACTAACGCGGACCGAATTTTGATTTTAGCATCGCGGAAGAACGCAAGAAGCTTCCGCAAGCGGCGAGATGCAGCGCCGTCCACAATCACCGAGACTCCGCGCACGGGAAGACGGTGAAAATCCGTCGCCGCCGCGCGACTGTAAAGCGGAGAAGTTTCGGCGCGAGCCACTGTCGTTACGCTTTGAATTGCTGTGATTTGCAATTCGAGGCCGCGATGGGAAGGCCGCGCTGGACAAAGCCGCCGAGCCAGGAAACCGAGCGGAATCTCAATTCTGAAGTAGGCGATTTCGCTAGCTGGTCGATCTCTCGATCTGAGTTGATCGAGTCCCGGCGGCGCTCGCATATTTTCAGGACAACCTTCAACTCCCGCGCGAGAGGGAGAGGAGGATGAAAATGAGACTGCTACGCTTTTTAGTTTTTGCTTCAGCAAGTTGCTTTGGAATTTTGTTTTTTCTGCCAAGCGTAACGCCCGCACAGCAAACCGCCGCAATCGCCGGAACATTAACAGACCAAACTGAGGCAGCAATTGCGGGGGCTCTTGTAACAGCGCAGCTTCTCGGTACAACGGGGGCTAGTGTGCACACCGAAAGCGGGTCAGACGGCAGGTTTTCGCTGACACTCAATCCAGGACGATACCGCGTGATCTTGGTGCACGACGCGTTCAAGAAAGAAGAGCAGGAATTCACGCTGGCTGCCGGAGAGACGCGGACTTGGGACATGCGGCTACAACTTGAACCGATGTCAGCCGATGTGGTGGTCAGCGCGGCCGCCGAGCCCGCGACGATTGAGAATACGGCTGCGCTGGTGAACATTGTGACGCGGGGAGAAATTGATCAGCGCGGAGCAATTTTGCTGACACCGCTGACGCAGGGGATACCAGGGATCAGTTTTTCGCAACTGGGTCCCATGGGCGGCTCAACCACATTCTTTCTGGATGGCGGGAATTCCAATTACACCAAGGTGCTAATCGATGGAGTGCCGGTGAATCAGCCGGGAGGACTGGTGGATTTCTCAAATTTCTCGCTGGACGGAGTCGACAAGATTGAAGTGGTGCACGGAGCGACGAGCGTGCTTTATGGATCGGACGCGATGACCGGCGTGCTGCAGATTTTCACGCATCGCGGCAATACCAGCGAACCGATACTGGAATTGAACGCCGACGGCGGAACGTTTAATACTCAACACACTTCGGGCCAGTTAAGCGGGATGCTGGGGGCTTTCGATTATTCGGCTGGCGGAGCTTATTTCGATAGCGACGGGCAGGGGCCGGACGATTATTTTCGTGACACAACGCTGTGGGGAAATTTCGGCTGGAAGTTTTCCGACACGAACACGCTGCGACTAACGCTTCGGAATGGTTCGAGCGACGCGGGGCAGCCCGGGCAAACGGCACTTGGTCCTGATTTTTTTGTGCCGGGACAACACACGGTCCTTCACAATTTCTCCTCGGGGTTGACCTGGGATTTTCAGACAGGCGACTGGCAGCACCAGATAATCGGATTCGAATCTCGCGACTATTCGCTTGATGTGGGGCCGTTCGGTTCTTTCCCTTCGGATTTCAATCGCGCGGGCCTGAACGAGCAATCGACCTATCTTTTCCCGAATGGCGGCGTGTCTGTTGGATATTTCTTTGAAGTGGAAAATGGCGGGGAAACCGCGCGGCGCAATCAAGCGGGTTATGTGGAGGCGCACTACCAAGTGGTACACCGGCTGACGATGATTGCAGGCGTACGTATAGATGGCAACGGATTTTACGGCATTCGCGCAGTGCCGCGAGTGGGTGCAGCCTACGCGTTGCGTTATGGTGCGGGATTCTGGGGATCGACGCGACTGCGCGCTTCATACGGCCTGGGAATCAAAGAGCCGGAATCGCTTCCTCCGGATTGCAGCCCACAACTCGATCCAGAACGTAGCCGTACAGTGGATGTGGGGTTTGATCAGGTGCTCGCTTCGGATCGGGTTCGTTTTTCCGCCACGGCATTCTTCAACCGGTTTCAGGACATCGTGAGTTTCGCAAGTGTCACGAACAATCCGAACTGTCCGGCGTTCGATGGAAGCTTCTTCAACACCGACCTGGCTCGGGCCAATGGAATCAATTCAACAGTAGAGGCGAAGCCGCTGCACTGGCTGAACATCGTGGGTAACTACACCTATGACGACTCGAAAGTGCTAAAGACCACTAATCCGCTGATGGATCCGGCGCTGGCACAGGGGAATCGTCTTTTCAAACGGCCGCTGAACTCGGCGAGTTTGATCGCCAACGCGCACTTCCGATGGGCTAACATCAACATGGCTGGATATTACGTGGGCCGGCGCACGGACAGTGATTTCGATAGCGTACATGTTGGAAACATGTGTACAGGCCCTTGCATTACAAGCGACGCGAGCTACGTGCGCTGGGATGCAGCGACGACCGTTCCAGTAGCTAAAGGGCTTTCCGCAATTGCACAGGTGCAGAACCTATTCGATCGGAAGTATCAGGACGCAGTTGGATATCCTGCACTAGGCCGGGGTTACCGCGTCGGAATACACTACGTCTGGGGTGGCGACCAAAGCCATCAATAAGGCGAAGCCCGAATCTTCATCGCCGGGTTGAGAGGCTTCCATTTTGGCGTGGAAGGGTATTGGCCACGACGAAGGCGGGGCGCGGGCGCGGATGTTATAATTCTGCGCTACCAATGAGCCGAACGACACAGGAACGGCCCGGGGTCGCGCCCGAGGTGATGGAGCGTTATGAAGCGGTGATTGGGCTGGAGGTGCACGCCCAGCTCAAGACGCTGACGAAGGCGTTTTGCGCTTGTTCGAGCCGGTTCGGCGACCCGCCGAATTCGAATACGTGCCCGGTGTGCCTCGGACTGCCGGGTGCGCTGCCGGTGCTGAACCGGAAAGCGCGCGATTTGGCGGTGCGAGCGTCGCTTGCGATTCATTGCAAGATTCACGAGCGCTCTGTGTTCGCGCGAAAGAATTATTTTTATCCCGACTTGCCAAAGGGCTACCAGATTTCGATGTACGAATTGCC
>PKWH01000298.1:0-594 GCA_003131985.1 Acidobacteriota bacterium | reverse complement strand
TCCGACCGCTGGAGCTACATTGACTTCAACCGCTGCGGCGTGCCGCTGATTGAAATCGTCTCGGAGCCTGATATTCGAACTCCCGCCGAAGCGTATTCCTATTTGACGACACTGAAGCAAGTGCTGGAGTACACGGACGTGAGCGATTGCAACATGGAAGCAGGNNGTTTCGTTATCTGCAGCACGCGCTGGAATACGAAATCGAGCGGCAAATCGGGGTGCTGGAATCGGGCGGCAAGATCGTGCAAGAGACGCGGCTGTGGAATGTGGCCGCGGGGCGCACCGAAGCGATGCGCTCGAAGGAATTTGCGCACGACTATCGCTATTTCCCCGATCCCGATCTGTTGCCGCTTTCGGTTTCAGAAAAGCTGGTTGGAGAAATTCGCGCAGAGATGGCCGAGCTTCCGGATGCAAAGCACGCGCGCTTTTTGAGGGAGTATGGAATTACCGCGTACGACGCGGGTGTTTTGACCGCGACTCGCGAGCTGGCGGATTATTTCGAAGCGGCTGTGAAGGCGGGCGCTCCGGCGAAGTCCGCAGCGAATTGGATTTCGACCGAACTGCTGCGGCGGCTGAACGAAGCTGGGAAAGACA
>PKWH01000008.1 GCA_003131985.1 Acidobacteriota bacterium | reverse complement strand
GAACCGTGCTACAACGACCATGAAGGCCCCGGAGGCGGAGAGATTCTGGCTTCGGACCAACATCCCGATCACAACGTGCAGGAAGGCGAGAAATTCATCGCCAGCGTATACAACGCCATCCGCGGAAATCCGGCCGTCTGGGACAGCACAGCACTGCTGGTCGTCTATGACGAGCATGGCGGAATCTACGACCATGTGGCTCCGCCCGATTGCACACCAGACGACTATCAAGCAAACGCAACGGCCACGAATACCGGGGCACCTNNGGACAATCGTTCCGGGCACGGAAGCCGGAGCAGGAGCCCGTATCTTCGAGCACGCCAGCATTCCGGCAACCGTCACGAATTTTTTCCTGAACGGCGATGCAAAACGCACAAAGAGAGAAGCTGCCGCGAGCACCTTCCTCGATATTCTCGGCGATGATGCACGTCAGGAAAATGATCTTCCATTTTTCACGCTAGGGGGGCACTAATGGCCTCGATGGTCATCAAGGTACCCGAGCCGGAGAAGGGTTCTTTTAACCACAACCGGCCTGCCGGAAAACTGCTTCAGTCGCAGACTCTTCACCTGCGCGAGGCGTTGCTAAGACACCTCAAGGATATTGCCGACGTTCTCGCAATCGATCCGAAGAGTCTCAAAACCGAACGCGACGTGAGCACCTATATTCAGCAGGCGACCGCGATCCTGCACACCCAGGCACGCAAACCTTCAGAATGGCCGGTTAAATAACTTGCGCCGCGCGCTCTTAGTCCTCATTCTCTTTTCGGCGAAAGCCCTGCAGGCGCAGCAGCCCGCGCCGCCCCTCGATCCTCCCGGTGAGCGCGAGAAACTAAAAGAAAGCTGCCTCAGTTTCACATTCTCAGGGCTCGGCGGATGCGCCGAAGAACTCTTTACGGGTGTGCCCTTTCACATAGCCGTTGGGAGCATCGCTCCGCAGGATGGATTCGGCGCCGGCGTGGCTTACGTCGGACACCACACCACCACGAACTGGAGAAACACCTGGAATGCCGATGCGATAGCGACCGGCAATGCCTCATGGCGCGCCGGTTTCTATATGAAATTCGTTCATACCCCTAATGAAGTTGTCGGCGTCAGTTTTGGCCCGCCCCCGCCGGTGAAAGAAAACCTGTTGGGGCTGACTGAACATACCGTGTTCGGCCTCTACGCGCAGGCGACCTCACTTAACAAAATCACTTTTTTTGGATTAGGGCCGGATACAACCGAAGCAGGGCGCACATTCTTCGGCATGACGGAGACTATCGTTGGCGGCAACGTCGTCAAGCCGTTTTCCGGGCACCTGAACGCATCACTCTTCGGCGAGATCAATGGCCGCTTTGTGAGCATACGCGAGAGCAATGGGCAAGTTAGTCCGTCGATCGGTCAGGTCTATAATGAAGCAACCGCTCCGGGATTAACGACGCAGCCGGGAACGTTCCAGCTTGGCGAAGGCATAAGGATTCGTCCGGTTTTCGATAAAGACCTTGTTCGCTTAGATTACAGCGCGGTCTACCGGCAGTATTTTGCGACAGACAATTTCACGTTTCAGCGTGTCACAATTGATCTCGGCCATCAGTACGCCCTCCATAGTAAAACCCGGATCAACGAACCACGAGTGAGCAACGGTCCTGACGCATCGCCTTACTAACCGCGTTCCTCACGGTTGTCGCGGTCTGGCAGATCCCACCCCCGGACGATCCATTGACCAAGAAGCCAGCTGATACGGACGCGAAGGTTGCAAACATGGACGCAAAAGCGGCAAGCGCTGCGACGGATTCCCCATTTACCACGCGCCTTGGAAAAACGGTCTTGGCTGGGCTTGGGGGCTTGGTTTTCGCCGAGATTACCAAAACGCTGGGCACTTCGAATCCCGGCACCGATACGAAGTGGTATTACATTGTCTGTTTCATCTTTTTCTTTTTCATCTTACTTCTATTCCTAAATTTTCTTCGTGCCGTAGCGGAAGCATTGCGCTCACGTGTGGCCGTAATTTATTACCCACTCGCTCGTGCACCCAAGCAAAAGTGGCTCTCGTACCGTACGCAGCGCCTCTACCAGTGGTTTTTTTCACTTCGAGTGCCCGCGCTCACTTTCTTCGATACTTTCATCAACCTAATCCAGGGCAAGAATCAGACGAATTCTCAAGCCTTCGCGGACGCCATCATCGACCAGCAACGCAACGTGATACGTGTCTCCGATGCCATCCGTAAGCGAGTGAACGAACTCCTGCAGGCAAAAATCAGGTGCAAGACAGAAAAGCTCGGTGCAGCACAAGAGAAAACAACTCTGGGAGAGGCGGCTACTAGTCCCGACGAAGCAGACACAAAAAAGCCAGACAAGCCGCCGAGAGGAGAGGTCCGCGTCAGTATCAGCGTTCTTTCAACGGACCAGACCAACCTCTTTTATATATCGCGAAGTCCGCGCAGTGCTCACTCCGTCTTCACCAAGATTTCGGTCGCCTGGGTTTCAGTGTTTACCGGAAAGAATCGCTGGTATGAAACGGGGTATCTGCGTAAAAACGTCCTCCTTTTCGATAACGATAGCAAACACAAGACCATTGCGGACGCCCCGGCGGACGTGATGCTGGATGCCTACTATGCGGACCGCCATGACGACTATCAAGCGTTTGTCGTGCTCCCATTTCCGCAGCCGCAGCGGGCGTTCGAATCGGATTACGTGAAGGGTGCTATCCATATCTCCTTTCGTTCGGACGAAGACTTCAAGGAAATCTGGCCCACGGCCGATGATTTCATAATGCTACCGGATTCTGCCGCCAGCAAGACGGCGGTTGGTTCGACAGGCGCAGGACCATCTACTTCGCCGAGTAAAATAGAGTATCCGGACCCAGACAACATGCTCGAAGAGGCGCGATGCCCGGACCGCGAGATAAGAACCGCGCTAAACGACGCGGTCATCGTTCTGGGTGAATTGCTGCACGGCTTCAACGAGGTGGTTTTCAAGACGTGCATTCAGCCAAACAAGGTTGACTGAAGCCCCAAACCGGTCCCGGACGCTCTCCTGTCTCACGGCAGAGAAACTTGACAGGAGCTGCCCAAAGAGCTATATTTGATTTTCGCCTTTTGTTCGCTTAGGACGATCTGAGCGTTGCCCGATAGAACTTGCATGATACCCACCGCCACCTACACCATATCTTCTATGAAACAAAGTGCCGTGCTCAGCGATCACGCGCTCTCCGTCCTGGAGAAGCGCTTCCTGCTGCGCGACAAAAGCGGGCAACTGGTTGAAGATCCACTGGGCTTATTCCGCCGCGTGGCCCGCGCCATTGCCACGATCGACGACAAGTATGGCGACTTCCAGCGTGAAGAGTCCGAGGAAGTCTTTTTCGATCTGATCTCTTCTTTGACCTTCCTTCCCAACTCCCCCACCTTGATGAATGCCGGAACGTCGCGTGGACAATTAGCCGGCTGCTTCGTCCTGCCGATCGAAGACTCCATGGAGTCCATCTACGGGACGCTTCGAGATGTCGCCCTGATTCAAAAAACCGGCGGCGGCACGGGCTTCTCGTTTTCGCATCTGCGCCCTCGTGGCGACTACATTCGTTCCACCCGTGGCGTCTCCAGCGGTCCAGTTTCTTTCATGCGGCTCTACGATTACTCCACGCGAGTAAATCGCCTCGGCGGCACACGTGCTGGCGCAAACATGGGCGTCCTCTGCCACGACCACCCGGACATCCTGGAATTTGTCAACTCTAAGAATGATCTGGACAGCCTGTCTTCCTTCAACATCTCCGTCATGGCCACCGACGCATTCATGCACGCTGTCCAGCATGGTGGGGACCTTCCCTTGCGCTTTCCGGTTAAGGCCCAGGCCACCGATTCTCGCGGCGGCCTCAATGCTCGTGCGCTGTTCGACAAAATCGTCGCCAATGCCTGGGCCACGGGTGACCCGGGTCTCCTCTTTTATGACCGCATCAATGCCGCGAATCCCACGCCTCACCTAGGCGCAATCGAAGCCACCAATCCGTGCGGGGAGCAGCCGCTTCTTCCCTATGAATCTTGCAATCTCGGCTCCATCAATGTCGCGCGCCTCGCTCGTTCCGGCTCTGTGGACTACGATCGCCTCGCCATCGTCGTCGCCCACGCCGTCCATTTCCTCGACAACNNGCGGCCTCGGCATCATGGGCTTCGCCGACCTTCTCGTCGACCTTCGCATACCTTACGCTTCGGAAGCCGCGGTTTCGCTCGCGGAAGAGCTCATGAGCTTCATTCAGCAGCACGCCAAGACCGCTTCCGCAAATCTCGCGCGCTCGCGCTCTCCTTTCCCCACTTTCGGGAAGAGTCGCCTCGCCGCCTATTCTGACGCGCCGTTGCGCAATGCCTGCGTCACCTCCATTGCCCCCACCGGCACCATCAGCCTCCTTGCCGACTGTTCCAGTGGCATTGAGCCTTTCTTCGCTCTCAGTTATCGACGTGAAGTCATCGGCTCCACAAAAACGATCGACGTGCACCCGTCTCTCGTGCGCCTCCTCTCGATTGAACTTCACGGCGACGTCAAGCCTGTGCTCCAACACGTCCGCGCCACCGGCCGCTTGGATAGCACGCTCGTGCCACCTCCGCTCGCTGCGCTTTTCGCCACCGCCCACGAAATTTCTCCCGAATGGCACGTGCGCATGCAAGCCGCCTTTCAGCGCCACACAGACACTTCCGTCAGCAAAACCATCATTCTCCGCAACGATGTTTCCCCGGAGNNCGGTTCCGGGGCTGAGCCCTGCCCCGAATGCGGCGAGTCCATGACCATGCAAGGGGGCTGTCAAACATGCCCTTCCTGCGGTTATAGTATCTGCACCGTATGAAAATGCGACAGACATCCAATCTAGGTCGAGGATGAACGCCACATGACTTTCTACAGCCTCAGCGACTCTACCTTCACGCGCCTCTACCGTGAGGAACTCGAAATATCTTTCTCGGCGATGGATTGTCTGCTTAACGGTGAAAAAGCTATCTATGCCAGCACCGAGTTGACTACCGGCCTGCGCCTTTACAATGCTATGCGGGAATGCGGCGCGGAGACCGCTGCGGAATTAAAGCAGATCAAGGGAAAAGATTGGTACACGGCCAACATTTGGGATGCCAACCTGAAGGCTGGCTCCGAATTTGCCTCTCGCGTTCATGTTAATCTCGGCGGCAAATCCATGGTCATTACTCCTGGGCCGTTCTCTGCCCCCGGCTGGACGCAGCCCGAGTATCTTGCCTTCTGGGAACAGCTTGTCCGCACCCGTATCAGCTCAGTCTGGCTCAATCGCAATTGGCAATATAGCAACGGCTGTACCTTTGAGTTTGCCGTCGCTATGGATGCCGGGGTCCCCGTGTTTGACTATGAAGGACACACCCTCGACGTGCGTCAAGGCGCTCAGTTGGTCGATGCCGCTATCCAATCGCTCCTGAAAAATGGGTTCGACATCACCAAGCTCCGCGAAAATCTCGCCAGAGTGCAACCCGCATCCGTTCGCATCCGCTAGCCCGCTCGATTCTTAGATAATTCTTCTCAAAAGAATAGAGTTCTCAGCCGCTATCGGCGGCACATACCGGCCATCGGTTTTTTCAAAATCTCCTGGCGGCCCAAGATAGATCCTGGGCATTTATTGAGTGAGCGCGGGTTCAATATTTCATAAGTCGCCTATCTGCCTACCGCGAAGTAGGTTTCATGTTGAATTGCTGAATGCCCTTTAACAACGGTCCGTTTTACAGTCTTGTAGCGGTCGTTTCAGAACGACCTTGTGACAAGCGAAAATCACTTTCTGGGTGGATGGTCGGCTAACCGGACGGTATCCGGGTTCCGCGGCCCGTATTAGTCCTGAGAAGTCGGCTTATCCTCAGGAAATCTAGCACTGACGAGATATGCGTTTGGCGTTACTGGTCTGGTCATTACATACCGACATCTGCCGTGACAACACTGCCAGACAAAACACGATCAAAACAATCGTGTCCACCCAATGTTGCAACCTCAAATGCTACTTCAGAAGATCGCGAAACGAAGCGAACTTCATTGTAAATCTCCTCTGCGCGAGAAAAGTCTTCGCTTCGTCTGCCTCGTCTACGTTTAAGACGTTCAACCTGATCGCTTTCAACAGAATTCCCGCCGTGTTGATGATTCGGCCTTGTCCAAGTCGAACCATCGCCTCTCGGTAGAATTTCCTTTTTTCGTCTGAGGCAATCAGCCATCCCCGAGACTCCGCGAGCGCAAGGCACGCAGCTTCACCACTACCCAATGTCCGAACGAGCTGGGCGTAAATCCGTAACTCGGGAATACTATCGAGCTGCACTTCCCTCAGCGATCCAGAATTAATCGCCTCTCGGATTAGCTCACTTTGGGTGACATTCGTAATTTCTTTGACCACCTCTTGCGGGACTACAAAAGAAAAAGGCGGCAGTCGATCGAGTAAATCCAGACGGTTAATATGGGCCAAGTTGATGAGGACATTGCTGTCCGTCACCACGATGGCGATGCGCTCGACCGAGACCAAGAGGCACTATCTCTCCGGTAGGAGAACCGGTTCTGGTTCTCCATCGTCAATCCCAGCGTTGTCAAGAAGTCCCTGAGCCACAAACCGCTGCACATTCACACGTTCGGCGAGTTCGAAAAACTTCGACTGACTTATCTTTTCTCGCCGGAGTGCCTCCAGCCCGAGCGACAAGAAACGCCTCTGGAATTCTCCTCGTTGCTCGGTTAATTCCAGTTGTGGGAATCCGAGAAGGTTGCCAATCGTCCTGCTCCTCCCTTCCGAATCCATTTTTTTTAATCGTTCAAATTCAGATTCCGAAAGCAGTTTGAGATTACGAAGCCGATAGAGCGCGGAGAGAGGACTCACACCATAGTGGTGAGCCAGCTGAATGACATCGTACAATTGAATTTCTTGAGTGCCTGGTTCCGTCCGCGAATCGACGGGCACGACACCTGCTTCATCAAAGATTTCCGCGTAAAGGCGGCTTTCAGCTCCTTTTCCAAGGGACGCAATCAATTGCCGGAGTCCATCCTCGGGCATTAGAAAGTTAGCCGCGAACGAATTTGCGCGTACCTCTCGCAGGTCGTCTCGATCTTTGTCTCGACTAACCAATCCGACCGTATCGGTGTCCAGAAGCACGTGTGCATACTCGTGGCACCAAGAAAACCGTCGTCGCACTGCGTGATGAATTTCGTTGATTACAATGAACGGCCCAANNAACCGGAGACGGCCTCCGGCATGGCAACAGTTCCGGTACGAATGCCCTGCGACTCCATAAGGGACGATACGTCTCCAAGGGGAGCAGAACCTAGACCAAGTCGCCGCCTCTCTTCCGCAGCAACGTGTTCACCGACCTGTATCGCTTCCCACCGAGTTCGAGGAATGGCGTGCGAATAAGTCGCGACCGTAACCGTCGCTCTGCTAATTCCAAGGAGATCCTCAAGACTCGTTAACTCATGCCCAAGAGCGATACAGTCGCGAAGCGCTTGTTTAACGCCGTCCTCGCCCACGTCTTCATGACAACGGAATAGGGCGTGGACAATGTCATCCTCAGCAAATTCCTCTTCGAGAAACTCCCCAATATCTCTCGCGAAAAGATACGCGAGCGTTTGCAGCTCAATCCCGGATACTGCGCGCTTGCCTTGCTCGATCTGCACGACGATTGCTCTCGACACACCGAGCCTCTCCGCGACTTCTTCTTGCGTCATCGCGCCAGCTTCACGGGCACGCCGGATCCGGTTCCCTAATTCAATCTGATTGATAGGCATTGTTCCTCCTTAACAGAGGATCGGTAGACAGGCCGGAGTCAGAGAATCTAACACCAGATGAGAGGCATAACCACCCAGAACTCCGGCGAGCGCGCCGGCACCAAGGCGGCAGAGAAATTCCAGGAACGCACACCAGAGCTGCTCCAAAGAAGACACCGCCGACAGCTGTCGGTCCGCACACGCTTGCGCCTGCGATCGAAGCCATGCTTGCCAGGAAAAGACCTGCTCATTCATGTGGTAACCGAGAGTCCCGGTAATCGCCATGCTGTGTGCTTGTGCCCGATGTCGAGGACTGGTCGGCGCGTCGATCCAGTCGGGAAGAAGCCCTTCGATCGTTCCGCCCAAAACTCCCCCCGCCGTCTCGATCAAAACATGCGGGGCAGGTTGTCCCCACGCGCGATAGGCGGCGTAACCGCCACCCACGACCGCCCCGACCTTCCCGTGAACATCGCAATTTGGCATTCTTCCAATCCTCCTAGTGCATCGTAACATATTTTGGCACAAAATGGACTTAATGCTATACTGCTGCAAAGGAGAACGATATGGCCACAGTCCAGCCCATCGTGTATACGCACGACGCGAAATCGCAGCTCGATGAATTCCTGCGGGTGATCTGCGAGCAATTACAGCTCCCGTCGTACCGCTATCAACTCGCCNNACAGGCTTCTTGAAGCCCCGGGCAGCCCGTTCGTCGCCTACACCCCTCGAATCTACCCGCAGGGCTCGATGGCCCTCGGCACAACCGTGAAACACGATGGCGTCCCTCACGACCTCGATTTCGTCTTGGAACTTCACGCCTGGAATCTGCAGATTCGGCCCATGGAGCTGCTGCACGCGCTGTATGAATTCTTCAAGGGAAACGATACGTATAAGAATCTCACGGGATTGAAGAATCGCTGCGTGCGTCTCGAGTACGCGGACGATTTTTACCTCGACATTCTCCCGGCCTGCCGGGACATGCGTTTGGGCGGCACCTGCATTTCCATTCCAGACCGGGCTTTGCAGGGCTGGTCGCCCAGTAATCCCGAAGGCTATATTTCCTGGTTCAAACGCAGGTCAGCTATTCGCCAAATGATGATGGACAAGGCCGCGCCGTTACCACCCCAAGAGGCGGTCGAGGAAAAAAGACCTTTGCAACTTTCGGTGCAACTGCTCAAGCGCGCCCGCGACGTTAAATTCGGAGATTCCGCCTTGGCTCCGATCTTGGTCGTTCTTACCACTCTGGCCGCGACCCATTACGCGGGCGAGGATTCAGTGAGCGACGCGATGGCCGTAATCCTCGCTGGTATCACCACAGTGATCGACTACGCCGACCGAAGAGGGAAGCGGATCGACGTCTGCAATCCCAGCAATCCCGGCGAGGACTTCGCCGAGCGTTGGGACGCAACCCCCCAAGCCTATCAGGCGTTTAAGCAGTGGATTCTTGAACTCGATCACGAGTGGCGTGCGATTTCGACGAGCCGCCACAACCCTGCGGAGGCCCTCGAAAAGATTTTCGGGGAATATGTCTCGCTAGCCGANNGAACTCGCCGACCGTCTCCAAGGCGCGCGCAAAGCCGGTCATTTAGGCGTCACGAGGGCTGGGATTATCACCGCCGTCGCACCCGCGACGCGCGTCCGACCCAACGTTTTTCACGGCGATGAATAATTACTTTCATCAAAAAGCGTTGACCATTTCGCAGCAGAACCACTCCATGTGTATACACTTTCCCCTCTTCCGGGCCACTTCGAACCACGGCAGCCGCATCGTGTGGCGTGGCCCTCTGCAACCTACGGCGTGGAGCGAAATCTACGAAACGGAGATCATCTACCAGGTTCCTTGCCGGCCGCAAATTCGAATTCTCTCGCCGCAGCTTCGCATTCGTGAGGGTTTTACAAAATGCCCGCACACCTTTGCCGACACCACTCTGTGCGTACACCAAGCCCACGAATGGAACGGGAATCGCCTGATCGCCTCGACGATCGTGCCGTGGATTTGTGTGTGGCTCTATTTTTATGAAGTGTGGCTGCGGATTGGGGTGTGGCGTGGGGAAGGAACGCATCCCCACCTGCCTGAGCATAACGCCGTGCTCCGGCGCGCAAGGGCCGCGGCATGATGCGCAAACGTGGGTCCAAAAAAAAAGCGAGAGCGTCTTTGAGATCGCCCTCACTCTCTCCGATCGTCGAGGTACGAAATGTTCCGTCGCTTGAACGCCTCCTCTTGTTCGTACGCGCAGGGGGCCACTGCGAATTTGACGGCTGCAACCGCTATTTGATCCGGCACCACCTAACGCTCACGGTGGGAAATTTTGCGGAGGTCGCACACATTGTGGCTTTCCGTCCCGACGG
>PKWH01000310.1:21517-22036 GCA_003131985.1 Acidobacteriota bacterium | reverse complement strand
ATACAGAACGTTTCGGCGGCCATGGCGTGACACGTTATGCCGGAGTCGCTCAGGACATGGCGAATCCATGGTACGTCGCGGCTTACATCGTTGGAGTCACGGCCTGCTCTTTCCATTTGGGCAACGGGCTCTGGAATTTCGCCTGCAAGTGGGGCATCGCTGNNGTGCTCGGATTTCATTACGCATGGTTTCCTCTCGGCGGTTACGTGCAATGAAGCACCCCAAAATTATCGTTGTGGGCGGTGGGCTGGCCGGACTGATGGCCACGATTCGAGTGGCGGAATCGGGCGTTCCCGTCGAGCTCTTTTCGATTGTCCCGGTGAAGCGCTCCCATTCGGTTTGCGCGCAGGGCGGCATCAACGCCGCCAAGAATTTGAAGGGTGAAGGCGATTCCACCTGGAAGCATTTTGACGACACCATTTACGGCGGCGATTTCCTCGCCAATCAACCGTTGGTGAAGGGAATGTGCGAAGCCGCGCCCGGGATCATCGATCTTCTCGATCGCATGGGCGTGATGTT
>PKWH01000310.1:6279-21499 GCA_003131985.1 Acidobacteriota bacterium | reverse complement strand
CAGGTGCGCCGCTTCGAGTCCGAGGGTAAAGTTAAAAAATTCGAGGGCTGGACTTTTCTTTCCGCCGTTCTTGACGATAGCGGCATTTGCCGCGGCATATGCGTCATGGATTTAAGAACGATGGAGATCCGCACCTTCCCGTGCGACGCAGCAATCTTTTGCACCGGCGGAATCGGCGCCGTGTTCGGGCGCTCTACAAATTCCGTGGTCTGCACCGGCTCCGCGCAATCCGCGCTATTTCAGCAAGGCGTTTATTACGCGAACGGAGAATTCATTCAGGTTCATCCAACCGCAATCCCCGGAGAAGACAAGTGCCGGTTGATGAGCGAATCGGCTCGCGGTGAAGGTGGCCGCGTTTGGGTGCCGAAGCAGGCGGGCGATAAGCGTTCAGGGAAAGATATTCCGGAGAATGAACGGTTTTATTTCCTGGAAGAGTGGTATCCGAAGTACGGCAATCTGGTGCCGCGCGACGTGGCCACCCGCGCAATCCATAAAATTGTTTTCGAAATGAAAATGGGGCTCGTTGGCGAGCCGGCCGTTTATCTCGACGTCACCCACATTCCACGCGAAACGCTGGACCGCAAGCTCGAAGGTATTCTTGAGATTTACGAAAAGTTTGTAGGAGTCGATCCCCGCGAAGAGCCTATGAAGGTGTTTCCCGCGATGCACTACACCATGGGCGGCTTGTGGGTGGACAATGAAAATCAAGCCACAAACGTTCCTGGAATTTACGCCGCAGGGGAATGCGAATATCAGTATCACGGCGCGAACAGGCTGGGCGCGAATTCGCTGGTCTCCTGTATTTACGGTGGCATGCTTGCCGGGCCCGCGGCGGTCCGTTATTCGCATGGCCTCGAAAGCGGTTGCGAGAACACTTCGCCGGCGGTTTTCGAGCGCGAACGCGTACGGCAACAAGACATCACTGACGCCCTGCTGAATCAGCACAAGGGAACCGAAAATCCGCTGACGATATGGCGCGAGATGGGCGACATCATGACCGAGCATGTCACCGTCATCCGCTACAACGCGAATTTAGAAAAAACGCTGGCGAAGCTCGACGAGCTTAGCGCCCGCTTCACGCGCATCAATTTGCAAGACCGCACACAGTGGGCCAATCAAACGCTGAATTTTGTTCGCGAGTTGGGCAACATGCTGATTCTCGCGCGGGTAATCACTATGGGCGCGCTCGCGCGCAACGAAACTCGCGGCGCGCATTACAAGCCCGATTTTCCGGAACGCGATGACGCCAACTGGCTGAAAACCACAAAGGCCAGCTATAACGACGGCAACATCCAGCTCGAATATGAGCCTATTGACACTTCGCTGCTTCCGCTGCGCGAGCGCAAGTACACGGCGAAGTCGTAGCGAGGTTTTAAAGAGGCACTATGCCAGACAAGACTTTTATCGTCCGCATCAAGCGCCAGCAGCGTCCGGACGAATCCGTGCGCTGGGAAGAATACGAACTGCGCTACCGTCCGCACATGAACGTGATCATCTGCTTGCGCGACATTGCCGAAAAGCCGTTCACTCGAAGCGGCGTCGAGTCCACCCCCGTCAGCTATGACGCGAATTGTCTGGAAGAAGTCTGCGGCGCTTGCGCCATGCTCATCAACGGGACTGCACGGCAAGCCTGCACTGCTCTGGTGGACGACCTCGAAAAGCCAATTCGCCTGGAACCGCTCACGAAATTTCCGCTGGTGCGCGATCTCGTGGTTGACCGTTCGAAAATGTTTGAAGACCTGAAGCGCACGCATTGCTGGATTCCGATCGACGGCACGTACGATATAGGCGAAGGCCCGCGCATGGCTCCCGCGGTTCAGGAAAAAGGCTATCCGCTTTCGCGTTGCATCACTTGCGGAAATTGTCTCGAAGTTTGCCCCAAGGTCAATCAGCGCGATCCCTTTGTCGGCGCCGCGATCGTCAGCCAGGTTCGCCTGTTTAACATGCACCCGACCGGTGCGATGCATGCCGCGGAACGCCTCGACGCGCTCATGTTGCCCGGCGGCATCGCCGATTGCGACAACGCGCAAAATTGCGTGAAGGCTTGTCCCAAAGGAATTCCGCTCACTGAATCGCTTGCCGCGATGAATGGCCAAGTGTTGGTGCACGCAGTGAAGTCCTGGTTGCGGGGTTCGTAGCGCCGGCGTCTCGCCGGCTCTTTTGTTTTTGCTCTTGTACCGTGCTGTGAATCAAACACGTCGAGTCGAATCTCCGTTCCGTTTCTCAACAGCGTGTCGTAGAATCCGAAGCTGGACTGAGGAGTAAAATGGCTCGTTTCGGTTTGTTCTTATTCTGCTTCTCGCTTGGAGGTATTCTGCCACTGCTCGCTGTTCGGCCACAATCGCAACCCATTTCACAAAAGGCCCGCGACCTGCATTTCGGCTCGATCGTTGTGGACACACACGACGACACCACGCAGCGCCTGCTCGATCCCAAATTCGATCTTGGCGCGCGCCACACGGACGGCAGCATCGACATTCCGCGCATGCGTGAAGGCGGGCTCGACGCGATCTTTTTCTCCATCTACATACCCGGAAGCGTTACCGGGCCCACGGCAGTTCAGCGCGCGCTGGAACAAATTGAAGCCGTTCGCCGCCAGATCGGTCTGCATCCAAATGACCTGATGCTTGCTACCACTGCGGCGGAAATCCGCAGCGCCTTTGCCGCGCACAAAATTGCCGTGCTCATGGGCGTCGAGGGCGGCCACATGATTAACGACGACCTGAAAAACGTGGACAAATTTGCCGCGCTCGGTGTTCGTTATATGACGCTCACGCACATGGTCAACACCAACTGGGCGGATTCTTCNNGTCGGCATGATGGTGGACGTTTCGCACATAGCGGACAAAACTTTTTACGACGTGCTGGCCACCAGCCAGGCGCCGGTGCTCGCTTCGCATTCGTCCTGTCGCGCGCTTGACGATGCGCCACGCAACATGACCGACGACATGATCAAGGCTCTGGCCGCAAAAGGCGGCGTGATCCAGATCAATTACCACGTCGGATTCCTCAGCCAGGATTATGCGACCGCCGCAAAGGCCAACCCCGAGATATTCAAGGCTATCGAAGCGGAAACAAAAAAACGTTGCGGGGATGACGAAGCCTGCCAGTTGATCGAGGCGGATAAGCTGGTGCGCGAGTATGTGGCGCAGGGAAAATTACCGCGGGTGGATTGGACGGAAATAATCGACCATATCGACCATGCTGTTAAACTCGTGGGCTCGGATCACGTGGGCCTCGGCTCTGACTTTGATGGCGCNNGAAGCCGCCTCGAAAAAAATGGGAGAAAAGCGGTGAAACATTTTGCTTCGTGGTTTAGAGTTTGCTTGCTCGCTTGTTTAATTGCCTGTTTTGTCGCGGGGCCGTTCGCGGCCCAAGATCAGTCTGCAGCGCAAAAGCCTGCTGCGCACTCCGCTGCAGATCCTGGGCTGTTGCACCCAGCCGCGCTCAATGCTAAAGCGCCGGACGTTTACGAAGCCACATTCACGACCACCAAAGGCGATTTCGTCGTGCAGGTCACGCGGTCTTGGGCTCCGAATGAAGCCGACCGTTTCTACAATCTCGTCAAGCACGGATACTTCAATGGCGTCGAATTTTTTCGCGTCGTTCCCGGTTTCGTGGTCCAGTTCGGACTGACTGGAAGCCCGGCTGTTAATAAAGCTTGGGAGAACGCCAACATCAAGGACGATCCGGTCACGCAGACTAACGCTGAGGGCACGATTACGTTCGCTCAAACAGGAAGTCCGAATTCGCGCACGACGCAGGTTTTTATAAATCTCACCGACAACTCCAGGCTTGATCATTTTCAGCAGGGCTTTGCTCCATTCGGGCAGATAACTTCGGGCATGGACGTGGTTAAAAATCTCTACGGTGGCTATGCCGACGCGCCCAAGGATCATCAAGAGGAAATCACGGATCAAGGCAACGCCTATCTCGAAAAGAATTACCCGAAGCTTGACAGCATCAAGTCGGCGAAGATCACATCGCCGGTTCCCGCTCCGAGCGCAACTCATAAGGCAGCGCCTCCGGCGCAGTAGCGAGTTCTCGCCTCCATAGGCTCACACGGCGCTCGTCAAACTTGCCGCAAATGTAGCGAATGGCGCTGCGGCAAGTTATACTCATTGCGCGAAAAATCTAAGAAACAGTTGGACCAGCTTTTCACAGCTTTCATTTAACAAAGGCCCCGGGGACAAAACTAATGACCACGAATCCAGGTTTGCTAAAGCCCGAAACACTAAATGAAAAAGCGCCGGAAGTGTACGACGTCACATTCACGACCACGAAAGGCGATTTCGTTGTGCGTGTGAATCGCGCGTGGGCGCCGATCGGTTCGGACCGTTTTTATAATCTGGTGAAAGCCGGATATTACGACGATGCCAGTTTCTTTCGCGTGATACCGGGCTTCGTGGTTCAATTCGGCCTGGGCGCAGATCCAACCGTCAACAAAGCATGGAGAGACGCGAAGATCAATGACGATCCCGTGACGCAAAGCAATCGCCCGGGGTATCTCACGTTCGCTACTGCGGGAAAAAACACGCGCACAACTCAGCTTTTCATCAACCTCGGCAACAACGGNNACCAAGGGCATGGACGTGGTTCAGAAAATTCACAGCGGGTATGGTGAATCCCCGGACCAGGGACAAATCACCAACCAGGGCAAAACCTACTTGGATAAGAATTTTCCGAAGCTCGACAGCATCAAGTCCGCGACTATTTCTACCCCCGCTTAATTTATTGTCGGGGCACGGTCCGCAGCTAGCAGATGACTTCACTAGAAGGCGCCGGTTCCGCAATCGACCGCGTGATGGCGCGTGAATCTGCGCGCTCTAGCATCGTCCTGCTGTTAACCCTCGCGCTTGCCAAGCTGCTCATTCAATTCGCGGGCATCAATCACTACGGTTTTTTCCGTGACGAACTGTATTACATGGCTTGCGGCGAGCATCTAGCGTGGGGCTACATTGACCAGCCGCCGCTTATCGCATTGATCGCTTGGTTCGCGCGGCATGCTTTCGGAAACTCGATATTCGACGTTCGTCTTCTGCCTGCATTGGCCGGCGCTGCTGTGGTTTTCCTCACGGGTTGGATCGCGCGCGAACTGGGCGGCGGATTGTTCGCGCAATTCCTCGCCGCTCTGGCAATGCTGTTTGCGCCCGCGTATCTCGCGTTCGATAGCTTTCTTTCGATGAATGCGTTCGAGCCGCTGTTTTGGGTTTTGTGCGCGTGGATTGCGATTCGCATCGTGAAGGGAGAGTCTCCGAAGCTGTGGGTTGCGTTTGGCGCGATCGCCGGGCTCGGTCTGGAAAACAAACACACTATGCTCGTTTTTGGCTTCGCGCTCCTGGCCGGGCTTTTACTATCCCGCAAAGGAAACCTGTTCCGTTCGAAATGGATTTGGATTGGCGGAGCCATCGCGCTCGCGATGTTTCTTCCAAATCTGATCTGGGAGGCGCGCAACGGCTGGCCGCAAATTCTCGTGGTGCGCAATGCGCAAGAGTTTAAGAATGTGGAGATCGGGCCTCTGCGATTTTTCGTCGACCAGATACTGTTTCTGCAGCCGATTGAATTGCCGGTATGGCTCGCCGGGCTTGTGTGGTTTTTCGCCGCGCCGGAAGGGAAGCGGTTTCGCTTTCTGGGCTGGGCTTACCTGATCGTGATGATTATTTTTATCTGCCTGCACGGAAAATCGTATTACGCGCTGCCGATTTATCCGATGTTGATGGCGGCCGGAGGCGTCGCGCTTGAACAAGTCTTTTTTGCAGCCCAACGGCGGCGGTGGCTGGCTTGGTCATATTGTGTGCTGGTTCTGATCGCGGGGTTGATCACGCTGCCGTTCGGCGTTCCGCTCTTGCCCGTGGATACTTTTATCCGCTACTCCGAAATATTGCCGTATGCCCGCGGAGTGAAGACGGAACGAGATCCGACAGTGGCGTTGCCGCAGCTTTATGGAGATATGTTCGGCTGGAAGAACATGGCTGCGTCCGTGGCGCGCGTGTATGACGGGCTGCCGCCGCAGGATCGGGCAAGCTGCGCGATCCTGGCAGGGAATTACGGCGAGGCGGGCGCGATCGATTACTACGGTCCGGCGCTTGGACTGCCGAAGGCGATCAGCGGGCATAATAATTATTTTCTGTGGGGCCCGCGGAATTATTCCGGCGAGTGCGTGATTGTTTTTGGAGAAAATGCGGATCGGTATGCGCGGCTGTTTGGGGAGGCCCAGCTGGTGGCGACGATTACCGACCATCACGCGATGCCTTCCGAGCAGGGGGTGCATGTTTACATTTGCCGCAAGCCTAGCGCGCCGCTCGCGATTCTTTGGACTAATTTTAAGATGATCATCTGACGCCTTGGTCCGGCACGCCGGCTATTTTCAACCACGATCACTTGGAGTTTTCACTTCAGTTAGGAGCAGAGCTAGTGGCGCGGGGCGTGTTTGGGGTTCCGCGCGGATTGTTCCAGGCCGGTGACGTTCAATCCGGTGGCTAACAGGCGGTGGCCGATTTCTGAATCTTTCGTTTTTGCGATGGCGAGGAGGACGCATTCGCAGGTGAGGATTGGGATCGCGCGGCCATCGACCATATCTCGTCCGGGCGCGAGCAGTTCCGCATGCTGCAAAATGGTTTGCAGTTCGGCCGAGTTGGAGAGAGGCGCTTCACTAGACGGCTGCGCTTGGCCCTTCGCACCGGTCAGCAATTGCCAAACTTTGCGGGGCTCCTCGTCGCGGCGGTGCTCGTCGTAATCTTCAATCCAGTGGTGCCAGCGCTGGGGGCTGATGCGGCAGATTTGCTGAAGGAAAGTTTCGATCTCGTCCTGGTCTTCCCAGAATTGTGAGAGGCGCTCCCAGTCGTAGATGTACATTCCTGCTAGGAGGTCGGCGACTTCCACTACGCGTGCAGCGCGGCTGTGCGCCAGCATGGTCGCCAGAGTTTGGGCGCGCTCGAGGTCTTTCGTGATGCGATGCGCGAGCGGGACGCGATTGCTATGGGCAGGCGTCGGCGTACTGTCCACCGCAGACGATTGGCTTCCCTTGCGATTTTTGCGCCCGAATAATTTCATCGTGCTTCCCAGGCACCCTAGAGGCCGAGCACGGTTACGAGTTCGCGCACGGACGCGGAAGACTTGTCTAAAGCTGCTTTCTCGTCGGCCTCAAGCTTGATCTCGATAATCTGTTCGATGCCTTTTGCGCCGAGCTTCACTGGGACGCCGACAAACAAGCCCTTCACTCCGTACTCTCCTTCGAGGTAGGCGGCGCAGGGCAGGATTTTCTTCTTGTCCTTCAAGATGGCTTCCACCATTTCGAATACGGCGGCGGAAGGCGCGTAATAAGCCGAGCCAGTTTTGAGTAGGTTTACGATTTCGGCGCCGCCTTTTCGCGTTCTGGTCACAATCGCTTCAATTTTTTCCTTGGACAACAAAGCAGGGAGGGGAATTCCGGCGACGGTGGAATAGCGCGGGAGCGGCACCATGTCATCTCCGTGGCCGCCGAGGACGAAGGAATGAACGTTTTCGACCGAGACACCAAGCTCCGCGGCGACGAAGGTGCTCATGCGCGCGGAATCCAAAACGCCGGCCATTCCTACGACGCGGCCTTTAGGAAATTTGCTGAGCTTGAGCGCGACGTGCGCCATAACGTCCAGCGGATTCGTGACGATGATCAGAATCGCGTTCGGCGAGTGTTTGACGACTGCTTCGACAACTCCCTTGATGATGTCGTAATTCGCTTTCAAGAGGTCGTCACGGCTCATTCCCGGCTTGCGCGGGAATCCGGCGGTAATCACGACGATGTCGCTGTTGGCCGTTTCTTTGTAATCGCCTCCGGCGGTGGAGATCCCGGCGGCGTGGACGTCGATGCCGAGGATGGGAGCGGATTCCGCCATGTCGAGCGCTTTTCCGGCGGGGACTCCATCCAAAATGTCGGTGAGGACTACGTCTGCGAGTCCTGCGTCATGAATTCGCTGCGCGGTGGTGGACCCGACGAAGCCGCCGCCGACAACCGTGACCTTCTTCCGCATTCCCAAGTCTCCTTATGCGTTTTGGCTAAGACCGCTGCGCTGCCGATGCGCTGCTGGAAGCCTGCATATTTTCGATGATTGCCGCGGCGTACTCGGATGTTTTGAGTTTTTTTGCTCCCGGCATGAGCCGCTCCAGATCGTAGGTGACACGTTTCTGCTGGATGGTGCGCGCAATTCCGTCTTCAATGAGGCTGGCCGGTTCGCGCCAGCCCATAAAATTAAACATCATAGCGCCTGACAACATCACGGAACTGGGATTGATGACGTCCTTGTCAGCATATTTTGGCGCGGTGCCATGGGTGGCTTCGAACACGCCGCAGCCGTCGCCGATATTGGCGCCGGGAGCCATGCCGAGGCCGCCGACTTGCGCTGCGCAGGCGTCGGACAAATAGTCGCCGTTCAGATTGGGGGTGGCGAAGACTTGATATTCATCGGCGCGGGTGAGCACCTGCTGAAAAACAGAATCAGCGATGCGGTCATTGATCAATATTTTCTTCTTCCACTGGCCATTGCCGTGAGAGGCGGAGATGGATTGAAGGGTGTGTTCAACTTCGGCGATGACGCGCTTCCTGAAGTCTTCGTTCGCCTGTTCCAGGCCCGGCTCGATCATCTCCGCGATCTGTTCAGGCAAGAGGTTGGCGTCGCGGTCTTTATTGTCGAGAATCCAACTCTCGCGCTCGGTGATCACAACGGAGCGAAATTCCTGGGTGGCGAGCTCGTATCCCCAATCGCGAAAGGCGCCCTCGGTGAACTTCATGATGTTGCCCTTATGAACCAGCGTGACGATGTTTCGCTTCTCTTCGAGCGCATGCTGTATGGCGCGGCGCACCAGACGTTTTGTGCCGGAGGGTGACATTGGCTTGATTCCGACGGCGGAGTCAGGGTGAACCTGCTTGGTGGTACCTTTCAGCATTTCAATATTCAGAAAATCGATCAGGCGTTTCGCATCCGGAGTTCCGGATCGCCATTCAATTCCAGCGTAAACATCCTCGGTGTTTTCGCGAAAAATCACGACGTTCATTCGTTCCGGATTTTTTACAGGAGACGGCACGCCTTCGAAATACCGGACTGGACGCACGCAGGCGTAGAGGTCAAGGACTTGACGGAGCGTGACGTTGAGCGAGCGGATGCCGCCGCCAACCGGCGTTGTGAGCGGGCCTTTGATAGCTACGCGGAAATCGCGGATGGCTTCGACGGTTTCGTCGGGCAACCAGTTATTAAATTGTTTGAAGGCTTTCTCGCCGGCGAAAATCTCGAGCCACTCAATTTTGCGCTTTCCGCCATAGGACTTGGCGACTGCGGCGTCGAACACCTGGCGGGAGGCTTTCCAGATGTCGCGGCCGGTGCCGTCACCTTCGATGAAGGGAATTACGGGGTGATCGGGGACATGGAAGTCGCCATCCGGCTTAAATTCAATTGCTTTTCCGTTTGGCGGCACGGTGACACCGTTATAGGAAGGCTTCATTACTTCACAGCTCCGTTTGGGTGATCCAGCGCGCTTGTGACGTCTGCCCGATCATCGAGATTACGACTCTACACATTAACATAACCTCGCGGCGTCTTGAAGGCTGGCGAGGAGGGAGGATTGGCGAAAGAGCGCGTTATTCCGAGATCGCTTACGTGCAATTCTAGAACCGGTTAGAAATGTCCCGGTCGTTTGTTTTGAGTGAGTTACAGCCATTTCTGTTCGCAGGCAAGAACCGGTTAGAAATGCCGGAAAATGGTATCGAGTTCCCATCGGAGCTTGGTTCAGACCATTGGAGATCTGTAACGGAGTTGAGGCGGCAAGGCTGTCAGGGATCAGGCATGGCTGTGGCTTGGCCTTGCGCCGTCCAACGCCACCGCCGTAGTGCATCTTGCATCCTCCCGGGCCTAAATAACAGCCTCCGCATAGTATCATAGTAGTAAACATAAGTCAAGATCAAATCGCACGGCGCGGAAGAGCTTTATTATCGAGGGGCGGAAAAATCTCAGGGCGTTGCGTAGTGAGGCGGCGAGGGGCCTGAAATCGGGTGCATACCTGTTACGGACGTAGTACGGGAACAAATATAGCGTTACTAGGCCGAAGCAGGGGAAATGGGAGAGCTTGACTGCGCTAATGGCGGGGGTTAGCGTCGGATGCGCGTTCCTGTTTCAAGTTGACGCACAACCAAATGAATCCTTCCATTGCGCCGANNTTTCGGGTGGCATCTGAGCCTGGCGGTTTGGGCGCTGGTGGCGCTGGTGGTGTTCTTTACCGGGCACACGATTTTTCAGCAGCGGAAATTGCGAACGATCCAAAGAGAATTGTCGGAGCAACAAATTCAGGCGGAAGTCTTTAGAAGGCTGGCGTTGTTTGATCCCTTGACGGGGCTGTACAACCGGCGGTTTGCGGAAGAGCGGTTGAGGGCCGAGATTGCGCGGGCGGAACGAAAAGGGCTCTCGATGGTGGTGGTGCTGTTGGACCTGAACGATTTCAAGAAGATCAATGACAAATACGGGCACCCTACGGGCGATCAGGTACTGAAAGAATTCGCAAGGAGTTTGAGCAGTTCGACGCGCGGGTCAGATTTGGCGGTACGGTGGGGCGGGGACGAATTCATGTTGCTGCTCTTGGATTGCGAAATCGATCAATTATCGGTGGTGTTGGGGCGGCTGGTCGGATTTGCAGTGGAGGCGGACGGAAAAGCGTTGGAGGTGTCATTTGCCGTGGGCTGGAAGGCATACGAGGCGGGGGATGAGTACGAGGGATTGATCGAAGCGGCTGATCGCAACTTGTACATTCACAAGGCGGCAGCCAAGGTGTCGAAGGAACGGCTAACGGCGCCGGTGAGCAGCTAACGGAAGCTGGACCAGCACTCGCAGGTGACACAACCAGTCGTCGGTAACTCGAAGATCATCGATAAATGTCCGGGCGGAGGATTTCCATTTTAGAGTCGGGCTTGCTGAGTTCGCGAAAACCAAATTGGCGGTAGAGGCCTTGAGCGTCGCGAGTCGCCAGACTGAAGCGGCGCAAGCCTTGCAGAGCTGGATGGCCCATCAGGCATTTCATCAGCCACTTTCCCAGGCCTTTGCCGCGATGGTCTTCTAGGACGTAGACATCGCAGAGGTAAGCGAAGGTGGCGGAGTCGGTGACGACTCGCGCGAAACCGATCTGAGTTTTCCCGTGAAACAGCGCGAAGCATAAGGAATTGGCGATGGCGCGCTCCATCGTTTTTCGCGGAATGCCTTCGCACCAGTAGGCGCGAACCAGGTAGGCATGAATCGCGTCGAGATCAAATTTTGCGGGATCGGTGGAGATTAGGTAGCCGTTGCGTTCGAATGTTTCAACCATGCAAGTCCGCCTTCTGAAGATCCTCGAAGTAGAATGTGCCATTGTACGGCTTTCTTGCGAATGATGAGAGGACGTGCGAGGAGATTCTAATCGGGATTCCGTTCGGGTATATTGAGGCTGACAGGAGTGCATCTTGAAAACATTTGGTCGATATTATATTTCGCACCGTCTATTCGGTTGTGTAGCCGCGGCATTATTCTGTTCGGTATTGGGCTTGGCCGTGAGTGCGCAAGAAGGGAAGCAAAAGGACGCGGGGCCGGTGCTGAAGCTGAGCAGCACTTCGTTTGAGGCGGACGGGGATATACCGGCGAAATATAGTTGCGACGGGGCGAATAGTTCTCCGGCGGTTGCTTGGACTGATGCGCCGGCGGCGACGCAGAGTTTTGCGGTGATTATGGATGATCCGGATGTGCCGGCGAAGACGGTGGTTCATTGGCTGATTTACGACATTCCCGGGGGAACGCGGTCGTTGCCGGAGGGAGTACCTACGAAGAAGAAACTGGCTGATGGTTCGGAGCAGGGGAAGAACGTTCGGGGGAAGTCAGGTTATACGGGGCCGTGTCCTGAGAAGGGCGGGCCGGCGCATCATTATTTTTTTAAATTGTATGCGCTGGATGCGAAGACGGGCCTGAAGCCCAATTCGAAGAAAGAGGAGCTTGAGGCGGCGATGAAGGGGCACATTTTGGCGGAGGCGGAGTTGATTGGGAGATTCAAGCATTAGAAGCAAAATCCGCCGGCCTGAAGGCCGCCGCTACAAAGGCGGGGCGACGACGTGGGGTGAGGCTGGGCCGCGCTACAGCGGGCGCAGCAAGCAGCGTCCCTACGGAACCGGATTTTGAGGGCGGCGAGAACCGAGGCGAATGGAGAATCTGGCGGCGACGGCAAAGGTTTTTTTATGGCTCCGATAAAAGTTTCTTTTCGGGGGAAACGATTTTGGATTTGACGGTTGGAATTCCTCCGCGATACCCTAGCGCCTGGATGTTTCGTCCCAAGACAATTCAGCAATACAAGAGCGGTATTTTCCACCTCAAGGAGATTCATGCCTAACGAGCTTAGAAACTTTCTGTCGATTCCATACGACGAGCTGGAAGATATGAATTTAGAGGCGAAAGAGGGGAGGCGGAACCGGGCCCCGGCCCACAAGATACAGGAGCAACGGATCAAGTATCTTACGGACGAGAAGCGCATCAAGGCAGTGACGGTGTTGTTCAGCGACCTGGAAGGCCGTTTACATATGCTGGACTACGACAAGAAATTCCTGGTGAAGAGCTGGGACAATCTGACGTTTGACGGCTCGTCGATTCGCGGATTCACGGCGCAACGCGAAAGCGATCTGCGCCTGNNCAGGTGATTGATAAGGATGGCACGCCGTACAGCGCGGATATTCGCGGCGTGTTAAAGGCATTCGCCGACGGACTGCACAAAAGCGACGGGTACACACTGAACGCGGCGAACGAAATCGAGGGCTTCCTCTTTAACGGTGCGGACGCGGAGCGCGGGTACTACGAATCGCGCAAATTCGACTACGTGAATACGGGCGGGTACTACCACTCGCTTCCGGGCGATCCGCTGCGGACGTTTATCGATACAACCGCCGAAGTGCAGCGCGCGATGGGTTTTCAGAACGAGAAGGATCATCCGGAAGTGGCGCCCTCACAATTTGAGATTAATTACGGATATGGCGAGGTGGTAGCTGCAGCGGATCAGATCCAACTCTACAAGCTGATCTGCCGACAGGTGGCGACCAAAATGGGCCTTACGGCAAGCTTCCTGCCGAAGCCGGTGGTGGGAGTGAACGGAAGCGGGATGCACACGAACGTTTCCGTCAGCAAGGGCGGGAAAAATATTTTTTGGGATCCGAAAGGGGAAGAAAAGCTGAGCAAATTCGGCTGGGCGTTTGTGGACCGGATACTTACACATGCGAACGATATTTGTTTGCTGCTGAACGCGAGCGTCAATGCATATCGACGGCTCGATCCGCATTTTGAAGCGCCGAACCAGATCAAGGCGTCGGCTATCGACCGCGGGTCAATGATACGCATACCGATCGGCAACGAAAAAAGCATGCGGGTGGAAGTGCGCTCGGTGTCGCCGGATGCGAATCCGTATATGGTGATGCTGTCGGTGTTTAAAACCGGGCTGGAGGGCGAGACGTCGAAAATTAAGAACTTGCGGCAAGCCGAACGATATTTGCCGGACAATATTTACGCTGCGATCGATGATTTTCGGAAAGCCGCGTGGACTACGAAACTTTTGGGCGAGGATGTGAAGAATCGTTACGCGGACTTGAAACAGGCATCGGCAGATCGGTGTCCGCGACAGCTGGGGACTTTTGTGAAGGCACCGGAAGTGCAGTTCCATCACGAAGTGTACAACCAGTTTCTTTGGAATTTGTTTTAGATTAAAGCCCAAACGAAGATGCCGGACTGAAGTCCAGCGCTACAAAAGCCGAGGCCGAAAATTCTGGGCGAGGACGAACCGGCGCTACGACACCGCGGCGCGAACGTGCCAAGAACTTGCGGCGGGCGCAGTATGGTGCGCCTCTACGGAACACTCCTAAGCGGCCATGCTAGTCGTAATACTCTGCTCCCAAATGCGTGATTAGGTCTTCGCCCATCATCCAGCGCAGGGTGTTTTTCAGCTTCATGGACTGGATGAAAAGATCGTGCTCGGGGTACAGCTCTTTGGCGCACATTGGCGACTTGAAATAGAAACTCAGCCACTCCTGAATGCCGTGCATGCCTGCGCGTTTCGCGAGGTCGAAGAAAAGCGCCAGATCGAGAACGATGGGCGCGGCAAGGATTGAATCGCGGCAGAGGAAATCGACTTTGATCTGCATGGGGTAACCCAGCCAGCCGAAGATGTCGATATTGTCCCAGCCTTCTTTGTTGTCGCCGCGCGGCGGATAATAATTGATGCGGACTTTGTGATGGATGGTGCCGTAAAGATCAGGATAAAGCTTGGGCTGCAAAATATACTCGAGAGCGCCGAGCTTGGATTCTTCTTTGGTTTTGAACGAGCCGGGATCGTCTAGCACTTCGCCGTCGCGGTTGCCTAGGATGTTGGTTGAAAACCAACCGTTCATGCCTAGCATTCTGGCCTTAAATCCGGGGGCGAGAATCGTCTTCATCAAGGTTTGGCCGGTCTTGAAATCCTTGCCGCCGATGGGGACACCTTTCGTTTTCGCGTAGTCCTCGAGAGCGGGAATATCGACGGTGAGGTTCGGGGCGCCGTTGGCGAAAGGAACGCCTTCGCTGATGGCGGCGTAGGCGTAGAGCATGGACGGAGCAATGGATGGGTCGTTCGAGCGCATTCCTTTTTCGAAGGATTTCAGATCCTTGTGCACGTCCTGGGGCTTCAGGAATGTTTCGGTGGAAGCGCACCAGACCATGACGAGGCGGTCGCACTTGTTTTTCTTCTTAAAATTGCGGATGTCTTCGCGGAGCTGCTCGGCGAGATCGAATTTATTTTTGCCTTTCTTAACGTTGGGGCCGCTCAAATTCTTCACGTAATGCTGGTCGAACGCCGCCTTCATGGGCTTGATGGTCTTGAGAAACTTCTGCACCTTCCCGAGGTCCTTGGCGTCGAGCACTCCGGCGTTGGAGGCGGCCTGGTAAGCGTCGTCCTTGAAAACGTCCCAGCCGCCGAAGACGAGGTCGTCGAGTTTGGCGAGCGGCACAAAATCTTTAATCTTGGGCGTGCGGGCTTCAGTGCGTTTGCCGAGGCGGATGGTGCCCAACTGCGTCAGCGAGCCTACTGGAACAGATTGACCGCGGCGCACTAATTCGACGCCGGCCATAAACGTCGTGCCGACGGCGCCCATTCCCGGCATCAGGATTCCCAATTTTCCCTTTGGCGGAGCAACACTTACTGGCCTGCGCATTCGGTTTCCCCCATA
>PKWH01000310.1:0-6272 GCA_003131985.1 Acidobacteriota bacterium | reverse complement strand
TAACGGGATGAATGTGCGAAACAAAACAACTTATGATGCGGCAACGCTGTGAGTTTTGCAAATCGAATCAGTCTTCGCGGGAGAGTGGTTGACGCCGGTGAACGGACTACTTGCGATCTTTCGCCAAAGAAAGAGAACGGGCGTGGGGATGGGTGTATCTCAGCGCGGTGGCTTCACTATCAACTTCGGACGGCGAATTCGACAGCGTCTTGCGGCGAGCCATGGCGGGGATGACATGTGAAATACAGAGGAAAGCAAGGACAGCGAGAACGGCGATCATGGTGTACGCGAGCATGGTGGCCTCACTTCCAGAATCGACTCTGGCTTCCAAATAAGTAAGGCACGAGGGGGGCCAAATTCCAGCGCACGGGATTATGCTGATTCTAAGGAATTAAGCGCTGTTCCATTCCGATTTCTTGTGTCAGGAGGGACCCGTTTCCCTGGGTTTTCCACACATCGGAAACTTTTTGCCGCCCGGTCGGGATATTTGTTAAAGCTTTTCGAGGTGGATCGAGCCGTCTCCTGAACTGATCGAGAGGGTTCCGCCGCCGGCATTCAATTTTCCGTGGACAGAAGAGTGACTTAAAGAACCGGCCACGGTGATTGGGATATCGAGCGTGATCGAGCCATCTCCGGTGTGGGCGTCCACGTTTGCGTTCAAATCGGCGGGGACGCGCATGGTGATGTGGCCGTCGCCGGAGCGCACGGTCCAGGTGTTTGCCACCTTTGAACCGCCGCCTGCCTGAGCTTCGATGTTACCGTCGCCGGTCTTCAAGGTGAGGGAATCGAAGCGGCCGCTGATTTGGAGATTGCCGTCACCGGTGCTCGCATCCAGAGTGCCGTCGAAGTTTGTTCCGGTGATGTGGCCGTCGCCGGTGTGAAGGCGAATGTCGCCGCGAACGCCGGTGGCAGTGACGTTGCCGTCGCCGGTATTGAAATGCACGCTGCCAGCGACATTTTGAGCGACAACGTTACCGTCGCTGGTTTCCACGTCGAGTTCGAGCTCGCGGGGAACGTGCAGTTCAACTTTGATGGACTTGTGCCTACTGCCGAAGAAGGAGAAATTAAAATGTGGCACTTTGACGCTGATGACGACGTGGTCGCCGCTCTGGCTTTCTTCGATGCGCACTTCACTGGAGCTGATTTTGTAACCCTCGGTGGTGACGTGGGCGTCAATTTGTTTTTGATCGGAGCCGATGATGGTGACGTCTCCATCGTCGGTGGAGACGCGGAGGTCGGCGCGGCCGCTGATCTGGTAGGTTTTGGACCAGTCGTCAGCGTGGGCCGGGGTGGCTGCGAGCGTCGCTAGTGCGAGCATCGTGAGGAAAATGCCTGCTAGGACTGTTCGGTTCATGGGTGCCTCCGGTTAAGTTGTGCGTCATTATGAGATACGGTGTTCCAGCTCTAAATGTTCCGTGATGTCCCTTCGCGAAGCTAAAAAAAATCAAAAGAGCCGGCCCTTCGCGAATGCACTCAGGATGAATCCCTTCGGGATTCACGGGACGGGCCCGGCGCTACGAAAACCGACCCGCGATTCAACCTGCGCTCACGCGCAGCGGCTACGCAGATTTGCTCTTGGCCGCCTTGGGCTTTGGCACGGCGGCGCTGGGCTTGGGCCTTAGGGCGGCTAGGAATTCGGCGAGCGGAAGGGTGTTGATGACGTCTTTTTTTTCCAGCCAGCCGCGGCGGGCGGTGATTACGCCGTATTTCATGAATCGAAAGTGAGTGGTGTTGTGAGCGTCGGTGGAGATCACGACTTTCATGCCGCGCTGTTTGGCCATGCGAAGATGAATATCTTTCAGATCAAGGCGGTCGGGGTAGGCGTTGCATTCGACGGCGACGCCGTTTTTCTTCGCGGCATCGAGAACTTTTTCCATATCGTAATCGAAGGCATCGCGGCGCAGGACCAGGCGTCCGGTGGGATGGGCGATGATTTGAACGTAAGGATTTTCGATGGCGGCGAGGACGCGGTCGGTCATGGCGTCGCGGTCGAGTTGCATGTAGGAATGGACCGAGGCGACGACGACGTCGAGTTGCGCGAGGACTTCGTTACTGAGATCCAGGGAGCCATTCTTCAAAATGTCGACTTCGATTCCTGCTAGCAGGCGGATTCCGGGGACGCGTTCCTGAGCGGCGCGGATTTTCTTGATTTGGGCGAGAGTGCGCTTTTCGTCCATGCCATTTGCGACGGTGACGGCTTTTGAGTGGTCGGTGAGGGCGATGTATTCGTAGCCTAGGGCTTTTGCTGCTTCGCCCATTTCTTCGATGGAGTTGCGGCCGTCCGAGGCGGTGGTGTGCATTTGGAGGTCGCCGCGAATGTCCTGAAGCTTGACGAGCTTGGGCATTTTTTTATTTTCAGCAGCCTCGATCTCGCCGGTCATTTCGCGAAGTTCAGGTTCGATGTAATCGAGGCCGAGCTTGGCGTAAATTTCCTCCTCCGACTTTCCCGCGACGACCTTGCCGCCTTTCAGCGTGGTCATTGCATATTCGTTCAGCGTCCAGCCCATATCGAGGGCGCGGCCGCGGAGGGCGACGTTGTGGGACTTAGAGCCGGTGAAATAAAGCAGAGCGGCGCCGAAGTTTTCTTTCGCGAGCATGCGGACGTCTACCTGGAATCCGCTGCCGAGCAGGACGCTGACTTTGTTTTCGCCGTGCGCGAGGGTTTGATCGATGCCGGGGTATTTCAGAATGTGTTCGGCAACCGCGTCGACGTTTTTCTGCTTGTCGTGTCCGGGCCGCATGGTGACCAAGAGATCGATGTCGCCTATGGTGTCGCGTCCTCGGCGCAGAGAGCCGGCGGGAGTGACGGATTCGACTGCCGCGGCGGACTTNNCGCTTCGCCGATTCGGTGGCCTTTAGAATATTTTGTTCGCTCTTTTCGCCGAAACCCGGAAGCTCGCGGAGCTTGCCTTCACGGGCGAGCTTTTCTACGCCTTCAATTGTGGAAACTTGGAAAGTCTCCCAGAGGAACAGAACCTTTTTCGGACCCAGCGACTGCAAATGCAAAAGCTCCAGGAGAGTCGCGGGGTACTTTTTGAGAAGCTTTTGACGGAGCTTGTAATCGCCAGTCTGTAGGATTTCGCAGATGTGCTCGGCCATGTTTTCGCCGACACCGGGAAGCTCGCGGAGTNNTCGATTTCCAGCAATTGCGCGGTTTCACGGAGGATTCTGGCGACTTCTTTGTTTTCCATTTCTATTCCTATTGGTTAGCGGTTACTACGCTTCTTGCTTGCTCGATGTCTTTCAGCACTTGTTCGCGCAAGGCTTCCGGAGCCGAAAACTTACGCTCGTCGCGGAGGCGCTTGAGGAATATTACTTCCATTTTGCCGGAGGTCAATTGCTCGGCGAAATCGAAGAGGTGCGATTCAATTGCTAAATTGTGGCCATTGAATGTGGGACGAACGCCGATGTTGGTCACGGACCAATAGATTTTCGGCCCGACTACGGTGGCGGTTGCGTACACGCCGTTTTTGGGCAAGGTCTCTTGCTCGGTGGCCAGGTTCAAAGTTGGGACGACAAGCTCTCGCCCTTTTCCGGTGCCGGGGCGAATCTCACCTTTGAGCGAAAACGGCCTGCCGAGGAGCGGCTCGGCGTCAGCCACACGGCCTTCGCGCAGGGCGTCGCGAACCGCGGTGCTCGAAACGATCAAGCCGTTTTCGACAACGGGCGGCACGATAACGACTTCGAAATCGGAGCGTCTGCCGATTTCCTGGAGCAACTTTACGTCGCCACCTTGGCGATTTCCGAAGCGAAAGCTTTCTCCGACCAGTACGGTCTTGGCGCGCAGGGAGTCCACTAGAAATGTCTTAGCGAAATCTTCGGCGCTGATTTTGGCGAGTTCTGGGTCGAATTGCAGGACCAAGGCAGCGTTGATGCCCATGGCGTCGAACGCGGCGAGGCGCTGTTCGAGAGTCATGAGGAGAGTAGGCGCGGCGTCCGGTCTGAGAACACGCGCGGGATGCGGATAAAAAGTGAGGACAGCGCTTTCCAAATCATTTGCGCGAGCGCGTTCCACCACGCCGCTAAGAATCTTTTGATGGCCCAAATGCACGCCGTCAAAGTTTCCGATGGTTACGACGGTGCGCTTGCGCGAGTTGCCGAAGCGCTCGATCCATCCTTCGGCTGAGTAGGCAATATCCAGACGCAGAGTTGGTGCGAGGCGCATGCGGTGTTTCAGTTCATCGGGGAGCATCAGACTTGCACCTCGAACTTCAGGCCGTCGTAGGACAATCGCACTTCCTTGGGCAATTTGGCGTTTGCTTGTTCGTGGCCGAGATCGTGGCAGATATGCGTGAACCAGGCGCGTTTCGGTTTTAGCTCGTTCACCAGGGCCAGGGATTGGTCCACGTTTGAGTGCATGGGATGTGGAGTGTAGCGCAAAGCGTCGAGAATAAAATCATCGAGGCCGCGCAAGAGGTCTTTCGAGCTTTCCGGCACGGAACTGAAATCGGTGAGATATGCCGCCTTGCCGAAGCGAAAGCCTAGAACGGATGTGGGGCCATGATTCGCCGGGACGGGAATTATTTTCAGGCCGAAGAGTTCGAAGGGGCCATCGATTGTGTGCATTTCCACTCCGGGCATGGAACTGACGGTTGGAGCGTCGTCAAAGATATAAGCGAATTGCTTGCGCAAGGTGGCTTGCGTTTCCAGCGATGAGTAAAGCGGAATCAGGGCGCGCTGCTTCAAGTTGTATGGACGTATATCGTCGAGGCCGAGAATGTGGTCGGCGTGGCCGTGGGTGTAAAGGACGGCGTCGAGTCGATCGAGCTTTTCGCGCATGGCTTGAAAACGGAAGTCGGGCGTGGTGTCGATGACTATGTTGTGGCCGTTGTAGGCGAGGAGGACAGAGGGCCGGGTGCGTTTGTCGCGCGGGTCGGGCGATTCGCACACGGCGCAGTGGCAGGCGAGCGTGGGGACGCCCATGGAGGTGCCGGAACCTAGTACAGTGAGTTGCAAAATGGGCATTTCGGAGTGAATGGCAAAAACCGGTTCCGATTCGTCACTGAAAAATATTATTCCTGGTGCTTCTTGTAGCCCGCCAATACGAACGGCGATGCCCGATATTTGTTATTTCGCTTTGGCCTTCTTGGTCATGGCCTCGGCGGCTGCTTTCGAAATTTCCATGAATGTGAGCTTCAAACTTCCTAGGACTTCGATGAGAAGCTGGTCGTCTTCCTTGGACAAATTTCCGCGGGTTTTTTCGCGGAGAGCGTCGAGCATGTCGATCACTTCGCGGGCGCCTTCGAGATCAACGAAAGGGCGGCCGGTTTGCGGGTCAGCCATTCCGCCGAGCATGGCGGCAGCGTTGCGGGTGAGGAAGTCCACGAGCATTTGAAAACTGCGCGAGGAGTGGCTTTGTTCTCCGGCTGGGGCTTCTGCGGTTTCTGGCAATGGCAAGTCGCCCTGTGCGCTGGGAGTTATTAGACCTGAGCCTGGATTGTCTTTTGGAGCTGAGTGCTGATTTGCGCCGAGGATGTCATATTCCGAGACGGCGCCTGCGGTGGCGGCTTTTGCGGCTGGGTTCGCGCCAGTTTTCGTTGTGTTACGCCCGCATCGCCTGTGTGGCCGGCGAAGCCTCGCGGCTTTCTTCGCTGCGGCTTCTTTGGCGGCGGCTTCTTCTTCGCGGCGCTCGAGTTCGACGACTTCCGGGCGTAAATCGCCCTCGCCGGTGAAATGCCGACGGTCTATAACTTTGAAGGTTTCTTCTTTTTTGTGGTCCGCCACGGCGTGTCCTTAGGCTTGCTCGAATAATTGCGCCCTAGTTTAACACCCGCTTACCGCCAGGGACAAGCGAACCGGGCGAAGGTCGTTCAATTTGAATTCGAACCGTCGAGACCCCAGAGCCCTAGTCCGTAGGCCAGGAAATAGATCACAAGCGCTGAGATTAGTACTGCGCCGAATATACGGAGTGCGCGGTCAAGAAGACCTTTCGGTTCACCGGGTTTAGGGTAAAGGGCACTTCGCCATAGGTACGCAGCAACCCATGCGAACAGTAGCAATCGTAGCCAGCCACGGATGTTTGTATTTATCTTCACGCTGCAATCCATCTTGACTTACAGTCCATTGTGCCACGAGCTTCTCAACTGTCCCAACGTGACCCTAGGCTGCCAACTCAGCGCGAAAATTAGTTACAACACACTTAACAAAGTGAGGAGCAAGACGGAGCAAAGCAGAAACTATCCGGACACTTTAGCATCCAAACATTTTTCGCTTTGAATGGTCTATTATAGGGGCAGCGATAGGGGGCCAATGGCCCCAAGCCCGCCTGAAAG
>PKWH01000125.1:12474-39598 GCA_003131985.1 Acidobacteriota bacterium | reverse complement strand
GCGCCGGCAAGACCACACTCACGAAGGGAATCGTCAGCGGAATCGGTGCGGCCACGGAGGACGAAGTCACCAGCCCCACATTCACGCTTGTCCACCGATACGACCACGAGGCACGGGTATATCACGTGGATTTGTACCGCATTTCCGGGCTTTACGATCTGGAGACGCTGGGACTCGAGGATGTATTTTCGGAAGATGCAGTGGTGATTGTTGAATGGCCGGAAAGGTTTGCGCTGCGCGTGGATTGGCCTGTCGTTCGGATTCAGCTGGAGCACGTTGCGGAGGATACTCGCAGAATTTCAATCGTGGATGACGAAAACGTTTTGCGTTAAGACGCTGAGCGAATAATTTGTCGCGGTTTTCGATGCCCGCTTACAAACCCATGATTTGGAATCCGGAGTCCACGTAAAGAACATTTCCGGTGACGCCGCGGCCCAGATCGCTCGCGAGAAACACGGCTGCGTCGGCAACTTCCGCGGGATCGGTATTGCGGCGTAGTGGCGCGTGCTGCTGAACGAAATCGAGAACTTTTGAAAAGTCCTTGATGCCGCGCGCGGAAATTGTTTTGATGGGGCCGGCGGAAATTGCGTTGACGCGTATTTTGCTGGCTCCCAATTCGCTCGCTAGATATTTCATCGACATTTCGAGTGCTGCTTTGGCTACGCCCATCACGTTGTAATTGGTGACCACGCGGGTGGATCCCAAGTAGGTGAGGGTCATGATTGCGCCGCCGTCGGTCATGAGAGGCGCGAGCGCTTTGGAGACAGCGACCAGCGAGTAGGCGCTGACGTCGAGCGCCAGTTTGAATCCATCGCGCGAAGTATTCACGAAAGGCTGGTTCAAGTCTTCGTGGTTCGCAAACGCGAGACAATGCACAACCACATCGATCTTCCGGCCTTCCGCTTTCAGCGACGCGGCAAGAGCATCGATATCCGACTGCAGCTGCACGTCGCAGGGATAGTAATTAACAACCCCGAGTTCCTTTCCGAGTTCTTCGACGGTAGGCTTTGCGCGCTCATTCTGGTGCGTGAGCAGAAGCGTGGCGCCTTCACGGACGAAGGCCTGCGAAATCGCGTGAGCGATGCTCCATTTATTCCAAACGCCCAGAACGATTGCTGTTTTTCCTTCCAGTAGTTTTGGCATGGCCCGCTATTTTACCCGGAATTGCGCGTTTCCAAACGACGTTCTACGCCACAACTAACGAAAGCTCGCCGAGCCTGCTCAATGGGCATGGATCCAGCGAATCACTTCCCGCACGATATCCGCGAGATAGGGCCAGATTACTGCCACGATGGCGAGGAGCGAGGCGATCAGTTTCTTCGAAGGCTTTGCGATTCCGCCGATTGCTGCACCGGGTTGATGGATCGCGCAGAAACCAGCCTTTGTCGCACGGCGGCTGCATCGCTGGCCGCGAGGGCCGAGATAGAGGCAGGGACCCTGATCGGCGCTGTTTGAAGGAATGCCGGTGCCGGAAAGGGTCGAAATTCCGAAATCATCGCCGTAATCGCCCTTTTCGTCGATCGATCCGATGCCGAATTCGCCGCCCGAGTTGGCGCTGTCACGAGATGCATTAACGGTTAAGACTCGTTCCATTGCGTCCGGCATTTTCCCTCAGATAAAGTAAATGTGGAAACGAGTTCCTATGCCTCGTAGAGGCTCAGGATACACCGTATTCGTATGCCCGAAACTTATACTGCGCCGTCGACCGCCCATCCGGCTCGGATGAAGCTTGAGCCTTACACGGCCGAAATTCGGCTGGCCAGCCTTACCGTGGGCGTTGACAACATACATTATGACGTTTATCTGAGCCCGCGCTTCGTCGAATTTATCCGGAAATATTTGCTCGACCTAGTGCGCCAGACTGTGAATATCAGCCTGGTGTACGGCAACGATCGCAAGCAGTCTGGCACCCCCGAACACGCCGCATTCCGAAAGATCCTGATAGAAATCCTGCAGGCGTCCCTCACTCGCGCAAAATTTCAGCAGTCCATCGAAACCGATCTACTGCATCAGCTTGCGCTGCTGAAGCACATCACTGCCGAGTTGGGCAACCAATTTTCCAGCTTACTCATAGAGTGCAAGGAATGGATTCGCAGCCGCGGCGAGCTGTTCGAGCACAGCGAGCAGGCTCACGTGATGCGTTCAAAAATCGCCGAGATCCAAGCGGATAAGAAAAATATCTACAGGGTGGTCGGCGAAACGCTCTGCCGCGTTTGGCACGACGTGGAAGAAGGCACACTTTCAAAATCGCGCCGGGCGCTTTTCGGCGAAGATTTCCATGAGGCCTACGACCTGCTGCAAAATCGTTTTCTATTTGTTGACAGCGGCAACGACGATCATCTTTTCCTCGAGCATTACGTGCTGATGGGGAATTTCGTAAATGACCCCGATCGATTTGAAATCTTCGATGGACTGCTGCTCGACTTCGTGCGGGACCTGATTCTGACTGGAGATAGTTCGGAAGATTTCAGCAAGGCGCGCAAGACTCACGAGCGCTTGCTGGAGCAAGCGCGGTTGTTGCGATCGGAGATGGCGCACATCGAAGAAGAGCAGGAAGAACTGACTAGCCGCTCAGGGGAGGGCAGTGAGGGTTTTCCGTGGCTCTTCAAACGCAAAGGAGCCTCCGCGGAATCGCACGGGGAACGAGCAGGTTTGCACGAGAAGTCCTTCTCGCTGGAAACAAAACTCGTAGAGCTGGGCACTCAGATTGACGCTGCGAAGCAGCGCATGAACTTCCTGACCGAGGAATATCGCAGCCGACTGGGTGACTATTTGAACCAGCCCGAAAATGCACGCAGACTTTTCGATTCGCAAGCGCCCGGGGGGAAGGGCGAAGCGTCGCCGGCGACGCGCACTCAGCTTCTGCAAGAGTGGGTGCACCGTTTGGAGGAGCGCGATCTGCTTTTCCACGTCTTGGCGAGCTACGAACTGAGAAAAATCCATTCGGATTATTGTCCGCCAGTCCATTTGCAGGCGTTGAAGAAAGCTCTGGTAAACCGCGAGGAAGCGAAGCGCGTAGAGGCCATTCTGGAGCAATTTCCCGCGCGCAAGATTTCGATGAAGCGTCTAGATGACGCCTCGCGCTCGATCCGCCGCAGCACGCCGGACGAGCAGTCATCCACAGGGTTGCAATTTGCCAAGGATTTGATGCGTTTCCGCCGCGACCGTCGAAATTATCAGCAGGTCGCAGCATGGATGGAGCGTATCAACCTGGTGCGTTCCGAGCGCGCTCGCGAACTTTCTCGCGCGAACAAGAGCCTGTACGAATTCTTGCATCCGGATGAAGGCCGACCGGCTGAGGATCCCGTTATAAACCATACGGTGATAAAAGCCGACGTGCGGGGTTCCACCGGCATTACCAAGGATTTGCTGGCGCGCGGCATGAACCCCGCTTCGCACATCAGCATGAGCCTGCATGAACCGGTGAAGCGCATGCTGGAACGCTACGGCGCGGCCACTGTATTTATCGAAGGCGACGCCATCATCCTGGCCATTTATGAAACGGAGTCCACGCGGGCCACCACACGCGGAGTGGCGCGAGCTTGTGTTTTGGCGCGCGAAATCCTCGCAGTAACGCAGAGCTATAATCAGCGAGCCAGCGGTTCCGGCCTTCCGGCGCTGGAACTCGGCGTGGGCGTCGCGTTTCAGGATTCCGCGCCATCGCTCTGGACCGATGGCGATTCGAAGATCATGATTTCTCGCGCGTTGAACCTTTCAGACCGTCTCTCCAGCTCGTCGAAAATCGCGAAACGGCTTTTTCAGAAAAATCCGGCGCCATTCAACGTGTATCTATTGCAGACGTTGATGGAGGATGCGGAAGCCGACGAAGGCGAAGAGCTGCTTGTGCGTTACAACCAGAATGGGATTGAAATCAACGAAGAGGGATTCAACAAGCTAAATGCGGAGATTGCACTTGCGCCGATGGGGGGTAATTTCCCCATGCCTTGGGGCAAGGAACGCGTTCAGCTATATTTCGGCGAAGTTCCGCTCGGAGATTCACTTGAGCCCATCGTGATTCGAAAGGGTTTCGTTCGCCAGTTGCTGCCTGGTGCAAAAATCGGCGCGCAAGGGAATCGCCCATACTACGAAGTGTGCACGGATCCGAAACTACTCGACCTCGCCCGCAAAAAGTTTGCCGCCGGCTCCCCGAAGAGTTGAACGCTGTCCGCCATACCCCTATAATTCCACGGACGGAGGCGCAGGGGGCCCGGTGGTCCTCGCAGCCTTCAAAGCTGCCGTTCGAGCCCTTCGCGGGCTTCGAAGGTGGGTTCGACTCCCACTCGCTTCCGCCATATCTTTTTGGTGTGACGGATGTTACAAAAAAAAGAGGCGGCAAAAGGCGGCATTAAGAGCAAATCGACCGGTTTTGTGCGATGGTTTTCGGTGGCACGGGTGACAACCGGACTCGAAGATGCCAAGCCTGCCTATGCCCAAAACAAAGATGTCAACTTTAGAACATAGGGGTGTTGGGTTCGATCCCCACCGCCCCTACCAGCTTTCCCATTCACCTCACAGGACTTCCGAAAACCGCGAGGCAGCAAAAGGCAGCAATAAGAGCGAGAATGCGTTGGTCTGTAACTAATTCTGAGTGGCACGGATGGCACACCGACGCATATCCCTTGGGCTATAAGTTGGCCCTTCAGTCATGATCTAGTCTGGGGAACCTCTGCTTAGAAGGTAAGAGCAGAAACGCTAAGTAGTTGGTTCGTCCAGCATTTTCCTATGTCACGCATTACGGTTTTGCACGGTATTCGGCAGAGTTTGTTCCCAAGTTGTTCCCAAGTCTTTGGGCTGAACCCCTTGAATGAGACAAAAAATTGGACACACCTTGCAGTTCTTGACCCGACCCCTTTTTCGAGACAATTTCTGAGTTGAATCCGGGAGGCTTCGCAAAGTCCGATACAAGGCCAGCTGGATTGTTTCCGAGTGCGCCGTGATCCAGGCACGATCGCCAATGTGACCAGGCGGAACTGGTTCTCCTGTCGAGCGCGAAGTCAAAGCGGCGTGCCGACCTGGGACGGCACCCTCGTGAGGCGAGGGGGAACGCGTAACCGGCGGCTTAAGCAAAAGCGCGCAGTTTGCGATAGGCGAATGCACCAGCCGTTAACAACAGAACCAGAAAATATAAGGCCGCTCTCAGCGTCGCGTTTGCGATAGACGCTTCCGTGAAGGCCGACACCATGGCAACCTGCGAAGGAAAATACCCTGGTAAGTAGTGTATGACCGCCCGGTTGGTAGCTTCCGTATAGAAGATGGGGTTCTGGAGCCATCCCACGTCGATGTTCGTGAGTAAGACAATGGAGAGCACGCTCTCTAGGCTGCGCTTCCATAGCGCTCCAATCAGCAAGCCATAGGCCCCGTAGACCGCTCCGGTGAGCGCGAGCCCGGTCACAATTCCAGCAAACCGATCCGAGTGGATGATGGCTTCCACAATGCAGCCCGTGTATACGCTGACCAACGCGATCAGAAGCAGTAGTGCCAGCAGCCGCGACAAAAACAACTGATAGATGGGAAATCCGTTCAGGACAAGTCGCTTCTGCGCGCGGATAGAACCCTGCATGAGCGTCAGGCCAGCGAAGCCCGCGATGAAGGCTACAGCAACGACCGCCATGAACACGAAAGCCTCAGCGCGAGCGGAAACGTCAATGCTTTCCTCCGCACCTAATGACGGCAGATCGAAAGATACGACGCGGTTTGGCGTCGTGACATAGATCAATGTCTCAAACAGTCCGGGCAGAACAAGGATCAGCAGCAGCGCCGTGCGGTTTCTGACTATCTCAAGGCAGGCCAGCTTTAACGCTGTCAGGACTCTGGTCACTGGGTCCTTTCGACTGAGCCCGAACGCAGCTCATATATTTGGTCGAACTTCTGTTTGTCATAGACCAGGTGGGAAACAATCAGTAACGATTTCCCTATTCCACGCAGCTCTTCCGCTAGCTCCCAGAATTTAAGGTAAGTCTGCCAGTCAAAAGCGGCGTATGGCTCGTCCAGAACGAGCACATCAGGGTCTTGCAGCAACGCGATGGCTAGATTGAGTTTTTGCCGCGTTCCTCCGCTCAGGGTTTTTACCATAGAGTGTTCATATTGGCGGAATGACAGCTTGCCCAGCAGATCGTCTGCTCTCTTTTTCCAGACATCGCGCGGGAGGCCGTGAGCAGCCGCGTACAGCATGAAATTCTCGAGCACCGTTAGCTCTTCAAACAGTTCAGGCTCCTGGGGACAATAGCCGGCACTTCCTGCACGGGTGACGCTGCCGGAGTCGGGCCGGATCGCGCCGACAATGATTTTCAGCAGCGTGGATTTCCCAACGCCGTTCTCCCCTACGATCCCCACCAGGCTGCCGCCGGGGACCGCCAGGCTGATGTTTGTCAGCACGCTCTTCCGCGCAAAGCTCTTGGAAATTTCCGCAACTTGCAGTGGCACAGTCATCCTAAGTTCACTCCGCCCCGTTCAGTGTGCAAACGTAAAAATTTCCATAGATGGATACGCGGTCTTTCCGATGCAGCTCCGCCGCCAAGGAGCGATCAAAATGGACACAGTCCTGCAGCATGGCCGTCCGTCCGTGCGAAGTAACGGGAAGATTCTGCAAATAGCCGGCATCCGGCCCGGCCGTGCGGAAGATGATGCGCGCGCGGTCGGAAGCCGTCCGTATGATGCCGTCCCACTCGCGAACCAGCTCGCTCCTGTCAGGTCCACCCAGCCAATCCATGTGATCGAGCAAGACAAATTTGTCGAACTTTTCTTCCGTGCTGCTCAGGAATTCTGCCAGAGTGGCAGTGTGGATGTGAATGGAGTCCATTATGCCGGCTAGCCGGGAGAAGTTTTCCTGGAGCAAGTACGGCGGGCAGCAGCTTGGCGTGAACCGTCCAAACCAAGCTACCTGCCAGAAATAATTTTCCTTCAGGAGTGTGCGCGTAAAAACATTCTCCATGCAGTCCTGCGCGAAACCGGGCATGCCACCAGGGTAGCGTTTTTCAATTTGTTGGAACTGCTCACGCGGGATTGCCATCAGGTCCATAAGCATCTCACGACGAAAAATCCAGCGGAACATGCGCGAATGAAAGCGTCGACGTAAATCCAGAGCGTGATAGGCTGCCGCTTGCTCCGCGATGGTGTCGAAACAGTACAACTCATCGAGCTTTCTTCCCAATTGCGGCCACAGCCGCCGCCACTCCAACAGGATTTTGTACGCCAGTCCTGCCGTGCTGCGGTGATGAAATCGCCGTCGCCATAGCCCCGGACTGAAATAGCCTTGTCTCTTGTCCCAGAATCTTTGCGCGCAGAGCGAGAGCCTCGGCCGCAACCTCTCTTTATAAAGCTTTTTGAAGTTAGCGTGTCGCCCTTCGCCAAACAACGCGAAGAAGTCAGCAAAGTCGAGGCCTGCGGCTCCGGCCAGTTTGAGCTCCAGCAGGGCGCTCTGGCAGGGATTCAGGTCCACAGCATGTAGACATCGCATGCCGGCAAGATAGAAATTCAGGACGTTGCATCCGCCACCTGTAATCATCACCACGCGATCGTCCGGCTGCAGCCTCAGGGCGCTCTGGTCCAATTCCCAGTCCTCCCAGCTAACGGTGTAGACCAGGTGGTTTTTGATCAGCCGTGTAAAAAGAGCATTCATAAAGGATCTAGAAAATCAACTCCAGGGCTCCCAATGTCAGCCCTGCGCCAGTGCCCAATAACAGGACACGCTGCCCTCGCTGCAGCAGCCCCGCGCTTCTGCTTTCCGCCAGCGCCAGCGGTATGGAAGCCGCAATGCAATTCCCTCTGCGCTCCAGATTGATGAACATGCGATCTCTGTTCAAGCCCAGGGCACGTCTCATAACTTCCAGTCCACGGCGGCTGGCCTGGTGTGGAATAATGAAATCATAGTCTTCGCGAACCGAGCCTGCCTGTTCCAGAAAAGCTTTGAAGAATCCGGGCATTGTTTCCAGGGCCATCCTGAGCACGGCGGGACCGTCCATGGAAAACGTGTTGTCCTCCGGAGTGGTGCACGGATCATTGGGATGGCGAAACGTACCTCCGCCCCGCAACTCAGTAAGATGGGCACCGCTGCTGAACGTGGACAGCGCATAGTGTCCCACGGCGCTCGACTCGCCCTTCCTAGTCGGCTTCAGGACGGCCGCCGCCGCCGCGTCGCCGAAGAGCGCCGCACTCTCCGGATGCGAAGGAT
Source organism: Acidobacteriota bacterium (assembly GCA_003131985.1). Lineage (GTDB taxonomy): Bacteria > Acidobacteriota > Terriglobia > Acidiferrales > UBA7541 > Palsa-295. Next base: position 31,428 of record PKWH01000125.1, on the reverse strand, counting down.
TCAGCGCGAACGAAGTAAGCTCAGACGACGCAATCACCACGCAGCGGTACTTGCCTGAATGGATGTAGAGCGAAGCCAGGTGCAGAGCAACCAGAAAACTGAGGCAGGTTGCGCCTACGTCAAAGCACGCGCTCTTGCCTGCCGGCGCCATCAGCTCCCTTTGCACGAACGCCGCGGAGCATGGAATCAATTGCTGTGGCGCCGCGGAGGCGCCGATGATCAATTCAACTTCGTCAAGTTCCGCTTCCGCGTCATCCAGAGCGTTGCGCACCGCTGCCGCAGCCATCTGCGCGGTAGTTTCGCCTCCGGCCCGCCGTCTCTCAACTACGCCAGTGACTTTTTCGATCCAGCCATCGGGAACGCCTAGCTTCTTCCCCAACTCCACGTTACGGACAATCGCATCCGGCAAGTAAGTACCCAGACCCGCAATCCGGACACGCGCCAAGTGCTTCATCTGTCCCCCCGAAGCCGGTTGAGATTCTCAGCCGCGTCATTCGACATTCGGTCCATCGTCAAGACGGAACTTCCGCACGATGTATCAGTCACCCTACCAGTAACTTCTTGGAATGAACATCGACTCACGAACCGGACGGCAGGAAACGACAGAGTCCGGCAAGCGAAACCGCCGCGGAATCACATGTCCACTGTCTGCGAACGCTCAAGGAAATCAGTTATGCCGTCACCGCATCACCTTTTTCAACGCAGTTCATAGGAAAAGTCCTTCGCACGCGCCGCTTCTTCGCCAAGGGATCTCTGGCGGGCACCCCCAGAGCAACGTTGATCTCGGGAGCGACTAGCCCGTAGCCAGCCAGGGTTTTTTGAAACCGCTGCTCCAGGGAGTGCGCCAGCATCTGGAAGTCCTCCGGCGAATCGAGATCGAGATTTACATCCCAGGCGGAGAGTGTGCGCTGGACCACCAGGTAGTCTGTAATCCTGTCGGAAGCAAGCAGCAGAATTCTACGGACAAGATCGGCAAATACCGGTTTCAATCCCCCGTCCGCATCACGCGCAAAGAGCACGTCATCATACCGGCCTTCTATGGCGCGCAAGACACGAAACGCTGACCCGCAGCCACAAGGTCTTTTCTCCACCACGATTACGTCGCTCATCCGATAGCGAATGATCGGCTGCGTGGTGCGCCATAAATCAGTAATCACCGGAACTGCCCGGATGCTCTCTTCATCCTGATCGAGGACCTCAAGGTCAACCGCGATCACGTCTTCCAGAATGTGCAGTGAGCCGCGCTCGCAACATGCGGCAATCAGTCCTTCGGTGCACTGGTAGATCTGGTGCACCGGCACGGCAAAAGCGCCCTCCAATGCTTCCTTGTCCTGAGGCTCAAGCACCTCGGCCACGGAGATGACCCGGATGGGCGCAATGTTAAGACGTCCATCTGTCTTCTCCCTGCGCAGCAGCGAAAGCAACGACGCTGGTCCAACCAGCACGTCGGGCTCGAATCGATTCAATTTCTCTACCGATTCCTGCAGAGGTGTGAACAAATCGAAATACTGGAAGCGAAGCCAGTGGGAGCCCAGGGTTGCGTAGAGATTGCTGTTCGAGCGCATAAACATGGCGACTCTCCAGCCTTTCGCCCTGATTCCTGGCAGGGTGCGGCTCAAAATCTCGCCGGCCCAGCGAAGCTGCTCCAACCGGCTAACCAGGAAAATGCCTCTGTGCCCTGATGTCCCTGATGAAAGCCCAACGGTCAACCCCGACATCGTTTCCGTAAAGACGCGGCTCTCTTCGGCTTCTACCGCGACCTTCATCGCCGGTTCCAGCGGAATGCCTGCGGTGTTGTAGCTGCTGAAGTTTTTCATCATGTCTTGCTTCTCAATCGCCGGGAGCTGACGCCACCGATTGATGTCGTGGCCCTGAAAGCGCTGTGCGTGGAATGGCGAGTGCCGTACCGCGAACTCGAGCAGTCTGCGCGCGCGGGCGTTCTGATAAGCAGCCAGTGCGCGACCGCGCAGCAGCCGGAAGCGCAGCCTGGCGCCGGTAAGACAGCTAGCAATTCGGACTACATCAGACAACCTGGCGGACATCGCCTCTCCCCCCAACCAAATACTTTTCTGTCGCGAGCGGACAATGCGATGGGACCAAATTGTGCTCGGGCTGGCTGGCCAAAAACTTCCGTATGCGGCAAATGGTTGATTCCATGACCTTCCAGTCGTACACGATCAATCCCGTCGCGCGATGTGGCAGTTCGCCATGAGTCACCGTGCGTGAGTGCCAGCAAGCGTCCGCGACGAAAAAATACCTTTTCTCGCCTGCACTGGTCAGCATCCCTATGTGTCCGGGCGCATGTCCCGGCAGATCGACCAGGCGGACAGTGCCGTCGCCGAACAAATCGAAGCTGTTGAAATAGCTGAGCGAGGTGTCGCCGCAAGCGACGGCGCGGGATCGCGCGTTGAGGTCCGCCGGCATAAGCTCGGGCAGATATGCGTTCATCACCGCTTTCAGACCGCGCATCTTGCGGGCAAAACTAAGGGCGTCCTGGGAAAGGACAATCTCCGCGTTGGGAAAATCTAGCAATCCTCCAACATGATCGGCATGAACGTGTGAAAACACGATCAGGCTCACGTCACCGGGAGCCACGCCATCCCCCTGAAGCTGCCGCACCAGAGACATCTCCGGCCTACAGTCAAACTGAACCACCGAGCGATACATCCGGTTTGGCCAATGCGCGGTAACTTCCTCAATTCGAGGAGCCACACCTGTATCGAACAAGACAATTCCGTGTCTGGGATGGCGCAGAGCTACGGTTAGCGCATGGCAGAAGATGGTCCGCCAGCTGCCGCCGGAAAACAACAGGCGCTCTGGAACCTTGCATCGCCCGGTGTCATAAATCTTGCACCAGTCAATTCCCATCGCCGCTGCTATCCTCCGCTTTAAAAGCGGCTATGGTCTGCCGGAGTCCTTCTTTTATGGAAATCCCGGGCGTATATCCAGTATCACGCTTGAGTGCTGAGATGTCATACGTCTGGTTGCGGCCAAGGATAGCGACAGAATACCGCGTCAAAAACGGCTCTCGGCGTGTGAGCGCTGCCCGGGCTTCATACGCAGTCGCAGCCAGGAATGCCGCCCGATACGGCACCCGCCGCAAGTTCGCTCCAGCTAATATTTCAGAAACGGCAAGACGGATCACACTCCATAGATTCGAAGACTCATCATTAGTAATGGTATAGGTTTGCCCAACGGCATACTCCGTCTTCAGGACGAGCACAATTGAACGCACCACGTTAGCGACATGAGTAAGATCAACCAAATTGGTGCCTGTGCCTACCTGGACCAGTCGCTTCGCCCTGGCGGCCGCTATCAGACGCGGCAGCAGCGTTGTATCACCCGGTCCGAAGATCGCCTTGGGGCGAACAATGGTCGCGGGCAATCCGGCGCGGATAGCATGATTGACGACGTCTTCTGCCATCTTCTTCGATTGTGAGTAGAAGCTCAGGTACCTTCGCGGATAGGGAGCTTGCTCCGTCTGTTGAAAGACATCCTGCCCTGCGAACGTCACGCTGGGCGAGGACACATGGACGACCCTCTGCACAAGATAACGTCGGCACGCTTCCACTACGTTTTCCGTTCCGGTGACGTTCGCGGTTAGAAAGGCTTGCCGACTGCCCCACGGCGCAGAGAGAGCGGCTGCGTGGACCACGGCTTCGGCGCCGGCAATCGCCTCGCACACAAATTCCTTCTCGGCAATGTCTCCCAACAGCACGCTTGCGCCGCGCTTTCGCGCCAGTTCGGCGCGCTTCCGGTCTCTTCCTGTGCCCACGACTGTATGGCCATCATCTACAAGAGCTGAGGCCAGATGGCCGCCAAGAAATCCGGTCACGCCTGTGACCACAATCTTCATAAAGGTTTTGGGGCATAATAGCCCAATGCGCTATTCCCCCGCAATGCGGGCGCAGATTGCTGCGCTTGCCGCCGTTGCAGTTCTGACTGCGCCGCTCGTTGCTGGGGAGACGATTCCAGCCTGGAAGAGCTATCCTGACGATCATTCCGTACAAGCTAGCCTGGACCGGTCCGTGCTGGCAGATGGAAAGCCGAGCGTCCGCCTAAAACTAAATTCCGGCGATACCTCAGAGCGGGTTTCATTTTTTCAGACGGTTAAAGCAGACCCATACCTGGGCCGAACTGTGAGAATTACCGCCAAGGTAAGAACAGCAGGTTTTAAGGGGCAAATGGCCCTAGCCAGCGCCACCTATGATGAGACTCCGTACCTCGATATCTACTCACAGCATATCAAGAACGCCGGACAAGTGCGCGAGTGGCAAAGAGTTGAATTGACGTTTGCCGTTCCATCGAGAGTTTCTAGCCTCAGCTTTGGCCTGTTATTCAAGGGAGCGACAGGAAGCGTATGGCTGGCAGACGTGCAATTCAGCACGGTAGATGGCTGCGAGCCTCAGTGCGCGTTAGGAGTGAAGTCAGGCCGCTTGACCGGTGCTGAACAGACCCGACAGCAACAAGAACTGAAGATCGCCACAGGGCCTCCGCAGAACCTTGATTTCTCCGCAAAATAAGAACTGCTTGTTCCAGTCAGGATCTTCCGCGTCTTCACGTGACGGCGGCAGAACGGGTACCCTCACAATCTTTGAGGCCCTCGCTTAAACGATCCCCAACATTGAACCTGGTGAAATGTGCCCATGCGAGATTCACGACTCTCATTACTGAAATGGGCGGGTGTCGATCACTCGTTCGCTAACCGTAGGTGACGTTGTTGGCAGGAGAGAAGTGCCCGATTTGCAGTTGCTGAGTTGGCTTGTGTGCTCGCTAGGTAAGCCCTGAAGTAACAGGGAAATCGTGTCGCAACGGAGCTGGCCGTTTGAGCCTCACGTTCTCATTCGATCCATTTCCGCCCCCGGTGCGTGTCAACGACTTTGAGGACTGGGTTGTAAGAGACTAACTGAAGTGCACTTCAGTACCAGACTTCAGGCGCAGGGGTTTTTCGCTTCAGCTCGCGGAGTGAAGTGGACTTCACCACAGCACTTCACCATGGCATTGACTCGCGTCACCTTCGCGCTGAAGCGAGCTTGTAAGAAGGAGGAAAGATACACCGTGAAGGGAAGCGCCGGACGAGCCAACCTCAAAATATATTTCGAGCCGGGTGTGCTGCCGACACTCAAGTTTGCTACGCAGGAGATTTACTCACTTCTGCTATGCAAGCACTTGATTCCACGGTTTGGTGACCATCGCCTGTGTGACATCTCCAGGGTCGAAATCCAGCAGTATCTTCTGGAGAAGCTTAAGCAAGGGTTCACATGGGAAACCACAAACCATCTGCGTCATCTGCTGAGCAAAGTCATGGGAACAGCCGTGAACTGGGATTACATTCTGAGCAATCCAGTGCGCGATGTAAAAATGTTCACACCGAAGTTCGTTCACCCCACGGATGAAATCGATAGCCTAGAATCCCGTTTTGGCAAGATACACCATCGAGTGGCCGTTGCCGGTCACTCCCGGAACCAAGTTTGTCGCAGCGGAGAGAAAAACCACGTAGTGTCCGTCGGCGCTGATCGCCGGCTGGCCACTGATACTGTTCCCTGGCGTTTGGGGAAACGGAGAATTGACGACAGACACCCGGACCGTGCTGGGAACGCAGCCGCTCGGCGCACCAAAGCAGGTATCTCGAATGAAGACGTCTTCGAAGCCGCAAGCTGGGAACGTATCGCCGGGTACCAGGTTTGTGGCAATGGAATCAAACGCCACGAAGCGTCCGTCGGGAGTGAGGGAGAGCCCCTGGCTGGGGCTGGGACAATTGGCCATCGAGCCGTCATTGGCGAGCGAGGAGATGCTGGTGGCGGGCGTGCAGCTCGCTGGCGCCCCTGCGCACGTATCGCGGACATAGACGTTTCCCTCACCCCCCACATCTGTTGAGACCAAGTTTGTGGCTTGCGATGCGAAGGCCACTAGCCGGCCGTTGTCGCTGACCGATGGAGTTGCCGGGAAGGCACCGTTGTTCGCCTGCACTCCATTCGTGGTGACATCCACTCGAGCGGTGTTGGGAGTGCACGGGGCGGGCGCGCCAAGGCAAGTGTCCCGAAGAAAAATACCCGGCGCCAGCGTGTCGTTGGAAACCAGATTCGTAGCATTCGACTGAAACGCGACAAACCTCGACTGCGGGTCTGTTGCCGGAGGAAAGTTCGAAGCACCGTTTCCCATTGTACCCGCAGACGATACGGACACCAGAATATTGCCAGGCGTGCAACCTCCGGGTAAGGCGTCGCAAGTATTCCGGATGAAAACGTCTCCGAGGGTGCTGGTATCACCGCTCACAATATTCGGCGCATTGGAATCAAAGGCCACGAATTGCGAGTTCGCGCTGATGGCCGGGACACCCCCGGGAGCCGCCGACCCGTCTTGCGCGACGGAGATCAATGTCGTGCTCGCGGAACAGGCACCGACCGACCCAATACACGTGTCGCGCAAGAAGACGCAACTGCTGAGTCCACCGCAAGTCTGAGTCTCCGGGAGAATGTTTGTTGCCTGTGAATCGAATGCAACGTAGCGGCCGTCTGCGCTGATTGCCGAGAAACGGCTGTGCGCATTCACCGGCGAGCCATCAGCAGTCACAGTGATGCGAATAGTCGTCGCGGAGCACCCCTGGGGCGCCCCGATGCAAGTATCCCGCTCGTAGATTTCCCCAAATCCACTGGCTGGCCCAGGCGCCAGATTCGTGGCATTGGACTGGAAAGCCAGATAGCGCCCTGCAGAGTTGATCGAAGCGCCGATCAAGCTGTCGCCGTTCGCGGGTGAACCGTCCGGGGCAACGCTAACCAGCGCAATAACGCCAGCCGTCGCTGTTGCCGGGGACGCAATCCCGAATGGGAGCGCGTTCGACACCTCGCCTGAGGACGCGTCCCTGGCCGTTATCTGCGCCGTGCCTGGCAGGGCAATCAGCGAACCGGAGACGGTAGCCATCAGAATCTGGTTGGTGCCAAACGTCGTAGGAAGAGCCGTCCCGTTCCATTGCAGAACCGAGGTGGGCGCGAATCCCGATCCGTCGGCAAAGAGGGTGAAGCTGCTCCCGCCGGCGATGGCATAGATAGTTGACGCAGTAAAGTCCGCAACCTCAGTGAGAATAATCGAGGAAGAAGGCGGAGGGGGAGAAGAAGTCGCTTGCTCTCCCCCGTTGCAAGCGGCCATTGAAACGAGCGCTCCAACGATGATCGCACGAACGGCCCGGCTCCAAGGACAGCAGCCGACCCGGGCCGTGCGCGTCATCAGTCCGTTCCTCCGGTAAGCATTGCTCCGGACGCACTGGCGACAAACGCCGGAGACGAGAAGTAAATGGTGTTATAGGTATAGGATGTTGAGAGAGTGTAATTTGTTCGCGATCCTTTGACAGAAGAGGTGATTGTGATTGTCGTGCCGGAGGTTCCGGTAACCACCGCGCTCACGGGCGAATCCGCATAATTCATGGCGTTGGCCAGACTTGTGGCAATCTGCGCTGCAGTCGAGGTCGCATAGCTGGCGGTAAAACTTTGGCCTCCCACTGTCACGGAGACAGTGCCCGTTTCGGGTATGGTGATAGGGCAGTTCGGGGGGGAGGGAAGTGGTTCAGGTTCAGGTTCAGATTGAGTGATCGTCTCCTTGAGGCAAGGATTAATCACTACGCTTCGCGACGACCCAGTGATCGTGACGGAGCCTATGCCGGGAGTCCCCACCGGGTTGCCGAGAATAACGGACAGCGTCTGAGTCATCACCGTAATTGTGCCCAAGAGGTCCGTATCTCCCGCATTGGGCGAAGCTGTCAGTGTGAACGAGCCTGATCCCGTGCCCCCTGCACCTGCCGTAATCGTAAGCCAGCTTGCGTTCGGCACAGCCATCCACGGACATCCCGCCTCAGTCGTCACGTTCACTGTATCGCTTCCACCTCCGGACGGCAAGGCCACGTCCGCAACCGACAGAGCGTACGTGCACAGGGCGGACTGCTGAACGAGAAAACTTGTTCTCGCGCTGCTGTTTCCCACCACGATTGTCGTGACGCGTGGCACCGTAACCGGATTGGCCAATACCGAGAACGACACGGTCCCACTCGACGTGCCGCTCGAGCCCCCTGTGATGCTCACCCAGGGATTCTGGCTAACCGCGGACCACTGGCATCCCGCGCCCGTGTTCACTGTGAATGAGCTCGTCGCCGCCGAAGACGACGTCGCAAACACCGTTGGCGCAACCGAAAACGCGCAACTCCCCTGTGTCGGCACTTGGAATACTTGCGACAACGCCTGCTCCAGCGCATTTCGCGACAGGTCACTCTTCACCGCTCCCGAGTGCGAATCCGCGCCGGAGATCGAAAACTGTGTGGCGAGTGGCGACGGATAATTTTGGCTCGGGCTCGGCACGAATCCGTCCTCTCCGTTTGTAAAGTCCGGCGCGCTGATGAAATTGTAGTCCAGGTCAACCACGTCCATCACAAGCAATAACTCCAGGAAATCATCGGCCAGCGAACATGCGTCGTAATCGCAGAAGAACAGGCAGTCGATCTCCGAAATTATAAACGCCGTTGTCACGATGTCGTAAAAAATCTCCGTGTCCAGGGCAATAGCTCGCTCTCCGCATGAATCTTCCGGATTGCAGCCGTTGAATGGCGGGATTAATTCGTCCGCCACTCGCATCTCGATCCATCGCCGCGGGGTATTCCCGATCACCGCCGCACGCTTGAAGTTTTCCGTCTGGCTGTTCAGCGCATTCAGGAACGGGCTCCCGGGAACAAGGTCGGTCAATGCGCCTATTTGCGCCACGTCGCCTGCCGACGAAAAGTAGAGCGCCGCCACGAAGCAGATAAAATCGTCTTCAGGACTTCCGCAGCCGAACGCGTCAAATAGTAGCGTTGCATCTCCTTCGATCACCGCGCTTACGAACCCCTCGGGCAATGCTGCCAGCGGCGCGCCCATGTGCGGCGTATCCAGCGTCAGAACTCCTTTCACCGTAGCTTGGCTTGGGTTCGCCGCCTGATACTGCTGTGCCGCGTACCTCGAAATCAGCCCGCCCTGGCTGTGCCCCAGCAGCACGTATCCGCTTCCCCCTCCCGCGTTAATATCTCCCTCCAGAGCCACCCCTTGGCTCGCGAGCGCCGAGAGGGAAGAGAGACTCGGCACCAGCTCTGTCCCGAACCGGAAATCCTGGTTCAGCCACGGCACCATCCGATGCCACGTGCAGCCGCTGCTGAAAAATCCGTGAACAAACACGATGTTCTGTGTTCCCCCCAGCGAGGCCGTAGCCGGCGGGCAGCTCGACGTAGTAGTGCCCGTCAGCACCGCCGGCGTTGTCGTCGTCGGTGGCTTTGGCACTGTGGTATCGCCCTTTGCGATCCGCGCGGCGTCGTTCGTCGCATTGTCAAACGAACTCACGTTCGAGAATTGCAGCGTCCGCGTCACCGCCTTGGAAGGCAAACTCATTTGGAAAACCGCCTGCTGCGCCGTCCACGTCGTGCCCGTCTTCACGTACGTCCACGTCGAATTGCTCGTGGTCGTCGTCTGCACACTCCCCGTCAGGAACGCCTGTGAGTCGTCGGCTGAAAAGCTTAGCGCGGCCTTGGCCGTTTGTGCTTGCGCTTGGATATTCGGCACCACCAGCGAGGTAAGCAGTGATGGTGCCGGGTTGCTCCCCAGCAGGCTCAGCGGGTTGAACGCCGCGATGGTTGACGACGGCAAGATCAAAGGAATTGGCTGGCCATTTTGGTCAAACACCGTAATGTTCCCGCTCGCAAACCGAATCATCCCGATGGAGCTGGCGTCGCTCGATATTGGATTGGCGGTCGCGCCCGTCGGGAAAACGTTCATCACAATCAGCCCGTTCGCGTCGTACCCAAGTTCCATGTGGTACGTCCGCGGTGTGGACGCAAGCGTGTAGTTCGTTCCTGTGGTTTTCGTCTGGGGATTGTAGAACGCCACAGAGCCCGTAACTGCCGCCTGCGTCTGCAACGACAGGTCGAACGCGACCCAAGTATCACTCGCGTTTATTCCGGAGTTCTGCGAAAGTCCGCTCTGGCAGTAGCTCCGAAGTGGGAGAAGCAACCCGAAAACAACCACCAGCATAAACCTGAAAAAGAACTGGGGTAAGCGACAGGCGGGCATAGGCCACCTCCATTTACGAGCTCGACATGTGTAAAGATGCGTAAACGGCTCAACAGATAGTCCACTATTCAACAATTGTCAAGGTGTTATAGATAATTGCACTCCTTAGCGATTTCCCCGAGGACGCAGATCCGAGGTATGGGCTAATTCGACGGGCGGCGCTCGATAAGAGAGAAGGCCAACCTTCGCGGCGCAGCGTTCGTACAAATGCTGGTTCAACCACCAAGCCAGCAATGGCCACGGTCAGCAGATCGCAGGAGGCGTCCTTTCGAAGACTGAGTAACACATGAAACCCCATCCAACCCAACTCGCTGTGCGCGGGAATACAGCGTCGTCACGACCGCATGCCTCGCGCCTTACATTGAAATCGTCGCCCTTGGACTCCGAAAGGTTGCCAGCGAAAGTCATTGAAGATGAGCAATCATCTTTGCGGACGTGTCCTCCAATGGACACGTTGAATCCATCCAATGCCGAACCGGAAAACTGGGCCACAGGAGGGGAGACAGCTGGTGCCGCTAATCTTGTTACTGACCTGATCGGGCGAGGAGCACAATCTGAGATCGAACGTCCGCTGACCTGTGAAGAAGCAGCCGAGCTCGTGCGTGTTCATCCGAAGACAATCAAGCGCATGGCACGGACTCGCGAACTTCCAGGTCATTTTCGGTTTGGTCGCTGGTTCTTCTATGCATCAGAGCTGGACTGCTGGATGCGAACAGAGTTACATTCGACGCGTCACTCGTGCCGCTAGAACAGACTAAGGAGGAGTCATTATGTTCAAGCGAGCGCGATATCAGTTCGGCTATTTACGTCGAAAATCTCGGAAGAGGAAGCCTGATGTCTGGGTTTGGGAACGAAACACTACCGGCCCGGATGGACGGCGCAAGAGAGAAACAGTGATCGTCGGAACCGTCGAGCAATATCCCACAGAAGCCAAAGCATGGCGAGAGGCTGAATCGTACCGCCTAGCGGTGGAACGCCGAAAAACAAAATGAGAATGTATTGTTTGGAGCGTTAGTAGACCGTTACGTGCGCGAAAAACTGCCGAAGCGCCATTCCACCGCGAGCAAGTATCGTTCGTGGATCACTCCCCATGTGAAGCCGAAGTGGGGAGGCATTCCGATAAGAAAAGTGAAAGCTCTGCTTGTAGAAGAATGGCTCATGAACCTCAATCTTGCACCGAAGAGCAAGGGGCACGTGCGCAGCATCATGCACATTCTGTTCAACTGGGCGATGAAATGGGAACTCATCGATATCGACAAGATGAATCCCATGGGTCTCGTCCGTGTGGAAGGTTCTTCAAAACGTCTCAGACAGCCCAGGATTCTGTCCGTTAAAGAATTCCGGGCGCTCCTGGACCAACTCCAAGAACCAATCCGAACGATGTGCATCGTGGCGGCCTGCCTCGGACTCAGGGCAAGCGAACTTGTGGGCCTGCAGTGGGACGACTTCGATTGGGAAGTTCTTGAAGTCCATATTCAACGGGGAGTGGTCAGCGGTCGCGTGGATGAAGTGAAGACCACGAACTCAAACAGAAGGCTGCCGGTGCATCAGAACTTGGCGGCTTTACTGCTTGAGTACAAAGCCGAAACGGCTCCGGGAGCAGGGAATTACGATTGGTTATTCCCGAGTCCCTACGGGACAGGTCGTCCACGATGGCCGTGGACGATTCAGCGCGACCACTTGCTTCCCGCCGGAATCCGTGCCGGACTTGGTCCCATCGGCTGGCACAGTTTTCGTCACTCGTACTCCACGTTGTTGCATTCGTTGCACGTGGACTTGAAGGTTCAGCAGGAACTTCTGCGCCATTCGGACATTCGCACAACGATGAACATCTACACACAGGTGGTGCCCGATGCGATGCGGGAGGCCAACAGTCGAGTCGTCGAAATGGTTCTTCCAAAAAGAAAAGTGGGATGAAAAAACGAGGCGGCAAAAAGGCGGCATTAGCCGTCCCGAGGGATGCCAAGTCCTTCCAATTCCGTCCAAGGCCTTCCTCGTAAGTACTTGGAGAATCAGCTCCAAGTAATTTCGACTCCCACTCGCTTCCGCCATANNGGCAGGCGGTAGCGCGGCAAGACGAGGGTTAGGTAGTAAGCCCAGGGAAAGACGAGTGGGAAGACTGCTGCGGGGAACGCATACACGTTGCGGCCGCGAAATAGAGTCACGATACCGAGTAGGGCGCCCAGCGCGGCAATCACATTGAACAGCAGCACGAGCCGAAACCACAGCGACGGAATATTTACAAAGTCCGCGATGGGCGTTGGAGTGCCTCCGGACCAGAGCGAAATAATTCGCCTGCCAATCAAATGCGCCTCTCGCGCGGGATGAGTCTGCATGTATTGAACCGCCTGCGACTGCTTTTCGTGCATGTAAGCTATCTCACCCATCTCTACATACTTTGCACGCTCGTCGGCATCGTAAATCGGGTGTAGTTCGGCGCGGAAGATGTCGTGCGTGTTGTCATTGTTTCCGAGCCATAATTGCAGGCCCAACACTGACCGCAGTGGAACGAAGGTGTGGAAGATTTCGTAGTTGCGAATGGTCCACGGAACGCAGCACAAGACAACGATTCCGATTGAAAGCGCTGCACGGGCGATCCACGGGCGCTGCTGCTTCTGAGCGCGGTATGCTAACCAGCCCAGCAGAAGCGGCAGAAGGGCGATCAGGGTAGCGTTGGTCACCAGCGTGAGGCCCCACAGAAGACCGTAGGCGCACCAGTCACGCACGCGCGCGGATCCACCGAGTGCCAGGGTTGCCCAAAATATCGTAGCCACCAAGAGAGCTGAGAGAGACGCGTCCCACATGCTTTGAACCGGTATGAGGATTGCATTAGGAAAAATTGCCCAGAGCCACGCTGCTCCAGCAGCCACGCCAACACCGCCGATTCGTTTACCTGCGAAGAAGAGCGGCATGCAAGTGAGTGTGACGAAAGAAATGTTTAGGAAAGCAGCAGCGATGAATGAATGAAATGTATAAACCCCGAAAATGCGGAAGACTCCGGCGAGAAGCAACGGGTAAACCGGCGGCATCCAAGCGGTGGGACCGGTTTCCACGCGAAATGGAGAGCTGAATCCGTTCCCCACGGCTAGAGAATGGGCAATGTTGCCGGACTCGAACAGGAACGGAACCACGCTGACGGCTTGTCTGGGATGATCGTGCGCGTAATTCCAGAGATATCCGACTCTGAAGAGCAGAGCAACGGCTAGGATGAGCCAAAGCGAGGTTGCTGCTGCGCGTAAGCTCTTCTTCATGTTTTCATTTGCCGAGACTCGATGCACGGTAACTGCAGGTTGGACGCGGCCCGGCAAATTCTAGGTGCATCGCAAGCCGGTCACAATCACTTTCTCTTCGAATGGAATCGGCAATGCTGCCTTATACTCAACCCACGGTGGGGCGCTGCGGTGAGCGCGCACGAGCTTCACGGTTTGAACGGAGTCACTTCCATGCGCAAGAAAAAGACCGGAATAAAGATTGAAAAGGAAGCGCGCCGCCGTGCTCGAGCTGGAATTGGAATGCCTCCCGTGGGGCGCCTGATCCCTGACAAGCGGCGCAAACCTCCGAAGCACAAAAAGTCTTTGCAGGATTCAAACAGAGGTTAGTATGAATTTCTTTGAGTCATCCGAGCATTAGGTTCCGACGGAACCTAGTTTTTCGAGCCTCAGCCAGGCTTGGTTTCGGGAATCACCTCTCCGGGCTTGAAAAGTGGTACGGCTGGTTTGCCCGCAGCGTGAGCAGCTTGCAACGCTAATTGTTCCAGGTCCGATTTGGAAAATCCTACACTGGTGGTTTGAATTTGTCCGTCGGGACTGATCCAGAACATGGTGGGCACGTTGGTCAGTCCGTACTCGTTTGACACGGCATAGCCGTGTTCCTCTATTAAGGTGGGGAATTGGACGCCGTATTCCTCGCAGAACTCACGAGTGTGGCGCGCATCGTCTTGAGAAATTCCCAGCAATGTGAATTTGGCTCCGCTATAGCTCCGATGCAAACGTTCGAGAAATGGCATGGTGAACTGGCACGTAGGGCAGTTCACCTTGAAGAATGCTGCTAGGACCGGACCGTTCTTCAATGTTTCGGCGAGAGACAGTTTCTTACCGTCCGCATCAGCGAGAGAAATCGGCGGAGCTGTACTCCCGCGCGGCAATGCGCTCATCGTTTTACCTCCCAGAAAGTTCCGTATGGAGTTCTTAATGCCCATGCGCTCTCGATCGAGTCACTAGGTGATTCAAGACCTCAGTGAATGTTCCGGGTCTTCTTACCCACGTAATCCATCAGAAGGTACTGCCCGAGCGTGTACGGCGTCGTGAAGTAGGCTTTGCCGCGGCAAAGCTCCGTAATTTTCTGCACGAAGTGGACGAGGCTGTAATCGCTGGCAAGCATAAAGGTGTTGATCAGAATGCCGGCGCGTTTGCACTTGGCGACTTCTTCGAGCGTTTGCGTAACTACAAGCGGATCAAGCCCGAACGCATTTTTGTAAATGCGTCCGTCTTCGAGCGTCAGCGCGGAAGGCTTGCCGTCGGTAATCATGATGATCTGGCGCATATCTTTCTTCTGGCGCGACAGGATTCTTTGCGCCAAGCGCAAGCCTTCGCGCGTGTTGGTATGGTACGGCCCCACCTGCACGCGGGCCAGTTTGCCGAGAGGAATTTCTTCCGCGCTATCGTGAAACAGCACGCAATGTAGCGAATCGCCCGGATATTGCGTGCGGATCAAATGCGAAAGCGCGAGGGCGACGCGCTTCGCCGGAGTGAATCGGTCCTCGCCATACAAAATCATGCTGTGGCTGCAATCGAGCAGAAGAACGGTGGCGCAAGAGCTTTGATATTCGCACTGATGGACCATCAAGTCAGGATAATCGAGTTCGATGGGAATGCTCGCGCCGTTGCGCTGAACGGCGTTGAAAAGCGTTCCGCTGATGTCCATGTTCAGCGTGTCGCCGAATTCGTACGGTTTCGACGAGCCGCCGGATTCCACTCCGGTGGCGAGATCGCGCGTGTCGTGCCGTCCAAAACTGCTCTTGCCCAGCGAGGCAAGCAAATCCTTCAACGTTTTGAAACCCAGAAAATCGAGCGCTTTATCGGTGATCTCGAATCGGGCTTCGGTGTGAGGCTGCTGCTCTCCAACTTGTCCGCCCGGCGTTTCCGTGGGAGGCGGCGTGACCTGTGCGGTCTGGTTCGGTTGTGAGATGTAGCCTTCCGCTTCCATGCGCTGGATGATCTGCTCGATCAGGTCGCGCAACTCCTGGTTCTGCGACAAGTCCGGATTCTGGAGCATCTGCTCCATCATCTCGGGAGGAACAAGCTCGCCTTCTTGCAGTGCGCGCAAAATCGCCTCGCGCAAATCGTCCATGATTTGCTCGCGCGAACGCTCGTTGTCCATCTCGTAAATTCCGTACTGGGATTCGAAGCCACTTTGGAGCAGGTAGTCAGAAAGACGGCTCATCAATTCCTGCAGGTCGATGTCGTCTGCTGCGCCGGGTGCATATTTTGAATAGCGAATGTATTTCATGGCTATTTTCTGATCTGGATCTAATTGAACTGGCGTCGCGGCATCCGGCCGGACGGTTCGCGAGGATCGCGCGGCTCGGAAGCCTTGCGAGCATCGGCGAAGTAACCGCGCTCTTCGCTACGGTTGATGCGTTTGTGCGCCCAAAGACCTTCGAGAATGAACTCCGCCGCACTCGTGACGACAGCCGGGTCATCTTTGGCGCCGACGTCCAGAGCGGGCAGATTGTCAAAGAGTCCCTGGATTTTCTTGAGTTGCGCCATGAGTTCCGAGCTGGAAGCGTTTACGGGAACTTTGAGTTCTCCGCCGAGTTCGAACCATTGCACAACGGGTTGGAAATTTGCTCCAGTGAAATACTTGGTGAAAGTCTTGCCCACCGCCGCGCGAATCAGCTCGCGTGCAATGTTTTCGGCACCGCGCAGCTCGCCTTCGTACTCCAATTCGAATTTGCCGGTCATAGACGGAATCGCTGCATAGACGTCGGAAACGCGGGCTACCGCAGTGGAATCATGGCTCCGAATAGCGCGTTGTTCCGCACTGCTCAGCACGTTTTCGAGCGTGCTGATTGGGAGCCGCTGGCTCACGCCCGAGCGGCGATCAACGCGTTTATCCTCGCGAGCTTGGAATGCAATCTCCTCCACTACTTCTCGAATGTAATCCGGCAATTCAGCGGTTCGCTTCGCGCCGCGGTTGGTCCAGGACTCTTGCGAGGTGATGGACATACCTTCCGCAAGCGTGGCGGGATAATGCGTGCGGATTTCGGAGCCAATGCGGTCTTTCAACGGCGTGATGATTTTTCCGCGCGCGGTGTAATCCTCAGGATTCGCAGTGAAGACGAGAAGAACATCGAGAGCCATGCGGACGGGGTATCCCTTAATCTGCACGTCTCCTTCCTGCATGATATTGAAAAGGCCAACTTGAATTTTTCCTGCCAGGTCCGGCAGCTCATTGATTGCGAATATTCCGCGGTTGGCGCGAGGGAGCAGGCCGTAGTGGATGGTCAACTCGTCTGACAGATTTCGGCCGCCGCGCGCGGCTTTGATGGGGTCAACGTCGCCAATCATGTCCGCAATCGTCACGTCGGGCGTGGCGAGTTTTTCCACGTAGCGATGCTCGCGACCGAGCCAGCCTACCGGCGTCGCGTCTCCCTCGGAGGCAATGCGTTCGCGGCAAGCGCGGCAGAGCGGGGCGTAGGGATTGTCGTGAATCTCGCAACCTTCAATAACAGGCACCTGTGCGTCCATGAACCCGGACAGGCCGCGCAAGATACGCGATTTGGCCTGCCCGCGCAAGCCGAGCAGAATGAAGTGATGACGCGAAAGGAGAGCGTTGACGATCTGCGGGATCACCGTATCGTCGTAGCCATGCAGGCCGGCGAAGAGTGGCTCGCCCTTTTCCATCTTCTGCAGCAGATTTTCGCGAAGTTCCTGTCTCACCGACCGGTGCGCAATTTTCTCTTCCGACCAATTGCTTCGGCGAAGTTCGCCCAGAGTCTTTGGCAGCGAATTCATGAGGGCCCCATTTTATTCCAAGAAGATTCGGCGCCAGAAATCTGCGCTTCAGACTCATTATAAAGGAACGCGAGGCGCGAGCATAATTTCGTTTGNNAAAGCCTGGCGAGCGCTCTCTTCGTGTATTTCAAGCAGGTTCTGTTTCACTTCCAGCTCAAGCGGCAAACGGGCCGCCATTTGAAATGCGAGGGAAAGATCGGTGTCGCGGCTGGACGCGATCCATGGCTGCCCGAAAACAAGCGTGTGGCAGACCTGAAACCGTTCGATGAGTTCCGTTTCCCGCTCGGAATCTTGCGGAAGAATATCTTCAGGCAGGTAATCCGCGATGGCCTCCTGATATTCTTTTTCGTTCAGGACATCAATTAGGCGAAACAACGCGCGCCCTTCGCATAAGATATCCACACGCCCGTCCGGATATTCTTTCAGCTTTTCCACAATTTCGGCGGTGCATCCGATTTTCGCGAGTTCCGTTCCGGCGGCTAGAATAATTCCAAACTCGATTTTTTCATTGATGCAGCGGGCGAGCATTATTCTGTAGCGCGGCTCGAAGATATGGAGCGGGAGCGGCATGCCGGGAAAGAGAACCACTTCGAGTGGGAACAGCGGTATGCGCGTGGGTCTCATGGTGTGCGGCCCGTATGCTGAAAGCGTTTAGCGCAATAGTGCCAGCGCGGCTTGCATTTCATCTCTGGCGTGCATGTCGCCGGCGTTTTGAGCGACTACGACCCCATCCGAGAGCAGCTTGCGCGCTTCGTCAAGCCTGCCGATCCGCGCCAAAAACTGGGCAAACTGATAATATCCCGCCACGTAATTCGGATTCGTTTCGAGAAGTTTCTTGAAATTCTCGTTGGCGGCTTCGTCTTCGCCGATCTTGGCGCATTCGAGCGCCAGACCGTAACGCGCGAACGCGTCCGTTGGTTTGTCGACAACAAATTGTTCCAGAATTTCTCGCCGCGACTTCTGTGTTTGGGTCATGGGTTGGAAGCGGGTATTATAGCGGGGTTGGAGACGCTCGCCAAGCGCCGAGCGTATGCAAAATCGGAGAACATTTCGCGGATGCCCAAGCTGACAAAGCCGAACGAGGCGAAGGAAGAGAGGCCGGCATCAGATCTTCCCGGCAAGCCGGTGAGCGCCTCGATGTCCGAAATGGTGGAAGCAGTGCTTCCGAACGACGCGAACGCCCTAGGTAACATGTTGGGCGGGCGCGTGATGCACTTCATCGACATTGCCGGTGCGCTGGCGGCGCATCGACACTCGAATAGCCACGTCGTAACCGCTTCGGTGGACTACCTCGATTTCAGATTCCCAATTAGCGTCGGCGAGATTATCGTGCTGAAATCCAGCGTCAACAGAGTCTTCCGCACCTCGATGGAAGTGGGCGTGAAAGTGTTTTCGGAAAATATTCTGACCGGCGAGCGCAAACATACCAGCAGCGCTTACGTCACGTTCGTGGCTATCGATTTGAACCGGCAACCGCACGAGGTGCCGCCGCTGATTTTGGTAACCGAAGATGACCGGCGGCGGTATCGCGAAGCCGGCGAGCGCCGTCGCGTGCGCTTGAATATGCGCCACAAACGCCCGCTATCCGACGCTTAATCTGTTGGCAAGCTTCTGTCATTTGCAAGCGCGAGCGTTCAGTTTTTGGTCTGCAAGTAACTCTGCACCGCGTCGGCGGTGCGAAATCCGTTTTCCACACACTTACCGACGGACGGCCCCTCCAGATAATTTCCGGCGAAGAATATTCCAGGTAGTAGGCGCTCCGCATCACGGATCGCTTCCACCACGTGCCCATGTCCCAAATTGTATTGGGGTAATGCTCGGGGATATTTCCATACAGCCGAGGTCACTGGAGAGCCAAT
>PKWH01000125.1:0-12428 GCA_003131985.1 Acidobacteriota bacterium | reverse complement strand
TTTTCGGTGCGCGGAACAAGAAATCCGAATCCATTCATTGGCTCGCCGACCTGCTGCTGATAATAGCCGGCGGCCACCACTGCAACCGGCGCATAAGCGATGCCAGAGAGCGTATGGCCCAATTGCGCGGAGATAGATTCAATCAAGTGCGCGGATACGTAAGCCGGCGTGGCGACTACGATCGCGGCGGCTTGCATCGTTTCCAAGCCTACAGTGCGCTCAATTCGAACTTCGCGGGTTTCGTTTCCCGCCGTTCCGATCCGATTTAGGGAGATCGCGCGCGTCTGCGTCTGCAAACGGTCGCCGAGCTTCGCAGCCATCGCGACCGGCAGCGTCGCTACACCTTGCTGAAACGAGCAGAGTGACTCCGGCTCGCTCGGGCCTTTGCGCGTCCGCGCTTTTTTCGCTCCGCGCAGTACGCTTCCGTATTCGCGTTCCCATTCGTCGAGGGAAGGAAACGCCGCTTTCAAGCTGAGCATCTCCGGATCGCCTGCATAGACGCCGGAAACGAACGGTCCCACAAGATACTCCAGGATTTCGTTTCCGAATTTTCTTCGCGCGAAGGAGGCCACAGATTCTTCCCCAGCCGGCGGACGGGTTTTACGAAAAGGCTCGGACAGGATTTTCCAGCGTGAACCTGCACCGAGCAGGGAACTGGTAAGCATCGCTCGGGGCGAAGTGGGAATTTTCTGTAGCCGGCCGTGGAGCAGAATGTAACGTGCCGCGCTCGGGTCTGCTTTCTGGAGTTCACTCTCGATTCCAAGCTCGCGGATTAAGTCACGAAGAATTTCCGTGACTTGGAAACTTTGCGGTCCGGTCTCAAAGAGAAAGCCGTCCTCGCGAATCGTGCCCAGAAGACCTCCCGCGCGATCGGAGGCTTCCAGGATAGTTACGTCGGCGCCAAGCTGATTCAATCGATGTGCGCACGCCAAGCCCGAAAGACCCGCGCCGATAACGATGACATGTCTGAGACCGGGCATGATTTCTGTGCGCTAAAGCGTTTTCGAAAAGAGCGGCCGCTGGTCCATTTGCTGTTCGTGCAGGTAACGATCGAAGGTCATGGCAACATTGCGGATGAAAATTCGACCGAGCGGTGTGACGCGGATTTCTCCTGCGGATAGCGCGACGAGGCCTTCATCCCGAGCGCTTTCCAACCGGAGCAGCTCTGCGGCGAAGTATTCGTCGAAAACAATGCCAAACTCGGATTCGACCTCATGTTTGGGAATCACTGTGTGGCAGAGCAGCCGCCCGATCACGGCGCGACGCAATACGTCATCAGCGGAAAGCCGGTATCCGCGCATGGTGGCGATTCCGCGCGATGTGACAGTGGATTCGTAATCTCTGACCTCGCGGCGATTCTGGGCGTAAGCTTCGCCAATCGAGCTAATCGCGCTCACGCCCATGCCGTACAAATCCGCGCCGGCTTTCGTTGTGTAGCCTTGGAAGTTTCTGTGCAGGGTGCGGTTCTGCTGGGCGATAGCCAGTTCGTCCCCGGGAAGCGCGAAATGATCCATGCCGATGTACAAATATCCCGCACTGAGAAATTTCTCGAGGCCCGCGCGGAAAATCCGGAATTTTTCCATTCCTTCCGGAAGGTGCGACT
The DNA here is from genome assembly GCA_003131985.1 of Acidobacteriota bacterium. Lineage (GTDB taxonomy): Bacteria > Acidobacteriota > Terriglobia > Acidiferrales > UBA7541 > Palsa-295. Next base: position 10,825 of record PKWH01000125.1, on the reverse strand, counting down.
CAAACGAACCTTGCTGTTTCTTGAGCCAGGGCACGTGCGCGTAGCTAAACATAGCCACGCGGTCGGGCAGAAGCGTTAGCGCCTGGTCGATGGTGGCCCGAAAACTATCGGCGGTTTGATACGGAAGCCCGTAAATTAAATCGATGTTGATGCTCTGATATCCGATTTCTCGCGAGGCTACGATCAAATCGCGCGTCATCTCGTATGGCTGAACGCGATGAATCGTTTCCTGAACCTTTGGCTGAAAATCCTGAATGCCCATGCTGAGCCGGTTAAAGCCGAGCCGCCGCAAGGATTCCAGTTGTGCGCGGCTGGTGACGCGTGGATCAACCTCTATTCCGATCTCAGCGTCCGGCGCAAAAGAAAACCGGTCGTGCGCGTACTGAAACAGGTCTTCCATTTGTGCCACGGACAAATAGGTTGGCGTACCGCCGCCCCAGTGGAATTGAATCACCGGACGTTTTCGCGACACGCGTTTTCCTACGTGATTGATCTCGCGTTTCAATGCATCGAGGTAGGGGATTGCGACTTTCTTGTCTTTTTGTATCGACACGGTGCAGGCGCAGAACAAGCAGAGGTTTTCGCAAAATGGAATGTGCATGTATAGCGAAAGCGGTGTCGCCAATTCTTCCGCGCGTGCATAGGATTTCTCGAGATCGTCAGGCCCAAAGTCATCTTTCCACACAGGCGCGGTTGGATAGCTCGTATAGCGCGGGCCGGGCCGATTATATTTTTCGAGAATGGCATCCGAAATCTGTGCGATCTGGCCGGCACGAAGGGATATGTCAGCGGGTTGTGTTGCGTGGTTAGCCATTTTTAATCCGCGTTCCCGGCGTGTTCCGGTTTGGGTATCGGTGCTGTCTGCCCCGCTTCCACAAACGCTTTGGCGTTGGCCACGGGCGTTGTGGACAAAATTCCGTGGCCCAGATTCAGAATATGACCCAGGCCGCCCGTTTCCTGCACGGCCGTGCGCGCAGCATCTCGAATATCCGTTTCAGCGCCGAGTAAAATTGCGGGGTCCACATTTCCTTGCAATGCCACCGTACGCCCGAACCTTTGCCGCGCATCCGCGAGGTCGGTATGCCAGTCCACGCTGATCACGTCTGCTCCGGATTTTGCCACGCTTTCGAGCAAATGCGCGGAGCCTTTGGCGAATAAAATCTTCGGCACGGCATCGCTTTCACTCTTTTTCGCGAGCGATTCCAACACCATCTGAGTGGGCGGTAACTCAAAGTCTTCGTATTCCTGCACCGTAAGCTCTCCAGCCCAGGTGTCGAAAAGTTGAACCACGGACGCTCCCGCTGCAATTTGCATCTGCAAATAGGCTGTTGTCGCGCGCGCGATGCGTTCGAGCAACTCTCGCAGAACCGCAGGTTCGGTGCGCAGCATTTCTTTCGCACGCGAAATGTCACCGCGCGTGCGGCCTTCGATCATATAGCACGCAAGCGTCCATGGCGCTGCGGCAAATCCGATGACGGGCACGTCCGGCCCAGCCTCCCGGCAAATGGCGCGAATTGCATCGCCAACAAACCTCGTCTCGATTTCAGGATCGAATTCAAGAAGGCGTCGAACCGCTTCCGCATTACGCACCGGATTTGAGAGGATGGGTCCGGAGTCAGGGACATCGAGTTCCATTCCCATTGCTTCGGCCACGATTAAGATGTCGGAAAAAACGATAATGGCGTCTACGCCCAACACTCGAAACGGCTGCAGGGACACTTCCGCCGCCAACTCCGGAGTCTTGCAGATCTCCAGAAACGAATGCTGTGCTCTTACAGCCTGATATTCCGGCAGATAGCGCCCTGCCTGCCGCATGATCCATACGGGAACGCGGTCGATGGGCTCGAACCGGCAAGCCCGCAGAAAAAGCTCTTTTCGAGTAACGCTAGCGCGCAGCACTTGGGGCATAGTTCTGTGCTCATAATACCAGATGGGCTAAAGGCTCGCATCCATGCCACTGCCGGTCACACGGGGCTAGAAGGACCGCATCAGCGGCATTCAGCGGTATAATGTTCGGGCAACGGGGAGCTTTCACCCTTAATGGCACAGCAACTGGGCTATCTGAGCCTGGCACTCTACCTGGCGAGCTTTCTTTGCTACGCCCGAATTTTGTATGCGCCCAACATTTGGGTTGGGCGGCTGGCTACTCTGCTTCTCGCCTCCGGAATCGTGGCGCAATACTTTTCTCTTTACGAGCGCTCGCGGGTGATTCAGTCCGTGCCGTATGACGACCTGTACGGTTCGATGTCCCTGTTCGCATGGCTTCTGGGCATCACTTACATCGGACTCGAAATATTCCATCGGCAGCGATCTGTCGGCGCGTTCGTGACGCTGCTGCTCGTCGCATGGGTGGCCGGTCTCGGCTTTATCACCGCAGGCGCGCCAACAGTTCGCGCACCAGCCCGCGGGGCATTATTTGCATTTCACGTGACGTTGAATACTTGGGCGTACGCGGCGTTCGCGCTCTCCTTCGTGCTGAGCTTGATATATTTGGTGCAGGACCGGGTCTTGCGTTCGCGTCGTTTGGGCGCGGCGTTCTGGCGTTTTCCGCCGCTCGACGTGCTCGACCGTATGGCGCGTAGCAGTGTGTATGTGGGCCTGGTGGCGCTTGCGTTCGGAGCGAGTATGGGATTCGTCTGGGAACACCGTCTCAGAGGGACTTATTCGCTCGGCGATCCAAAAGTAATTGTGACATTCGCGATCGTCGTAGTCTACGCAGCCTATTTGCTGCTCTCGCGCAATGCAACATGGCGCGGCGCGCGCGCGGCTCTGTTATGTGCCATGAATTTTGTGATCGTGATGTTCAGCTATACGTTCGTGAATTTATATCTCACAAAGTTTCACCGGTTCTTTTGATGCCTTCGCTGTCAAAAGCCAATTCGGGGCAGTCCGGCGCGATTCGGATTCAAGTCGCGTTGATAGGTTGCAATCATCGCACTGCGCCGGTGGAGTTGCGCGAGCGCGTCTCGTTTACTCCGAAGCAAGCGCTGCAAGCTGCGGATGAATTGCGGGAACTCGGCATTCTGGAAGAAGCGGTTGTGCTCTCCACTTGCAATCGCAGCGAATTATATGGAGTCCCTGGCGACGAGCATCCCACACCTGCCGAGGCTATGGAAGATTACTTCCGGTCATTTCATCGCATACCGAGCGCGGAACTTGAAGGGCGCGTCTATCGTTGGGCTGGACCCGACGCAGTGCGCCACCTTTTTCGCGTCGCCGCGGGCGTCGACTCAATGATGCTAGGCGAAGCAGAAATATTGGGTCAACTTCGAGCAGCTTATAGCCAAGCACTCGATCACGGCGCGACTGGCCCGGTATTGAACCGCGTTTTTCAAGGCGCCCTGGAAGTGGGCAAACGTGTCCGCAGTGAAACCGAAGTGGGCACGCGGCCGATGTCCGTCGCGCTCGCGGGGGTAAAACTCGCCGAGCGGGTTTTCGGAAACCTCAAAGGCCACTCCGCTCTGATTTTGGGAGCAGGGAACGTCGCCGAGCAGGTGATTGAGTGCCTACGCAATCGAGGCATCGGAAGCTTGCGCGTGGTTAACCGGTCGTTTGATCGTGCGGCTGAGCTGGCAAAGAAAGTCGGCGGAGAAGCCGTGGCGTGGGAATCGCTCGAGTCCGTGCTCGGACTTCCGGACATTCTCGTCACTTCCGTCAGCTCCGCCGGTCCGGTTCTCACTCGCGAAGTCCTGGAGCGTGCCATTGCCGCCCGCTCCGGCCGTCCCGTGTTCGTGGTGGATCTGGCTGTTCCGCGAAACGTGGCTCCCGAAACGGCGGGTCTTTACAACCTTTACCTTTACAACATCGATGACCTCGGCGAAATCGTCGAGCAGAACAAGAAAGCGCGCGAAGGAGAAATTCCACGCGCTGAAGCCATCATTTCCGAGCACATCGCAAAATTCGAAGCCTGGCGCGCCGCTCTGGAGGCTGGCTCGATTGTTGACGATCTGCGGGGCCAGTTTCATAGGCAGCGTGAATTGCTGATTCGCGAGAAACTGGCGGAGATGGAAGACGTTTCGCCGGACGAGCGGGCGCGCATCGCGCATATTACCGAGGAATTGATCGAGCGCGTGCTGGAGCAGCCGTCGAAGAAGGTTCGCCACGGCCGCGGCATGCGTGGGCGCTTGGCCGGTCTGGAAGCACTTCGGCATCTTTTCGGTTTGGATGAGGACAAGGAGTGAAGCCGTTGCGTATTGCCACGCGTGGCAGCGCACTCGCTCTGTGGCAGGCAAATCACATTCGCGAACGTCTCGCACAGTTGCATGGCATCGAATCGGAACTGATTCGCATTCGCACCTCGGGTGATAAATTTCAAGGCTCCTCGGTTTCGGAGGTGAGCGAGCAGGCGGGGACTAAAGGAATTTTCATCAAGGAACTGGAAGAAGCGCTGCTTGCCGGGACTGCGGACTTGGCGGTTCATAGCATGAAAGATGTCCCTACGGAGAATCCTGCCGGACTTATATTTCCCGCGATAACAAAGCGCGAGGACGTCCGCGACTGCCTGATTTCTCACGATGGCGCAAAACTGAAGGATCTCGCGTCCGGCGCGCGCGTGGGCACCAGCAGCCTTCGCCGGCAAGCTCAGGTTCGCCATTTTAGGCCGGATCTTGAATTGCTCGATTTGCGCGGCAATGTGGATACACGGCTGAAGAAAGTTGCGGCGGGCGAATTTGACGCAATCGTGCTCGCGACAGCTGGGATCAACCGGCTTGGCGCCAGTGACAAAATCGCGGAAATTCTCCCGCCGGAAATTATGCTGCCCGCCGTAGGGCAAGGCGCTCTTGGAATTGAAACGCGCGCGGACGATCGCGAAACATTGCGGTTCGTGGCTGCGCTCGACGATCCCGAAAGTCACGAGGCCGTAACAGCGGAACGGGCGTTACTGCGGGAGCTTGAAGGAGGCTGCCAGATTCCGCTCGGCGCCTGGGCGCGGCGGGAGAAGGGCGAATTGCGATTGGAAGCATGTGTCTTCTCCGCCGACGGAAAGGAATTTGTACGAAAGGAATTGCGCGGGCAGCCAGGGGAAGCGGAAAAACTCGGCGTGCGGCTTGGCCAAGTTCTGATTGAAGCGGGCGCGGACAGGATTCTGCGACTGGCGGGGCGTTCCGTTGGACGCAGCTAAGAAACCGCTGACGGGAAAGCGCGTGGTAGTCACACGCGCGACGGAGCAAGCGCACGAGTTGGCGCATTCACTCGAAGCCCTGGGTGCCGAAGTTCTCCTGTTGCCGACGGTGAGTTTTGCCGCGGTCGAAGATTCGCGAGCGCTCGACTCGGCGCTGCAGGGTCTCTCCGGATTCGACTGGATTCTTTTTACCAGCCGTAATGCGGTACGATTCTTCTGCCGGAGGATCGGTGACTTAGGTTTGGATGTGGCTGCACTGCAGGCGCCGCGGCCTCTGGTAGCGGCGGTGGGGACGGCGACCGCAACGGCAGCAACCGGAGAAGGATTTCGAGTGGACACGGTTCCGAAAAACCACAGCGGCGAAGCGCTAGCCAAGGAACTATGGGGTGCGATTGGCGACCGCAAAATTCTTTTGCCGCGAAGTGACCGAGCCGACGATCGTTTGCCGAACGCTCTGCGAGCGGCTGGGGCCAAAGTGACCGAAATTGTAGCGTATCGTACCTCCGGGCCTGTGTCGCTGGATCCGAAAGTCCTAAAGAGTATCCGTGACGCGGAAGTGGATGCGATTGTTTTTGCCAGCCCATCCGCATTCCGCTTCTTGTCTGAATGCGTCGGCGCGGCGGAGCTTGCCGCGCTTTCGAACCGGGTGCAATTCGCGGCGATCGGTCCGACGACGGCGCGCGCTCTGCGCGAGGACGGTGCACGGGTGGATATCGAAGCCAACGAATCTTCCGCAGCGGGTCTGGCGGATTCGATTGCAAAGTTCTATCAGCGCCGGACTTCGGCGGCGAGGCACGCATGACGTTTCCCATACATCGGCCGCGACGCCTGCGGCGTACCGAAGCCCTCCGTGGATTGGTTCGCGAGACGCGTCTCACCACGAGCGGACTTGTTTATCCGATGTTCGCTTGCCCAGGTAAAAACGTTCGCACCGAAGTGAGCTCCATGCCGGGCATCTACCAGCAATCGGTGGATCAGATCGTCGAGGAATGCCGCGAAGTCGCGGACCTGGGAATCCCCGCCGTAATTCTTTTTGGTTTGCCCGAACACAAGGACGAACTTGCTTCGGAGGCTTACGACGCAAATGGAGCGGTGCAGCGTTCGATTGAAGCGATACGAAAGGCAAAGCTGGACCTGATCGTCCTGACGGATGTGTGCCTGTGCGAATACACAAGCCACGGGCACTGCGGCGTGATCAAAGGCGAGGAAGTCCTGAATGATCCAAGCTTGGTACTGCTGGCCGATGCGGCACTTTCGCACGCTCGCGCGGGCGCCGATATCGTCGCGCCGTCGGACATGATGGACGGCCGGGTAGCCGCGATCCGCCAAAAGCTCGACGAGAATGGCTTTGAGAATGTAGCCATACTTTCTTACGCGGCCAAGTATTCTTCAGGATTTTATGGTCCATTTCGAGAAGCGGCGCAGTCCGTTCCACGATTCGGAGACCGACGCAGTTATCAGATGGATCCCGCGAACGCGCGCGAAGCTCTGCGGGAGGTCGCGCTGGATCTGGAAGAGGGCGCGGACATGATTATGGTGAAGCCCGCGATGCCGTATCTCGACGTCATTCAGCGCGTGCGCGAGAAATTGGACGTTCCGGTGGCCGCGTATAACGTGAGCGGGGAATATGCGATGGTGAAAGCGGCGGTGCAACGCGGCTGGCTCGACGAAAAGCGCGTGGTGCTTGAGATTCTTACAGGTATCCAGCGAGCGGGCGCGGAAATAATTCTGACGTATCACGCGAAAGACGTTGCGCGCTGGCTGAAGGCTTGCTAACGACCGCCGGCAACATTCTGCACTGAGTGTCCTGCCTGCTAATCTCCCTGAATGGACGCGAGGCTTTCGCGCGCCGCTGCGATGGCGCGATCGATGTCGGCATCGGTGTGCGCGGCGGAAACGAATAGCGCTTCGTATTGTGAAGGCGCGATGAAGATGCCGCGCTTGAGCATTTCCTGGAAGAAAGCGGCGAACCGCGTGGAATTGGAAGTTTTTGCATCCGCGTAATTGCGAACCGGCTGATCGGTGAAAAACATGGTGAGCAAGGAACCCGCGAGATTCACCTGACCCTGCACGTTTGCTTCTTTCAGCGCGGAGCGCAACCCGTCTGCGAGGCGCTTGGTTTTGCTATTCAGGTCCTCATAAAACTTCCGAGCTTCGAGTTTGGGAAGCGTTGCGAGCCCGGCCCGCATTGCGAGTGGATTGCCCGAAAGCGTCCCGGCCTGATAAACGGGTCCGAGCGGCGCGATCTGCTCCATGATTTCTCGTTTGCCGCCGTATGCCGCAACAGGAAGGCCGCCACCGATAATTTTCCCCATCACTGTGAGATCAGGGTCGATTTTGTAAATGCTTTGAGCTCCACCGTAGGCCAGGCGAAAGCCTGTAATCACTTCGTCGAAGATCAGCAGAGCCTTCTCTTTCTTCGTAATGGCGCGCAAGCCTTCAAGAAAACCTGAAGCAGGTGGAACGACCCCCATATTCGCCGCCACAGGCTCGACGATCACAGCCGCAATTCCTCCGGGATGTTGCTTGAAGAGATTTTCGACCGCTTCCAAATCGTTGTAGGGCGTGTTTAAGGTCAGACTCGCGAAAGCGTCCGGAACACCGGGAGAAGCGGAAATGCCGAGGGTGGCAAGGCCCGAGCCCGCCTCAGAGAGAAAGCCATCGGAGTGGCCATGGTAACAACCTTGGAACTTGACGATGAGATCGCGCTGCGTGAACGCACGCGCCAGGCGAACGGCGGACATTGCGGCTTCGGTTCCAGAGTTGACGAAGCGGACCATTTCGACCGACGGGATGGCATTCGTGATTTTCTCGCCCAGTTCGATTTCGAGCGGCGAAGTCATCCCGAAGCTTGTGCCGCGGGACGCCTGATCGGAAATTGCGGAGACAATATCCGGATGCGCGTGCCCTAAAATCAGAGCGCCCCACGAACAAACGAAGTCGATGTACTCGTGGCCATCTACGTCGAACAGTCGGGCGCCTTTGGCGTGGTCAATCACCAGAGGCGTTCCGCCCACAGCGCGAAAGGCGCGGACAGGACTGTTAACGCCGCCGACCAAAGTTTTCTTCCCGCGCTCGAATGTTTCCGACGAACGAGGGCGATCCCTTTCGGGCTTTGCGTCTTTGTTCTTCATGGTTCCACTAGCCATCAGGAGAGCCATCTTAAGGACACAGAACACTAAGCGCAAGAGTGGGTATCGGCTCAGTTGATCTCAGAAGTGTTTGGCGGTAGGCGAAATAGATTCGAAGCAGACATTTTTCGGCGAAGGATTTGCCCCAGCGAGCCGAGCGATGTCGTGAGGAAAGAGTTTTCCAGGGGATGGCTCATTAAACCCATTTCCTAGGGCATCCCGTATGTGAAAGGCCCGCTGAACCGCTGCATACACAGCAGTTAACGTGAGCAGATGGGTGGTACTACGTGTGCATTCTGTATTGCGCGGTCTAGGCTAGGAGTTACCCCTTCCATGTTGTTAGCTGTCGTGGTGATTTTTATTGGATTTCAATCGGCGCAGCCCATTCTGCCGGCCCTGGTCTCGCCCTCAGTCGCGAATGTTTCTGCGTCAGCGGAGGATACGAAATTAGTGGCCCCGATGATTGATACGTCCATTTCATGCGCGAAGAATTCAAAGGCGCTCGAAGAATCGAGTTCAACCTCTTCCGGCACTGCTCGCTTAAAGATGGACTCAATTTACGCGACTGATAAGGGGCGACAGCCCGGTGTGACAACGATGTTGGTGGCGCAAAACTCGCAATCGTTTTCGACGATTCGAATTCCGGAAGGGAATGAGAAACGATACGCGACTCGAGAGGCGGAATCGGTCCCTTCGCGGCGTGAGTGGCTGGCGCTGATGATTTTGGAGCACAGCGCTGCCGCGTTCGATGCTTACTCGACGCGCGAGGCAATTTCCCGCGGCGCGAAGGAAGAGGATCCGATGATGCGGCCGTTCGCGCATTCGCCCGCGATCTATGCGGCGATACAAGTGGGGCCGGCTTTGCTGGATGTACTTGCGCGTCACATGCAGCGCAGCCAATACAATTTCGTGCGGCGCACGTGGTGGGTGCCGCAATCAGCAAGCACGGGGGGCTCGATTTTTTCGGGAGTTCACAATTTGAGCGTGGTGGGGCATCCGTAAGCACATAAGTGTCAATTCGCAGGAAATCTTTCTCTGGCGGGGAAGATAAGTAAAGGACACCCGGTTTCTCTCTCGGGTGTCCTTTTTTTTCGTGCTGAGAACTGCCTGCATAACCTCCGCTAAGAAAAGCGGCGGACCCTCCGGCGTTACAAAAGACCGTTGAAATAGGAGATCATTTCGAGAATCCAGCGGTCACGCGCGCTGCCGATGGAGTCGCGCCAGCCAACCGCTTTTCGGTCCAGTCCGCAGCCCGACGAGATGCTTCCACCGCACCATAAACCAACGACTCAGGTCCGACGGAATCTGTATTCGCAAAGAAGACCCGCTCAAGCGGCTGGTTCGCCGCCGGAATTATTTTGGTGAATACTCCGGGGGCAGACAGAAACATAGGATGGCCGCGGCGGTAGACGTGTACCTCGATTGGCTCCGCGGAGAATTCCGGCAAGAGCTTCTGGAAATCGCGCAAGACATTCTGTGCAATGCGCTGGCATCCTGCAATTTGCAGAAGCTTGTCCCGATGCAACTCCGATACCGGCGTGTAAAACGTAAGGATATTGTTTTTCTGTTTGTAGTCCGGTTGATTGTGCATCACCCAATCCGCCACCACTACATCGCAGAATGTGTTCCCGGGGCACCATGTATCGTAGGCGCGGTTGTAGACAGGTTTGTCGTAGATCGCGTTGATCACAAGATACGGGCAATAGCGAAATGACCTCATAGCTTCCGTTTGATCGTCTGAAAGTCCGGAGACGATCCGCCAAGTGATCAATTTGGGCGTGGCCATGACCACGAATTTGGCGGCGACGGTGCGCAGCGCGTTTCCGTGAAAATAGGTAACGTGAACTTCTGTTTTCTGCGGGTCTACGGCGACGATTGTCGCGCCGCCGATCACTCTGTCGGAGGATTTCGCGTGAAGAGTTTCGGCAAGCTTTAGTGCCAACGTGGCGTTTCCGCCGGGCAGCGTGATGCGCGTGTCGTGTTCGGCCGCGCTAGCCATGTCTCTCAGTTCATCGAGCGCAACCATCGTGGAGGTGTCGTCCGATGTGGCGCCATAATTAGACGGGCCATAGCTATCCCACCACAGTTTTACTTCCGGCGCGTATGGCTTTAAGTATTTTGAGAGTGGAACATTATCGAATTGTTTTTGATTTTTGTCGGCCGACAGCGCGAGCATGTCTTTTCGAAATTTCTTGAAGCTTTCGCGCACGGAAGCGGGGTAGGGAAGCTCGTCAAGGCCCGCGCCCCACGTGTCCGCGACCCATTTGCCGTTGACGATTGTTGGATCGGCGCAGTTGATTGGCAGAGGAGCCAATCCGAGTTCGCGCGCGAGGTGATCGCTTGCAGTGCCGGCGTAGTCAAAAGCAGAGCCGGTACAAAACGGCTGACCCTCATAATCCCCGAGGGTCGCGTTACCTCCCCAGTGAGGTTCTTTTTCGAGCAGGAGAAAATCGTGTTTCTGCAAAAAGTAAGCCGCGCTCAATCCGCTTACCCCTCCGCCAACGATCACAACGTCGTAGCGCTTCGAAACGGGAGGCTTGGCGAACGAGTGGCCGTCGCGAACCTGATGGCA
>PKWH01000094.1 GCA_003131985.1 Acidobacteriota bacterium | reverse complement strand
GCGGCCAAAGCCGCAGCGCAGAAACGAGCGCAATTCCGGCGGTTCGTTTAGAATAGGCGCCCTATGCCCAAAATAACTTTTCTCGGCGCAGCAGGAACGGTAACAGGCTCAAAGTACCTGGTGGAAGCAGAAGGCAAGAGATTGCTGGTCGATTGCGGACTGTTCGAAGGCTCCAAAGATCTAAAGCAGCGAAACTGGAACAACCTGCCCATCGACCCCGCGACGATTGACTGGGTGCTGCTCACGCATGCGCACATCGATCACACCGGATACCTCCCGCGTTTGGTCCACGCGGGATTCGAGGGCCCCATCTTTGCCAACGCAGCCACCCGCGAACTTTGCCAGCTTCTGCTCCCCGATTCAGCCCACTTGCAGGAAGAAGACGCGCACTACGCCGCGAAGAAAGGCTACAGCAGTCACAAACCGCCTCTCCCGCTTTACACCATCGCCGAAGCGCAAGATGCCCTCAATCGTTTCCAGGAGATTCCGCGCGCCGATACTTTTGAGATCAGCCCCCAGTTTTCCGTGAAGCCGCATGACGCAGGCCACATTCTCGGATCCACTTGGCTCGAACTCACCATTACGGAAAACGCAAAGAAAACACTCGTCGTTTTTTCCGGAGACCTGGGCCGTTACAATCAGCCCATCTTGAAAGATCCCGAGGCGCCCACACGCGCGGATTTTCTATTGTGCGAATCCACGTACGGAGACCGCGATCACGCAACAGGATCGGTGCCGGACCAGCTCGCGGACGTGATCAATCGAGTGGCCAAGCGCGGCGGCGTGGTGGTGATCCCNNTGCGCGACGTTCACATGACGCGCAGCGTGGAGGATTCAAAGAAAATCAATAACGTGAATTCTCCCTGCATCATCGTCTCCGCCAGCGGCATGGCTACCGGCGGACGCATCCTGCACCATCTCGATCGCAGGCTGCCGGACGATCGCAATGCCGTGCTGCTGGTCGGCTATCAAGGGCTGGGTACGAACGGGCGAGCTTTGCAGGACGGCGCGCAATTCCTGCGCCTCTACGGACAGGAAGTGCCGGTGCGCGCAGAAATCGTTACGCTCGATCAGCTCTCCGCGCACGCCGGACGTAGCGAACTTCTTCAATGGCTCTCGGGCTTCACCGCTCCGCCGCGCCAAACGTTTCTGGTGCATGGCGAACCGGCCGCTCTCGATTCATTTCATGGAGCCATCACCAGCCGCTTTCAGTGGCCCGTCACCGTACCAGCGTATCTGCAATCGTTCGACCTGAGTATGTAAAAGGGATTCGCTAGCGGTGCGCGAGATGCGAAACGTCGAGAAGCGGAAAGCTACTGCGCTGCGGCGGTTTGCGCGAAGGCGGNNGCAAGATCCCATTTCGCGCGCAGAAAACGCACTTCCGGTTTCAGCGTTAGGTCAAGAATCTGCCGCGTTTCCCCGCGGTAGAATCGCTGCGGCATCTTGAGCAGCGGCATTTTGCCCCAGGTCTGTCCGTCTTCCGAACCAAACACGGAAATGTCCACGGACTCCTGTTCGATCTGATCCTCGATGAACATCGAACACAGAAACGTACGCGTCTCGCTCGCTGCGATTTCGTACGCCTGCCCTTCCCCATTCGCAGTCAGGCGAGTGTCCGGCGGAATCAGATCGAATTTCATGGCCTTGCGTGCTCCCGGTTAAATCTCGCGAATTCTAACATAGCCGCACACTTTTATTTCACGCGCGCGTTCCGGAACCCGCCTTCAGTTTCGCCAACCGTTCCGCCGCAGCCTGAAATGTTTTTTCCGTCTTGCAAAACGTGAAGCGCAAATGCGTTCGGCCGTCGGCAGCATTTCGATAAAAGCTTGAGCCCGGCACCGCCGCCACGCCGATTTCCTTCACCAGGTATTTTGCGAATGCCACGTCATCCGGGAAGCCGAAGGCGGAGATGTCCGTCATGATGTAATACGCGCCTCGTGGCTTGAAACAGCGGAATCCCGCTTCGGTAAGAATCCCCAGCAGCCGGTCGCGCCGCACCACGTATTCGCGCGCTAGCGTGTCGTAATAATCTTGCGGAAAATGCAAAGCTGCTGCACCCGCTTCTTGCAGCGGAGCGGGCGCTCCTACCGTCAGAAAGTCGTGAACCTTCCGAATCGCGGATGTAGCTTCCGGAGGCGCAATGGCCCAGCCCACTCTCCAACCGGTGACGCTGTAAGTTTTCGAAAGCGCATTAATCGTAATCGTGCGCTCGCGCATACCGTCGAGCGTGGCCATGGAAATATGTTTCGCGCCGTCGTACAACATGTGCTCGTAAATTTCATCCGTAACAGCGAACGTATTCCAGCGCACGCAAAGATCTCGAATCTGTTCAAGCTCCGCTCGCTCGAAAACCTTTCCCGTTGGATTGTTCGGCGTGTTCAAGATGATCGCTTTCGTCTTGGGGCCGAAAACAGCAGCCAATTCCTGCGGATCGAACTTCCAATCCGGGGGATGAAGTTTGACGAAGCGCGGCTGGGCGCCCGAAAGAATCGCGTCGGGCCCGTAATTTTCATAGAACGGCTCGAACACCACAACCTCGTCGCCGGGATTGATGATCGCCATCATCACCGACATCATCGCTTCGGTCGAGCCGCAGCAGACCGTAATCTCCCGCTCGGGATCAATCGACAAGCCATTCGTGCGCAAGAATTTTTCAGCGATGGCGTCGCGCAGGGATTTCGCGCCCCATGTGATGGCGTACTGATTCACATCCGCTGCAATCGCTTCCTGCGCCGCACGCTTGATTTCGATGGGAGCGGGAAAATCGGGAAATCCCTGCGAGAGATTCACGGCCTTGTATTGAGCGGACAGGCGAGTCATCTCGCGGATTACGGACTCGGTGAATTGCGCGGTCTTCGACGAAATTTCAGGGCTGATGCTTGCGGTTTGCGGCGAGTTTGACGGGTTCATTTTGTTGGCCACCGTAAAGCTTCCGATAAATGACCGCGTTACGCGTGACGATCTCTACATACTCGCGCGTTTCGGTGAACGGAATCGAATCCACGAACTCCGCGAGGTCGCGGTACGATTGCCCCGCGGTCCACTGCGTTACGCGGTCTTCTCCGGCATTGTACGCGGCTAGCGCTGATTCGACACTCCCGAAATCATTTTTCAATCCGGCTACGTAAATAGTGCCGAGCCGCACGTTGTAATCAGGATTGAACAGAAGCGCGTGGGAATATTTCACCTTGGCTTTCTTGGCCAATTGACGAGCCGTCTTGGGCAATAGCTGCATCAAGCCAAGCGCGTTTGCCCCCGAGTGCGCGTCCGGCGCGAAAGCCGACTCTTGCCGGATGAGTCCGGCCGTCAACATAGGGTCAACTCCCGCGTGCGCCGACCATTGCCTGATCGAAGTGCCGAACGGAAGCGGGTACGCCGCCAACCAAACGTCGTGGGGCACCTGATCGAACGGGCGCGAATCGAGTTGCGGATAAATTTGCCGCACGGTGACAATCGCCGCTCCCACATGTCCCGCTGCTACCGCCGCCTGCGCGGCTTCCAGCAGCAGTCTAGGCTCACCAGTGGCTGCGTAAGCTGCGCGCAATTCAAGTTCAGCGGAAGCGTCAAATGCAATCGAACGCAACGCATCGGCGCGCGCCTGCCGTGCCATCGCGGCAGCGGGAATCGTGTCGCCAACCGGCTGCGCTTTAGCCACGGGCGGAATCGTCGCTAACAAGTCCGTGTCCTCGGTGGGCTCCGAACCGATCGAGCGCACGCGGACGGCAGCCAAACTCTCAAAATAATTCTGCTGGTAGCGCTCCTGCAATTTCCCGTAATAACTGCGCGCCAGCGGCAAATTCCCTGCTTCTTCAGCGAGGCGCCCAAGCCAGTACAATGCATCAGGCGTGAACTGCGAACCCGGGTACTGGCGAAGATGCTGCGCCACTAGCTGAGCTGCATCTTGCTGGCGCTTGAGCACCGCAACCCAAGTAAATCGCCAATTCGAAGGCGTAGCATCCGGTGAAGTGGGAAAATTGTCCGTGAGCCGCTTGTAAAATCCGGCCGCGCGATCGCGATCGAGCTGCACCCAATAATAATTTCCAGCCAGGAAGAGCGAGACTTCGGCCCAATGGCTTGCCGGCGCGCGCGATACAGCCGATTCCACGGCGGCCGCCATATCGGGCTCGCGTTGCTGTGACCGATACCACTGCGCAAGCGCATAAAATCTCTCCGCGTCCACGTCTGGATCGGTGATTTTGACGTCTGTCAGCGCGGATGGCACGGTCCCTAGTTGTACTTCGCATTCCATCACCCGCAACGTGGCGCGCTCACGGTCAGCGCCGCTAAGCTGCGACGCAAGATGCGAATACTCGTTGCGCGCGTCGCCCCATTCCTTGGCATTGAAAAGCAACGCCGCGTGCGCAATCTGCTGTTCCACGGGGATGGCCGGAATTTCTTGGCCGATATTGCTGCTGCGAAGAAAATTCAGTTTCTCTCCGGCCTCGCGAGCTTGTTCGCTGGCAGGATAGAGCGAATAAATCGTCTGATAATCCGCGGCGGCATCAAGCTGGTGCCCGGACTGTTCGCGAACTTCAGCGCGCAGGAAAAGAAGCGCGGGCCGCTGAACGGTTAGCGCGTATGCGTCGAGCGCGGCCAAGGCCTCGTCCGGCCGGTTCAGTGCGAGAGCGGCGACGCCCAGGGATTGCAGGGCCTGTTCGGTCATCACCGAGTCTGGAAATTTCTCGCGAAACTCTTCGAGTTGCGCCAGCGCGTCCGCGTTGCGGTTCAAAGCGATATTCGTTTCCGCGCTCCAGTACAAGGCATAGTCGCTCAGAAGCGGATCGTTTTTTGCGCGCGCCAGCCATTTGGCCGCTTCCGGGTAATGCGCCCTGTTGTAGTCGTAATAACCGAGCACCAGAGAGGCACGCATTCCGAGGACGCCGGAAGATTTCTGCATAGCGAGCGCGCTCAGCCGCGCGTACGCTGCCGACGGATTCTTTTGCTTCAAAGCGCGCGCTAGTTGTTCGAGCTGCTTTTCAGCCGGTGCAGGCACGTGCGATTTTTTTGAAGCCGGAACTTTGTGCTGCGGTGCGATGCCGGCAAGTACGGAGAAAGACAAAATCAAGCAGGCTGCGCCCAAGCGAACGAGACGGAATGCGAATTTCATCCCGGGCGTTCTACTGCCGCAGAACGGGCGAGGGATAAGGATATTCTCCGAGGGTTTCGCTATCACCCTCACCGAGGATTTCCACCATCCACT
>PKWH01000332.1:3659-28267 GCA_003131985.1 Acidobacteriota bacterium | reverse complement strand
TTTTCAAAAGAGGCGATCGGCGGTGTGACGCCGATTCAAAGCATGCTCGAGGTGGAAAAGGATTCGGCCGCCCCGCCTGGTGGCGCAGCCGCTCCATCCGCCGTAAATACCGGAACATTCCCGGCAGCTTCGCGTGTGGCTTTGCCGCAAGAGTTTTCCACGCGCACCGGCGCCGGCGCTGGACAATTTCTCGTTCCCATCGAGACGCCGCTAATTTCCGCCGGGCTCTATCCGGACACAATCGCGCAATTCAGCAAACAGCTTTCCGGCTGGGGAATGAGCATGATGGCGGGGGGAAGCGTCGAGGCGACCCCGGAAGACGCTCAGGTAAAGCCCGGGGACATGGTAGGAGTCGAACTGGTTCGAGGCGATCTTTCTATCGCTCCCGGATGCACGATAACGGCTGTGGAGAGCGACGGGACGATTCTTGCGTGCGGCCATCCCATATTCTCGTTCGGCTCGGTCTCGATGCCCATGACTCGCGCCCACGTGGTTACCACGCTGGCGTCTTCGATGGCATCGACGAAAATTATCAGCACCGGGGGAACGATCGGCACGCTGACTCAGGACCGCACGACGGCGATTATGGGCAAGCTCGGCGCGGGACCGGCAATGATCCCGGTGGATGTGACGCTGGTGACTCCGAACGCCGAAAAGAAATTTCATTTTGAAGTGATCGAAAGCCCGCAGCTCACTCCCCTGTTGGTAGCGCTGGCGACTTATAACGGCATCGTCGGAAGTCCCGCGTATGGCGAAGGCTGGACGCTGCGAATGGAGGGTGACATCGACTTGCAAGGTCACACGCCCGTCCATTTGGAAAACCTTTTTGCTCCGAACGATATGCCGATCCCTAGCGGCTTTTACGTGGCGACCGACGTTCAAAGTATTTTTGCGCGCATTTATTCGAATCCGTACGAGCCGCCGCACGTTCAGGGCATTCATTTGAAAGTGACGGCGCTGGCCGAGCGGCGCTGGTCCATGATCGATAACGCCTGGATCGAGAAAAGCGAAGTTGCGCCGGGAGAAACAGTGTCGGTAAAGGTTTTGCTGCGGCCATACCGCGGCGAGCCGTTCATTCAACAAATTCCTATCACGATTCCGCCGCAGACCGCTCGCGGCACGCTGCAACTCCTAATCAGCGACGGCGAAACGCTGGATCGCACGCTGGATCCTGTGACCGGAATGCAGGGCCCGCTTCCAGGCTTGGAAGAGCTGATTAAATTGATCAATCGCGGACGGCAGAACGACTTCCTCTATGCCACGCTGCTGCAGCCGACTACAACCCTGCTGATAGAAGACAAAGTGATGCCCAACGCGCCGTCTTCGGAAATCAGTGTGCTGGACCAGCGGCAGAGCGTGGGCGGAGCGAGATTGCTGCACCAATCGCTGGCGGGTTCGTGGTCCGCGGAAATGCATCAGGTGATTACCGGCGAACGCACTCTGACGATAACGGTGAAGTGAATTCCCTTTCGAATAGGAGATTCCGACTGATGAGACCGCGAGGGTTTGTTGTGTGGATTCTGGCAATCGGGCTGATCGCGCCCGTTGCCGCGCTCGCGGAACACACGCGTAACTGGCGCCAATCGGATTTCTCGGAATTCGAGCGCGGCACGGCGAACGGCGTCGCGATACGAAGCGATGGAAAGCTGATGCCCGCGCCGAAGTTCACTGCCTTTTCAGATCCGAATCTTGCTTATCTTTGGGCGCTGCGCGCGGATTCGCGCGGACGCCTTTATGCCGCGGGCGGATCGAACGCGAAGGTCTTGCGCTTTGACGATCCCGCGAAGCCAACGACGATTTTCGAATCCGGCGAGCTCGCCGCGCAGGCCATCACCTTCGATTCACACGATAATTTATACGTGGGAACTTCGCCGGATGGAAAAGTGTACAAAATCACGCCTGACGGCCAGAAAAGCGTTTTCTTCGATCCCAAGACCAAGTATATCTGGGCGCTGGAAATAGATTCCCAGGGGACGTTGTTCGTCGCGACGGGAGATACGGGTGAAATATTTGCGGTGACTCCGGACGGGAAGGGGCAGCTTTTTTATCAAAGTGATGAACGCCACGCGCGTTCTCTTACGTTCGATCAGAAGGGGAATCTTCTGATCGGAACCGATCCGAACGGCTTGCTCTTGCGCGTTGCAATCGTCCGGAAAAATCCCCAGGCAATGCCGGAAGCGGGCGCTGCGTTCGTCATTTACGAGACG
The DNA here is from genome assembly GCA_003131985.1 of Acidobacteriota bacterium. Classification (GTDB taxonomy): domain Bacteria; phylum Acidobacteriota; class Terriglobia; order Acidiferrales; family UBA7541; genus Palsa-295. Next base: position 26,060 of record PKWH01000332.1, on the reverse strand, counting down.
AGCAAGAAAGAAGTAACTTCCCTGCTGACGGACGACAAAGGGAATATTTATGCCGCGTCGATTGGAGAGAAACAGCGGGCTGCGGGCGCCTCGCCCGTGATTAATTTGTCGTCGCCTTTGATTCAACCGCAAATGAACACTACATCCCAGGGAAACGTCACGCTGCAACTGCAAGCACAAGCGCCGCAGCCTGCAATTTCGTTCCCGTTCATTTCATCGTCGACGGGTGGCGCGGAAGTGATAAAAATATCGCCGGACGGCTCTCCGGAGACGTTGTGGAGTTCGCGCGAAGATCTGGTTTTCGCCATGGGCCTTTCGCCTGCGCGGAATATTCTTCTGGGAACGGGCAATAAGGGAGCGATCTTGTCGCTCGAAGGCAACGATATTTATTCGAGCATCGCGAAGACAGCTTCGGCGCAGGTGACCAGCATCATCGCGGGGCCCAAAGGGGAGATGTATGTCGCCACGGCAAACCCCGGGAAAATCTTCACACTGGGGCCGGGGTACGATCCGAACGGCAGCTTTGAATCGGACGCGTTCGACGCCAAAATATTTTCGCACTGGGGACGTTTGTCATGGTGGGGCGATGGAGCGACGCAAGGCAAGGTCGCTTTCTACGTCCGCTCGGGAAATACTTCAACTCCGCAGAAGAATTGGAGCGCATGGGCCGGACCGTACAAAAATGCCGGGGGAGAAACCGTGGACTGTCCGGCGGCGCGATTCGTACAATGGAAAGCGGTCTTTCTGGACACGGACGGCGGAAGCGTGCCAAATATTTCGTGGGTGAGCTTGGCGTATCAGCCGAAAAATGTTGCGCCGGTGATCGACGACATCGCGATTCAAGACCCCGGAATTCGCGTGCAGGGTTTCTCAAACCCGCAGGGCGGGCTGACGATTCCTGCGTCCGTGCAGCTTCGGCAACCGCAGCGCGGCGCTGTAAATTTTCAATCCCCGCTGGGCGTGAACCCGGACGTTCCGGTGCGATTTCCGAAGATGGAGGTGCCCCCTCAGGGTTTCGAGGATAAGGGTTACGCGAGCGTGCTCTGGAGCGCGCATGATGATAACGACGACGATCTAACTTTTTCTATTTACTACCACGGCGAAGGCGAACAGAACTGGCGCCTGTTGAAGGATAAGCTGACGCAGAAATATTATTCCTGGGACACCACGACGATGCCGGACGGGGCGTATTATTTGAAAATCGTAGCTTCAGACTCGCCGTCGAACCCCGCCGACCAATCTCTGACGAGTGAACGCGAGAGCGATCGCTTTGAAATTGAGAATGCGCCGCCTACTATCGAGAACCTGCGCGCCGCAGCTGCGAGCGCAAACACAGCGAAAGTAACTTTCGAAGCGGCTAGCGGATCGAGCGCAATCGCACGCGCACGATATAGCGTTGACGCCGGCGATTGGATGATCGTTTTTCCGGAAGGCTTGCTCTCCGACGCGCCGAAGGAAAGCTACCAGATTTCCGTGAATGGACTCGCTCCAGGCGAACACACCGTAGCAGTGCAAATCGCCGATCGCTTCGACAATAGCGCCGCCGCGAAAGTGACCTTCACAATGTCGGGGCGTGTTACAAAGTGATCTGCGACGACGGGAGAGCGGCAGTTCGGTGGTTGTAGACTCTTGACTTACTTTTGACGTGAGCCATATGAACGCGACATCCTTGCAAACAGAGGCGCCGAACTTCGAAGCGATCCTTGCTGCACACGCCCGAATTGCCCCGCGCATTCACAGGACGCCGGTGGTCACTTCTGCGTCGCTCGATGAGATTGCGGGCGCCCGGCTTTATTTCAAGTGCGAAAACCTGCAAAAGACAGGCTCGTTTAAAATTCGCGGGGCCACGAATGCTGTTTTTTCGCTCACGGAAGACGAAGCGTGCCATGGCGTAGTGGCTCCCTCGTCGGGAAATCACGCGGCCGCGCTGGCCCAGGCAGCCCGTTGGCGAGGTATTCCAGCATTCATCGTGATGCCGTCGAATTCATCGGCGGCAAAAATGCGCGCGGTGGAGTCTTATGGCGGGAAAATAACCGTGTGCGAGCCGAATATGGCTTCGCGCGAGGGAACCTGCGCCGAAGTGATGAGAAAAACCGGCGCGCATTTGGTGCATCCGTACAACGACGCTCGCGTGATTGCGGGCCAGGGGACGGCAGCGCTCGAATTAATCGAAGATGTGGTCGAACTCGACTTGGTGATTGCGCCGGTGAGCGGAGGCGGCCTGCTGAGCGGCACAGCGATCGCCGCGAAAAGCATGCGTCCCGGAATTCGAGTGATCGGCGGCGAGCCGCGCAACGCGGACGATGCCTACCGTTCGCTCGCGGCAGAGAAGATCGAACCGGCGGCTCCATTCGAGACCATGGCGGACGGCCTGCGCGCAACGCTTTGTCCTTTGACTTTTTCGATTCTGCAATCTTTTGTGGATGAAATTTCGACGGTCACCGAAGAAGAACTCACTGCGGCGATGCTATTGCTGTGGGAGCGCACGAAACTTGTCGTCGAACCGTCCGGCGCGGTGGCAGCAGCGCCCGCGCTGAACCGCCGAATCAGGGGCGAAGGTCAGAAAATCGGAATCATTCTCTCCGGCGGCAATCTCGATCTGCGCAAACTTCCCTTCTAGCACATTCGATTATTTTGCACGCCGGCGATTCTCCTCAAGTTAAGGCCAGCTGCGGTTCTGCGATATTGCCGAGCAATTTCTTTAAACCAATTACATATCGTCGGAAGGACGCCAATCTGACGGCGGAAATGCAATTCGCCAGAAATTCGGCGCGGGAGAATCAAATTCGAGCGGGATGTGGAATCCTTCAGGCATTTCACGCGCGATTCGAGCAACTTTGCAAGCCACGCGCTCTTTCGTGCCGCTGTGCTCAAGAACGAGCCGGGTATCGTAAGGAAGGTTTTGGCTCAGCACAACCAGCGCGCCATGATTGCTGACGCTGAGGGTGACCGTCTCGAAAGTTACCGGCTTCCCCTGTAGAGCGACATAAATGCTCGCACGCACGCGCAGGAGAACTCGATAGCTGCGGCGGCGTTCTTCCCCGGCAATGACTTGCTTGGGCGGCAAGGGAGCCACCTTCGCGGATAGCGTATGCAGAGACTGCGGGGCATGTTTCACAGGCGTCGCCATTGTTTTACCCTTTACCGGCGAACCTGAAACTTTAGCCGGACCCGTCAAGCTTTGAAATTTCAAAGTTCAACACCCCAGAAATCCTGGTTGTGGGCCACGATTTCGATGCCCATGTCCCATCCGTCAGGCCGCTGCAACCCTTTCCAGACGACCACGGCCTCGACCGATTGCCGTGTGGACAAATTCGTGAGCCGCAAACGCTGCTGCAATTCGAGTTCCTTGGGACTCACAAGTAAACAGCCGTTCGCGCTCACTACCCTAGTGAAACCCGGTTCAGAGTAGAGCGGCCCGGCGTGTCCACTCCATTCGATTGCCACCGGAACTCGCGAATTCATACGCGGCCCGCGCCGTCGCGGGCGCGTTCTTATATCTCTAGGAAAATCTTCTCCATAACGCATCGTGGCTGGGTTCCTGCGGGTCAAAACGAAACACGGGAATCCAATCCCACATTCCGGGACGTGTCTGTTCCCTACTTCATGCTAGAGAACCGCCAGAACAGGGTCAATGGTACGGGATGACAGCTACTTTGGTACGCAATGACAGGGAACAAGACTGTCCGGAAGGTCAGTAGACTGCGGAAAATATTGTTATACGGAAACTGCCCGGCTTAGCGTTAATCGGCAGACGAGTGCTCGTCCGCGAGAATCGGATTCCTCTTTCGGCTCAGTTTCCCAAAGCGGTTCTCTGCCCACGTTTGGAATGAATCCATGTAGGTGTAGAAAACCGGCGTCAGATACAACGTGACCGCCTGCGAGAAAAGCAAGCCACCGACTACCGCGAGACCCAAGGGGCGCCGGGAATCCGCTCCGGCACCGGAACCTAAAGCAATCGGGAGCGTGCCCATCAGGGCCGCCATGGTGGTCATCATGATCGGGCGAAAGCGAATCAAGCAGCCTTCATAAATCGCTTCTTCAGCCGTCTTGTGGCTGTGGCGTTCACGCTCGATCGCAAAGTCAACCATCATGATCGCGTTCTTCTTCACGATGCCGATCAACATAATCACGCCGACGAATCCATAGAGATCGAGACTCAGGTGGAAAATCTGCAAGGTAAGCAGAGCGCCAAAAGCCGCGGACGGCAAACCGGAAAGAATCGTAATCGGATGGATGAAACTCTCGTACAGAATCCCCAAAACGATGTAGATCACCAGAATCGCCATGAACAGCAATACTCCCAGTCCGGTCAACGAAGCTTGAAATGCCTGCGCGGCTCCTTGAAATTGAGTCGTGACGGTGGGAGGCAGAACTTCGCGAGCGAGTTTATTGATGCTGTTCACGGCGTCGCCGATCGCGACTCCGTTTTTCAAGTTGAACGAAATCGTCACAGCGGGAAGCTGGCCGAGATGGTTCACCGTTAGGGGGCCGAGATTCGTGGTCAGTGTCGCGACCGCGTTCAAGGGAACCAGATTTCCGCTGCTTGAGTGAACGTAGAGCATCGAGAGCGCCGCAGGATCAGCCTGATATTTGTTCTCAAGTTCCATCACCACCCAATATTCATCATTGGGCGCATAAATAGTGGAGATTTGGCGCTGGCCATAAGCGGTGTAGAGAGCGTCTTCCACTTGCTGGGCCGAGACGCCGAGCGCGGAAGCTTTGTCGCGATCGATGTTGACGTTCACCTGCGGATTCGCGATGAGCAAATCCGTGGTCACGTCCATAAGACCGGGAAGCTTGGCCATTTCCTTCATGAACGACGCTGAATCGCGATAGAGTTCCGCCGTGTCGGGACTCTGAAGTGCAAGCTGATACTGACTCTTGGTAAGCTGCCCGCCAACCTGGATGGGAGGCAGGTTTTGCATGTACGCGTTAATTCCGGTGACGTTTGCAAACTTCTCGCGAAATTCTTCGATGACTTCATCGATGTCCGGATGGTGCGCGAAAAAAGGCGCGACAGCGCGAATTGCGCCCCCCACCACGGGCACGCCGCCATATTTGTGCTCGAGATGCAATATCGCGGGGCTTTCGGTCGGGGGCCGATCTTTGCGCTCCTTCAAGTGAATGAATATGATGCCCCCGTTGCTGGCGGAAAAGCTTCCCACGCTTGAAAAGAAATCCCTGCGGTTAGGATCGTCGAACGCAATTTTGTTCAATTCGAGCTGATGCTGCTTCATGGCATCGAAAGAAATCCCCTGAGCCGCTTCCGTAGAGATGAATATTTGGGATCTGTCTTCAGCGGGCAGAAATCCCTTGGGGATCACCACGAACTGCCAAATTGTGATAATCAAAATGATTCCAGACACCGTCATTACGAAAACTTTGTGCCGCAGCGACCATTGCAGCGAAACATCATAAATATTCAGAAGCCGGTCGAAGAATCGCTCCAGCGCCATGTAAAGACGGCCATGTTTCATTTCCCCGGCTGGACGAAGAAAGCGGCTGCACAACATCGGCGTCAGCGTAAGCGAAACAACTCCGGAAACGAGAATCGAAGTGATGATGACGACCGCGAATTCGTGGAGCAGACGTCCCATGATTCCGCCCATGAAGAACACCGGCAGGAAGACCGCAGCCAGCGAAATGGTCATGGACAAAATCGTAAAGCCAATTTCGCGCGAGCCGCTGAGCGCTGCTTCCATCACTCCTTCGCCCATCTCCATGTGCCGGACGATGTTTTCGAGCATCACGATCGCGTCGTCCACCACGAAGCCGACCGAAAGCGTCAGCGCCATCAGCGACAAATTATCGACGGTGTAGCCGAGCAGATACATCACGGCGAAGGTGCCGATGATGGACATCGGCAGCGCAAAGCTGGGAATCAGGGTCGCCGAGAGATTTCGCAGAAACAGAAAAATTACGAGGATCACGAGAGTGATCGCGAGGTACAACGTGAATTTCACGTCAGCCACAGAATTCCGGATCGATTCGGACGCATCGTAAAGGATCTGTATCTGCACCGACGGCGGAATGATGGCGCGAAATTGCGGGAGCAACTGCTTCACGGCGTCGACCACTTCGACGGTGTTGGTGCCCGGCTGGCGCTCGATGGCCAAAACCACGGAATCGGTATTGTTCCACCAATTCGCCACCCGATCGTTCTGCACGCTGTCGTAAACTTTTCCCAGGTCTTCCAGACGAACCGGCGAGCCGTTGCGGTAGGCCACGATAAGCGGGCGATATAGGGACGCATGCGTGAGTTGCCCGTTCGCTTGCAGAGTAAACGCGCGATGTTCGCCGTACAGGGTACCGACGGGAAGATTCACGTTCGCGTTTTGCACCGCGGTGTGAACGTCATCTATTCCGATTTGCCGCGTAGCCAGCGCCTGCGGGTCGAGCTGTATGCGCACGGCATATTTCTGCGAACCGTACACCTGCACTTGCGCCACGCCCTTCACCATCGAGATGCGCTGGCCCATCAGCGTCTCGGCATACTGATCCACGGTGTAAAGCGGCAGAGTCTTCGAGCCCATGGCGAGATACAAGATCGGCTGGTCCGCGGGATTCACTTTCTGATACGTGGGCGGCGTCGGCATACTTGGCGGAAGCTGAGACGAAGCGCGCGCGATGGCGGCTTGCACGTCTTGCGCGGCGCCGTCGATGTTGCGGCTCAAATCAAATTGCAAAGTTATGCTTGTGGTACCGAGAGAACTTGATGAGGTCATCGAGTCGATGCCCGCAATCGTGGAGAATTGTTTTTCGAGAGGAGTCGCTACCGCCGAAGCCATGGTGTCCGGACTCGCGCCGGGCAAGCTGGCAGCGATCTGAATCGTGGGATAATCGACGTTCGGAAGTTCGCTAACTGCGAGCGCCCGGTAGCCAAGAATTCCGAACAGAAGAATCGCGGCCATGACCAATGTGGTCATGACAGGCCTGCGAATGAATGGCTCGGCAATATTCATCGCAGTTTTCCTAGTTTCCCTGCGCCGCGGGTTTGATTTGAACTTTCACGCCGGGAATCAGCCGAAGTTGGCCGTCCGTCACCACGGTCTCCCCCGGTTCAATTCCCTTCGCGATTACCGATTCCGCGCCAAGCGTTCGCGCCACCTTCACCGGGCGCGATTCAGCTCTTTGATCTGAGTTGATCACGAACACAAAATCGCCCGTTTGCCCGGTCTGCACCGCTTGCGTCGGAACTACGGTTGCATTTTCTTCCTCGGACAAACGCAGAGACACGTTCGAAAATTGCCCCGGCCAGAGACGATGGTCGGTGTTGGCAAAAGTACCTTTCAGCTTTATGGTGCCGGTCGTGTTGTCCACTGTGTTATCGACGAAGGTGAGATAGCCCTTCTCCGGCACTGTGTCACCGTAAGGCGTCGCCTCAATTTGCAGACGGCCTCCGGCCATGTATTTCTTGATCATCCCGAGATATTGTTCCGGCGCGGAAAAGTCTTCAAAAAGAGGAGCGATTTGGTTGATCACGACAAGGACCGGAACGTCGTTCTCTTTTACCAAGTTTCCCGCAGAGACCTCCAAAGCTCCCGTGCGCCCATCGACCGGAGAGTAGATCGCGCAATATTGAAGCTCAAGCTTTGCGGATTCAACGGCGGCTTCGTCGGCGTGTACTGATCCTTGCTGCGCCGCTGCGTTCGCCAGCATTTGGTCGTATTGCTCTTTGGGCGCGATGCCTTGGTCGTAAAGCTTCTTGTAACGCTCAGCCTGGACCGTAGTCAGGTCGGCTTGCGCTTTGTCGCGATCAAGATTCGCTTGCGCTTGCGCCAGAGAAGCCTGGAAAGGGCGCGCGTCAAGGGTGAAGAGCAAGTCGCCTTTTTTAACGAAGTCACCCTGCTTGAAATGCACTTCTTTGAGCACCGCGTTCACTTGTCCCTTGATCTGAACCGTGGAGTACGCCGCCCCGGTGCTAATGGCGCTTAGCTCGATGGGCACAGTCTTCTTCACGGCCTTTGCCACGCTCACGGGCACGGCAAGATCCGGGGCGTTCGCCGCGGTCTTTGAACTGCATGAGAATCCGGCAAGAGATGCCGCGAGCAGCACGACAAGAGCTGCAATCGATTTCGTCTTATTTTCCGGCAACGATCTCTTCATGGTTTCTTTCGTCGAACAAGCGCTTCGGCTAGTTCTCTTATCGTCACTTCCGCACCGTGCCTGAAGCTTCCGAGCTCACATTTTGGGGAGTAGTGTCGCCTGTATAATTTAGACGTTCTTGCCTGCGAAAAGCTTCAAGAAAAGCCAATACGAGGATTTCAACCGGCCGCAGCTTGGTCCAAGAACCAAATTGGCTTGGTCGCGGGATGAATCCTCGCGGCGGGATACTGACTGGGTTTGGAACTGGACTCATCGCGAATGGCTGACAAGATCGCTCGTTTGCCTTCGCCAGCCACCAGAAAAAAGGTGTTACGACCCTGATTGAGAACCACCGGAGTAAGCGTGATGCGCTGCGGAGGCTCGGCTGCTACGCGAACCGCGGCGACCCAGCGCTGCTTTTCATCCAAGACGGGCGAGCCCGGAAACAACGAAGCGGTGTGGCCTTCTTCGCCAATTCCCAGGAGCTGCACGTCAAATGCAGGCGGCTCGGAGCCGAAGAATTTTCGGAGTTCGGCCTCGTACGCGGTAGCACACTCCTCAGGAGGTGTTAGACTCGTCGGAATCGGATGCACGTTCTCCGCCGGAATCGGTACGCGAGAGATCAGCGTTTCGCGCGCCATATGATAATTACTTCGAGGATCGTCCGCGGGAACATATCTTTCATCGCTCCAAAATAAATGAACGCGATCCCACGGAGTCTTGTCGCGATATTGCGCAGTCTGCGCCCAGAGGGAAAACATTTTCTCCGGCGTATGTCCGCCCGATAGCGCGATCGCAAACCGGCCGCGTTTCGTAACTGCGCCTTGAATAATCGGAAGCACTTCTTCCAAGGCAGCGCGGCTGAGCGAGACTAAATCCGGAAGTGTGCGGGTATCGAGCTTCATAAAGTAGTTGTCCCACCGCGCTTAGTCGCGGTTTTCTTGTCGCGTGCCCGCCCAATATTCATTGCGCATTATGCCAAAGGGTTTGTTCGCTATGGTTCAGTATCTTGCGGGCATAAACACTTCTCGGGCCTACTTTTCCTTGATCAAAATGTCAAAGCGCGCTAAGTCGTTGCGCAGTTGCGGCAGATCCTTAAAAAGTATCGTTTGCATTCCCACTTCGCGCGCGCATTCCAGATTCAATCCGCGGTCGTCGATCAGAATACACTGCGACGGTTTTTGCTGCGTAATTTTCAACGCCAGGCTATAAATTTCAGGGTCCGGTTTCCGAACGCCCAGGTAGCACGAGCTGAAAAACGCTTCGAAGTAATCTCGCAGCTTGAATTTTTCAATACGATACTCGTTGATCTCGCGCGATTCATTGTTCAGTGACGCCATCAGAAAGCGGCGGCTCCGTGCGATTTGACCCAAGAATGCCAGCGGTTCCGGACATGCCTGCGACTGGTCGAACATGAAAGCCTTGAAATCCGCCGAGGTAAAGGGCTGGTCGCGATAAAAAACTGTGCGATGAAGGTATTGATCCAAAGTCGCGCGGCCGGTCTCGAAAGCGTCAAGCATCAGCTCGTGGCGGTCCTCGAAATCGTTCCAGTCGAGATGAAACTTTTCAACCGCTGCTTTCCGCGAGTGGCGATCCCAGCCGTTCGTCAGGATCACACCGCCATTGTCCCAAAACAAAGCTTTGATTTCCGGCATCGCGTCCTCAGTCTCTATTCCAGAACCCTCTGTCGGGTCTCTGGAAAGGGCTCCATTATCACCGTTCAGGCGTCGCGGCTGAAGCAAAATCCTGGGCTTAGCGTTCGACTAACCAAAGCGCAGTGCCGTATGATAAATCCGTGATGTATGAGTACTCGCAAAAAGCCGAAGAAACAAACAATCTTCACCATAGGCCACTCGACGCGCACTCTCGAAGCGTTGATCGAACTGCTGCGCGCGCATGAAGTGCGGCGCGTCATTGACATCCGCACGATACCTCGTTCCCGCCGCAACCCTCAGTACAATCGCGAAACTCTGGGCCCGGCTCTGCGGTCCCGCAAAATTGGATACGTGCATCTGAAAGGTCTTGGAGGATTGCGGCGCGCCAAACCGGATTCGAAAAACGTCGGTTGGCACAATGCAAGTTTTCGCGGCTATGCGGATTACATGCAGACACCCGAATTCGACGCTGCGCTAAAGCGTGCGATCAGGCTTTCCGCAGTTAAGCCGAGCGCCTTGATGTGCGCCGAGGCAGTGCCTTGGCGTTGTCACCGATGGCTTGTAGCGGACGCGCTAGCAGCGCGGAAATTTCCCGTGAAACACATACTGAGCGTCGCGCGTGCAAACAAGCACAAACTAACTTCGTTTGCGCGGGTGCGCGGCAAGAAAGTTACATACCCCTCGGACAAGCCTGTCCGGCGCAAACCGCCAGTGCGTAAATCCAAATATCAATTGAAGTAACCGTGATGACGGCGTCGATTATAACTGCGGGATATCGCGTCCTTCGCCAGAGGCAAGGGTGAAGAAAGGGTTCAAGGGTTTGCGCGCATCGAGCGCCCGCTGCAAGTCGATCACCGGCTGATCTTCGCCGTCGTCCGCCAGGCGAAACGTTCCAAAGTGAATTGCAATGCTCGTGGCTGCTCCCAATTCTTCGTGAGCGCGAACTGCGTCAGCGGGTGAAACGTGGACCGGCCCCATAAACCATTGCGGAATGTAAGCGCCGATGGGAAGAAACGCGAGGCGCATTTTTGGGAATCGGCGTTGGATTTCCTGGAAGTGGGAGCCGTACCCGCTATCCCCGGCGAAATAAATGGCGCCCGCCGGGCCTTCGATCATATAGCCGCACCAAAGAGTTTTGTTGCGATCAGTCAAACTGCGCCCGGAGAAATGCCTCGCGGGTACGGAAGTAATTTTAAGATTGTTTTGCACATCCACTGATTGCCACCAATCGAGTTCGCTGATGTGTTCGAGCGAAGTCACATTCTTCCGCACGAATCGAGCGCTCACGCCGAGAGGCACAACAAACTTCGGGTGCCATTGCGACGCGATTCTTTTCACCGTGGGAATGTCGAGATGGTCGTAGTGATCGTGGCTCTGCAAGACAACATCGATGGGAGGCAAATCTTCGAAGCGGACGCCGGGTGCACGATGCCTGCGCGGGCCGATCCATGAAAACGGACTCGCCCGCATCGACCATATCGGGTCGCAGAGAATATTTATTCCGGCCGTTTGAATTAGGACAGTGGAATGGCCGACGAACGTCGCTCTGACTCCGTCGCCCGTGACTCGCTCGGGCGGAGGCGCGCCAGCAGGCTCGTCGATCCATTTACGCCACGGACCCGGCTTGCGGTTCGCCAGCCAGCGGAGAACGCTCCCGGTGCCGCGCAACCCGGTTCCTGAATTGTAAAAATGCTGCCCGTCAAAGTGATCCGTCGCGGGCCCTCGATAGAATTTCATCTAAGTCGAGTTCCGCCTACTTTTCCGCCGCATTCGCCTTCGGCTTCTCGGCGGATTCTTTCGCGGGCGCCAACTGGTGCTGCCGGCCAACGTTCCAAGCGTAAACGGGACTCTCGCCGCTGATCCTGTTTTGTATAGCGGGCCCGAAAAAATTGTAAGGGTGAAAGCTTTCGATCGCGCTGACGTCGTCCAGGCGCTTTCTAAGCTCTGCTGGGATCGTAAAATCAATCGCGCTTAGATTATCTTCGAGTTGCGGAACCTTTGAAGCGCCGATGATGGTGGAAGTGATTCCCGGCTGCGTCGAAACCCAATTCAACGCCACCTGTGCGGGTTTCTTATCCAGCTGTTTAGCCACATCGAGAAGAACGTCCAGCACTTTCCAATTCGGCTCGGTGAAGCGGTCAAAGAGCTGAGCGAACTTTGCTTGATCAAGCCGTCCGTCGCCTTTCCCGGTATTCGCTTCCCGTTTGTATTTCCCGCTGAGAAAACCGCCTGCCAGCGGACTCCACGGACAGATTCCGATACCGAGTTCCTGCGCAACCGGGACGTGTTCGCGTTCGATATTCCGCTCGACAAGTGAGTACTCCAGTTGAAGGGCGATCGGCCGCTCCTTGGCTTCGTATTCCGCTATCGTCTGCGCGCGCGCCACATACCACGCCGGAACGTCCGAAAAACCAAAGTGGCGAATCTTTCCTGTACGCACCAGATCATTCAACGTGGAAAGCACTTCTTCCACCGGCGTAATCTTGTCCCACACATGCATCCAGTAAAGATCAACGTAATCAGTCTTCAAACGGCGCAGAGAGCCCTCCAGCGCGCGATAAATATTTTTGCGGCCGTTCCCGCCCGCGTTCGGATTGCCCGGGTCGCCGTTAAAAGTAAATTTTGTGGCAAGCACTACGCGCTCGCGCAAACCGCGGTCCGCAATAAATTGGCCCACCAACTCTTCGCTTTTCCCCATCGTGTAGCCGTCTGCTGTATCGACAAAATTCCCGCCTTGTTCTATGTAGCGGTCGAACACTTGGTGTGCAACCGCGGGTTCGCTTCCCCAGCCCCACTCAGTACCGAACGTCATAGTTCCAAGGGCCAGCGGGCTTACTCGAAGTCCGGAGCGTCCCAGCGTCACATACTGTTTCAAGCTCATCGTGGAGCCTCCATGCTCAAGTTGGATGCAAACTCAATGAAGATTGATTCGTATACCTTTGACCAAGACAAGTCTATAAAATCTCCTAGGAACGAATTGTTTACATTTCCCCTTAGCGCGACCAGGCTAAGTATGCTTCCATAGAGCGCGAGCAAAGGGGCCATTTAATGGAAAATATTTCGACCGAGACAGTTTCGCTGAAAGTGGACGATGGAACCGTAATGAAGGCATACGTAGCGCGTCCATCGGGGGATACGCGATATCCAGGGTTGCTCGTTTTCCAGGAAGCTTTCGGTGTAAACGCTCACATACGAGACGTCACGGAGCGGCTCGCCCGCGAAGGGTATGTTTCAATTGCTCCTGAACTCTACCACCGCACCGGTCCCGGCTTTGAAGGGAAATACGACGACTTCCCGTCCGTCATGCCGCATCTGAAGGCAATGACCGAGAAAGGCACGATCGAAGATATCCGAGCAGCCTACGAATGGTTAAAAAGCAGTGCGCATGTTGTCTCGGACAAAATCGCCAGTATCGGGTTCTGTATGGGAGGACGAGCTTCTTTTCTGGCCAGCGCAACTCTTCCGTTGCAAGCTTCGATCTCATTTTACGGCGGGCAAATCGCTCCGACGCTGCTTCCGCGAGTGGCCGATCTGCATGCGCCCATTCTGTTTTTCTGGGGCGGCCTCGATAAACACATCGGCCCGGAACAAACTCGCGCCATTGCGGACGAATTTAAACGTCTAAATAAAACTTATGTGAACGTGGAATTCTCAAATGCCGACCATGGGTTTTTCTGCGATGCTCGGCCCAGCTACCATCCGACGGCCGCGAGCCTTGCTTGGAGCCTCACGAAAACTTATCTCCTCCTTCATCTCGTAAAGATCGACGAACGCACGCGCCTGCGCTAACAGCGACACCCGTCTCTTGCGTCAGTCGGGCGCGCCCATCTGCACCGCGAAGCCGGTGGACATACTCGAATCGAGTTCATCCCGCCTCAATAATCATGAGAGGACAAACGCCGTGCCGGCCCGCTCGTAGACCGAAGGAAAAATTGAATTCGAACGGCTCGCCTGAAAGCAAATGGTGTATAGTTTCGCCACTGTAGCGCCAGAAGAAAATTCTGGGTCACTTACTGGGGGGTGTCTTGTGAGTTTACTTCGAGGATTTGTCCTTGCCGCGATTTCGTTGAGTTTGGTTTTCGTTCTGAGTAAACCTGTGCTTGCGCAGGACGCGACGGGCCGGGTAATCGGCACGGTATACGATCAACAGGGTGGGGTGGTGCCAGCCGCGAAGGTGACAGTCACGAATACAGGAACCCAAGTCTCGCGGTCCACGGTCACAGACAAAGACGGGCACTTCGAAGCTCTCGATCTCCCCATTGGGGATTATCGAGTGGCAGTCGAGCACGACGGTTTTAACAGGACTGTCACGCAAGACCAAAAGCTCCAGATCAATCAGTCGTTGCGGTTTGACATCACCTTAAAACTTGGTACCACGAACCAAACTGTTACGGTAGAGGCCCAGGTCACCGGAGTCGAGACCGAGAACCCCACGTTGGGACAGTCCGTTACCAGCCGGCAACTGATCAACCTTCCCTTGAACGGCCGTAACGTTCTCGACCTCGCTCTCTTGCAACCGGGCGTGACTGAAGCGGACCCTGATTATGTCGGGGCTGGAACCTTCAGTATTGCCGGAGGCAGGCCGGATTCTGTCACCTTTCTTTTGGACGGGGGCATCAACAACAACCTTCTAGATAACAGCGTCGTTCTGAATCCCAATCCGGACACAATCGGTGAGTTTCGTATCTTGACCAGCAATTACACGGCGGAGTATGGACGGAACGCCGCGGGCGTCATCAGCGTAGTTACTAAATCAGGAACAAACGAATTTCATGGCAGCGGATTTGACTTCCTTAGAAACGGCGACTTAAACGCGAATTCCTTCTTTAATATAGAAGCGGGCCTTCCCAGGGACGACCTCAAGCGGAACCAGTTTGGCGGCACGTTCGGCGGTCCCATCAAGAAAGATCGGGCCTTCTTCTTTGTAGGATACCAGGGCCAGCTTCTTTCGCAGACACTGACGCAGTTCGGCACAACAACATTCACGCCCGCTGAACTCGCCGGAAATTTTTCGCAGGCGATACCCAATGGCACGGCGGTCACCCAGAACGATGGCAGTGTAATCACGGTCACCTGCGCAAACCCCAATTGCCCTGATCCTGGCGTCGCCGCGTTCCTTCAGCAGAACCCTTTCTTTGCGACTCCCAATGGCAACGCTGCCCAGGCCATCATCGATCCCACGAAGATTAACGGCATTGCTGCGCAATACATTGCGCTAGGATTGATCCCCACATCAGCGAGCGGGCTCGTCACCACTACTGGGGCTCACAAGGACAACGATAACGAGCTGACCGGGAAGCTGGATTTTATCGTTACTCAGAAAGACAAGATCTCGGTGACTCTGGGAGGACTCCGCGAAGGTTTGGACAATCCGTTTGACTACGCGACGGTTTCGGGTTTCCCGAATACGACCCAAAACCACAACTACTTCGGAAACGTATCCTACACACGAACATTTTCTTCAAACCTGCTGAATGAACTCCGCTTTACAGCTCAACGCAACCTGTTCGCGCAAGAGGAAGTCGGCAGGACATTGCCTACAGCGAGCGAACTGGGAATTGCCACCACGCCTGACTTGCCTACAGGTCCTCCGAATATCTTTTTCGACAGTGGACTGCAGCTGGGGTTCAGCGAGCAGGGGCCCACCACTCTCGCGAGCAATACTTACGGCATTTCTGACACCGTGACCTGGATTAAAGGACACAACACCTGGAAATTCGGCGCCGGCATTTCCAGCTATCAGAACAATACCGTCTTCGACTTCTTTGGCAACGGCGAATTCGATTTCGTCAGCGGAGCAGGCGGAATCGGGACGGACAACAGCTTTGCCGACTTTCTGCTAGGCATTGTAAACAGTTATTTTCAGGGCCCGAACGCGCCTTCCAATATTCGCAGCAAGGCTCCCTATGCATTTTTGCAGGATGAATGGCGAGTTCGGAAGAATTTGACTCTCACGCTCGGCCTCCGTTACGAATACAGCTCTCCCAAACTCGACACGCAGGGCAGAAGTTTCTCT
The DNA here is from genome assembly GCA_003131985.1 of Acidobacteriota bacterium. GTDB lineage: Bacteria > Acidobacteriota > Terriglobia > Acidiferrales > UBA7541 > Palsa-295. Next base: position 10,301 of record PKWH01000332.1, on the reverse strand, counting down.
GTAATTCCAGGACTTCAGTCCACAAGGTTTCCAAACGCGCCGCTCGGCATGGTTTTTCCGGGGGATCATGGCGCTCCCCGCGGCGTAAATTTCCCCGACAAAGATAACTTTGCCCCGCGATTCGGATTCGCTTGGGACCCATGGGGGAACGGCAAGACGAGCATCCGCGGAGGCGGCGGAATTTTTTACGACATATTGAAGGGCGAAGACAATCTTCAGTTCAACGGGCAGTCGCCCTTCTTCAGTGACACGGGCCTGTTCCTGAATCCCGTTGCGCCCGGTCAGGTTGGCGACGTGCCCTATTTCGCCGATCCGTACGGTTCTGACGGCGCGACGAATCCGTTCCCATCCAGCCCTCCAGCTTCCAATATTGATTTCGTAAATTCGGGCTTTCTCCCGATCAATAGCAGCGGATTCGTCTTCCTGGTTAATCCACATCTCCACACCCCTTATATTTATCAATACAACTTGAGTGTCGAGCATGAAGTGGCCAAGAACTTGGTCGCCGAAGTCAACTATGTAGGGAACAGTTCCAAAGGACTGACGGCGCTTAAGGACGTGAATCCGTTCGTTCTAGGTACTTCGAACCGGGTTCTGAATCTGACTCCACAGCCGAACCCCGAGATTAGCAGTTTCTGTGCCGGAGACCTTGGCGAATGCCCGTACGCCACGTTGCCCGAGTTCCAAAACGTGGGGTTCGCAAACTACAATAGCCTCGAAGCATCCTTGACGAAGCAAGTGGGCGAGAGCCGCTTCTTCGGAACCACATATTTCACGCTTGCTTACACCTATGGTAAGAGCATCGATACTTCATCAGGTTTCCAGAATCGAAATTCGCAGGTCCCGTTTTACAACATCCAGCAATTTCGTGCCGTCTCCGATTCGGATGTTAAGCACCGCATTACTTTCAGCGGCGGATGGGATTTGCCGTTCGATCGTGAGTGGGCGTCCGGACCCAAGCGCTTGACCAAAGGATGGAGCCTGTACCCAATTTTCAGTTGGCGGACGGGCTTTCCTCTTGGTATACCCGCAGATTTTCCGGATCGATTCGATCCCACGAACCCTGGGCCTTCCGGAGCTGGAGACCCTTATCTCGTAAGTGCTCTTTTCGCCCCAGGATTTACGAGTATCCAACGAGAGAATCCAAGTAAACCCGGCAATTTCTACTTCAATCCAGCCGGCTTTGACAATAACGAAGCTGACTACGCCGCCGCGCCCCCACAGTTCGCCTTATACGGATTGCCCAGGAACTTCTTCCGTGGCCCGGGGCGCACGAACCTGGACTTGGCTTTGGCCAAGACCACACCCATCACGGAACGCGTCGCCGCGGAATTTCGCGTGGAAGCTTTTAATATTTTCAATCACACGGAGTTCGAGAATCCGACCGTCAATCCCAACAGCGGGACATTCGGACAGATCACATCTACCTTCGATCCGCGGATCCTTCAGATGGCTCTGCGAATAACGTTCTAGCGTCTTGATGGGCAATTAGAGCAGATGGCGCGGCCGTCCGCGTTGGCAGGCTGGGGCTTCTATTGCATACGCCTGCCTGTACGCAGCAGTTTGCTTTTGCAATTACACACCAACAACACCGGTTTGCGAGAGCAGACGCAGACCCGAGCGATTCTAGGATATGAAGATATTCCTAAAGAGGTAGTGGCGGGTGAGCCTGTAAGCCGGATTCTGTCCGCTGCGCGTCGCTAATCCTAGCTTGCGCCAGAATTCGTCGGTTCGCGCAGCGCGATGATCATTCCTCTAGGTCCCGGATCGCTCCGGGACTCAAGCAGCCTACCCGAGGGTCGCAGCAACTCGCTCTTTCGAGCGAATCGCATACGGGCTGGGCCAGCCCTCCCCTCCTATTTGGCCTTGCTCCACGCGGGGTTTTCCGTGCCCCGGATGTTGCCACCCGGGCGGTGGGCTCTTACCCCACCTTTTCACCCTTGCCAAATGAGCCGAGCGATAGTGGCGAGCCCTAGGTTTCGCCTCGGACCTGCCGCCGAAGTTCAAGCGTCACCGGCGGTTTATTTTCTGTGGCACTTTCCGTAGCCGCGCTCCAGAAACGCCTTCGCATATCTGAAGTGCAGCCCCCTGGCGTTACCAGGCGCGTTGCCCTTCACCTCAGAAGCTGCCAGTGGCAGCCTCGAAGGCTTGTCGGAGTCCGGACTTTCCTCCCGCCCGTCCCGCTTGCGCGAAACGGACCGGCGATCACCCGGCTCACCCGCCATTCAAATTATACGCCGCCAAGTTGAGCGCAACAATGGAGCGATTGTGTCAATGAGGAGTTACAGTGACGCCCGCCGCTATGTTCCGGGTTCTTGAATTAGCTCGATCGACATCACGTGGATCGTATTTGTTTTGGGGTCCAGAGTACCCATCACGCGCACTTTGCTTCCTGCAAATTTTCTACCGATGTCCTGCTTGTCGAGTTTGTAGATTTTGGTCTTGTTTTGCAGCACGAACCGCCCGCCACGCTGCGAGACGCAATACCACACGCAGTCGGCGTCGGTTGTCCCCGCTTCGTGGCTCTGTAGCATTTCCTTATGCGATTGGCTCAGCGAATGCACGTTCAACGCGCATTGCGAATCCGCGATCATTCCGGTGAATTCTTCCTCGCCCACTGCACCAGGGGCTGGAGCGAGAGTGAAAAGCAAAGCAATGCACAAGAAATAGAAAATCAATCGTTTCAGACTCAACATTTTCTGTCCTTTTTTCATGCCGTATGTTCCAACCGGATCATTGATCGCTCGGCAAGACTGTAAATTTCATGCTCATGTGTTCGTGGTTACCGCTGCAAATCACCGTGCAAACCACTTCGTAATTCCCCGGTTCCATGGGAGCGGTTACGACGAATTCCTGCGTTCCGGGTTGCAACAAAAAATCCCACCCATCGACCGGCTTGTGATCGCCTGGGTGTAAGAGAGTGAATCCGTGTACTGACCCATCTCGATTGCGGTTCGCGGCCTTCATCGCCGTAATGCGCAATCGCACTTTTTCTCCCGCCTTCACCGAAATGGCCGCTTCGCTCTGTCCCGGCACGCTGAAGCGGCTTTTGTGATCGGCAATCACTTCAATCAGCCGCGGCTCGGTCGCCGTTTTTATCGGCTCTTGTGCCGCTAGGAATGGATGAACGAGCCATAAACTCACAAACGCAATTCCGCAGACTCGGCCCAGGGCCGTGAAGCTTTTGTTCTTGTGTTTGATGATTCTCATGGTTACTGCGTCATGTAGTGCAAGATGAGCTGCGTATCTTCGTCGGTCAGCGTTGCCCGAACTCTCATGTGCCGGAGAATCGTAGCCATCATCCGCGGTGGGAACTTTTCTGGAGCCATGTGACACCGTCCGCAGTTCGCCTTGAACCTCTTTTCGCCTTCAATGCGCTCCGCAGCATCGTCATGGACTGTCGCCCGTCCGGCAGCGGGTGAGGCCGATGGCGCAGCAGCGGTCGAGGCGGATGGTTTCGCAGCCTGGCGATCTTGCGCCGACGCTAAAAGTCCCGCGCCAATTGCCATCGCCAGCAGGCTGAAAACAAGAAATTGCTTTGTCATCAGTCTGCTCCCGCGTGCCCTATGGGCGTAACGATCCGATACGTAATTCCTACAGTCCAGACGTTCACGTTCCCCAACGAGCTGAATTGCCGCCCGTAGCTGCTCACCGCTCTTAGATTGTCTCGGAAGTAATAGTTCAGGCCGAACTCGAATTCCTGGGTGTTCGCCGTGGGCAATACTTCGCTCGGCAACGCCCCGACAAAAAATTGTTGCATGCGAGCCACAAGCTGAACGTTGCGTAGATAATCTTGTGCGGTTGCAATTTGACTCAGACGATAGGCCGATTCAATCCAGTAACCGCTGCCTCTGCTCGACCTCGCGTACTCGGCTCGAATATCGAGAGGAATCGGAGGAGGTTGCCATGCGAAATGGAATCCGAAAGAATTGGAACGCTCGTCCTGCAGCAGATGCTGAAAAGAACCGCCTACCTCCAGCCGTTGATCGGGAAGAAAAATTCCTACGCGGCCGCCCGCAGACCGGTCGGAATCCACTGGTGACACCGCGATTAGCGTGGAGTAATAGGCCGCGTAATTTAGATTCACCTTCGGGCTGATCGCGAAGCCTCCGCGAAACATCGCTCCCGTGCTCGCATTGCTCGGTCCCGTAGCAATTGGCAAAATCAGTGGATCCGACTGCAGATCCCGAATCCAGATCGGATACAACCGCTCGTTGAAAATCCCAAACGGAGTCAGATACCTGCCAACCGTCACGGTGACATAAGGATTCGCTATGTAATCCACCTGCAAATAGTCGACTTCCTTTTGAATTACTCCGTGAAACGTATCGCTCCCTGGAGGCGTCGCGAAGTCTGATTCGAATGTGTCACGCGATTCAATCAGCCAGCGATCTCCAATGGGAATCAAAAATATGGGTGATATCAGAGGATCCAGGTTGGGCTGCCCTCCCTGAAACGGTGTGATAAACCCCATACCTGCGCTAAAAATGGGGACGGGACGTTGCACGTCAGTATCCTCGGATTGTGCGCGCAGAGAAGATGCAAGAGTCAGCAAGAAAATCAGCGCAACGATTGTGCGCTGTAGAGGCAAGGCTCTGCGTCCGTCCGGGAACGCTGGTTTCCCGCACCAATATCGAGTGCAGCCGAAGGAACAGTCGTGTGGTGCTGCCATTTTTGAATCAGAGGGAAGCCAATTCTTTGCGACATGCTTTGCTACGTCTCAATGATGTTAGCGCGCCAAGGTGCGGTCAATGGAACCAGCGCCCGGAGTTGTCGATATAATTATTAATGTCCGCTGACAACAATGGTCACCACTCGGACCCAGCCCTTGCGCGGCTTAACTGCAAGATATTGAATCTAGGGCAGATGCGAACACGGGTTCACGGTGGGAGTTTATTTCGCTGAAATTAGCTTTTCGAATTGGCTTTCATCCAACGTAGGAACACCCAAAGATTTCGCTTTTTCGAGCTTCGACCCGGCGTCGGCGCCCACAACCACGTAGCTCGTCTTCTTGCTAACCGACCCGCCCGCTTTTCCGCCGTGCGCCGCGACCAGCGCTTCAGCTTCCTCTCTCGTGCGATTTGCCAGTGTTCCGGTGAACACAAATGTCTTGCCCGCGAATTTCGCGCTGATCGGAGCAGCCTTTTCTTCCTTCATGTTTACGCCCGCAGCGCGCAGACGCTCGATGAGCTTTCGATTCGCCGATTCGGAGAAAAATTCCAACACGCCTTCCGCGACCTTCGGCCCCACTTCGCCCACTTCCATCAATTTCTCCGCTGAAGCGGTGGCCAGCTTCTCCATCGAACCGAAATGCTCCGCCAACAATTGCGCCGTGCGCTCTCCGACGAAGGGCATCCCAATCGCGTAAGTCAGCCGCGCCAGGCTGTTCGATTTGCTCGCAGCAATCTCGTCCACCAGGTTCTGCGCCGACTTCTCCGCCATGCGGTCCAGATTCGCGAGGGTTTCAAGATCTAGTTTGTAAAGATCCGCAAAGTCTTTCACCACATTTTTTTCAATCAATTGATCGACGATCTTTTCTCCCAGCCCGTCAATATTCATTGCGTGCCGGCTGGCAAAATGAAGAAACGATTCCCTTCTGCGCACCGGGCAGGAAACATTCACGCAGCGATACGGAATTTCGCCCTCAACATGGTGGATTCGCATGCCGCACTCCGGACACTTCTCCGGCATTTTGAACGGCTTCTCCTCTTTTCCATGCTTCACCACTTTTAGAACGTGGGGTATCACCTCGCCCGCCCGCTCCACCAGCACCGTATCTCCGGCATGAATTTCCAGGCGCTCAACCTCATCCATGTTGTGTAATGTGGACTTCACTACCGTGACGCCGCCGATTTGCACCGGCTCAAAAATTGCGTAGGGCGTCAGCACTCCGGTGCGTCCTACGCTCACGGCGATCTCCTTCACTACCGTGGTTTCCTGATGCGCGGGATATTTGTAAGCGATCGCCCACCGTGGAGACTTGCTCGTGAAGCCAACTTCGTTTTGCAAAGCAATCTCGTTTACCTTGACGACAATTCCGTCGATCTCGAACGGAAGCTTTTCGCGCTTGGATTCCCATTTATTCACATACTTCTCGACCGCTTCGATGGACTCGCAAACTTCCCAATCCTCGCTGACTTTGAAGCGCAAATCGGAAAGCGCCTCCAGGATTTCCGAGTGCCGCTTCTTGGGCGCGCGCCCGTCCACCAGCAAGTAATACGCGAAGAAGTCCAGCCGGCGCGACGCCGTAATACTCGGGTCCAACACGCGGACCGCACCCGCCGCCGCGTTTCGAGCGTTCGCATATCGTTTGCCGCCAATGGCATCCTGCTGTTCGTTGAGCCTCTCGAAGGCTTTGCGAGTCATGATGCCTTCGCCGCGCACTTCGAAAGTGCCTGGCAGACCCGCCTTCTTAAGCCGTGCGGGATCCAAGTTCAAAGGAATGGATCGAATGGTTCGCACGTTTGGCGTGACGTCTTCACCGGTCCTGCCGTCGCCTCGCGTCACCCCCGCCACCAGCGATCCATTTTCGTACAACAACGACATGCTCAACCCGTCAAACTTATGCTCGGTCGTATATTCGATTTTTTCGCGGCCCGTAGCTTGCCGCACGCGACGGTCGAAGTTCGCCAATTCCTCGAA
>PKWH01000332.1:2229-3623 GCA_003131985.1 Acidobacteriota bacterium | reverse complement strand
CTGGTTCATCAACCGGTCGTAGGCAGCGTCGGAAATTTCCGGGTCGTCCGCCACATGGTAAAGATATTCGTGGTGGCGAAGTTTTTCGCGAAGACGCTGGATCTCTTTAGCGATGTCACTACTCTTGGACATAGAAACCCCGAACGGATGCAATCGGCTTAAGCCGCTTAGTATTATACAATGCGCTCTCGCCTTACTGAATTGGACGAACTCTATGGCCCACGGCATCACCGACGCGCTGCTGATCTATAACCCCACAAGCGGGCGCCGCCGCCGTCGCCGGTTTGTGGAAATCGAACAGAGCGTTCGCATACTGAAAGAAGCCGGAATCGAGACCGAGTTGGCGCCCACTACCGGACCCGGCCACGCCAAAGAGCTCGCACGCAACGCCGTGGAGCAGCGGCGTGGAATGCTCATCGCCTGCGGCGGCGACGGCACCATCAACGAAATTATCAATGGCCTGGCGGGAAGCCAAGTCCCTTTGGCACTCCTGCCAGCCGGAACCGCGAACATCCTCGCCAAAGAGCTCGGCATTCCGTGGGACATTCCACACGCGGCTCGTCTGATCGCGGACGGTGTAGTGCGGCGAATCGCTATCGGTGTAGCAATACCCAGCAACGGAAACCGTTCTACGAATATTCCTCACGAAGGGCGCTATTTTCTCTCGGTGGGCGGCGCGGGACCTGACGGCGCGATCGTGAACGGCGTTGATGAAGGACTGAAGAAGCGCGCTGGAGTAGTAGCCTACTGGGTCGAAGGATTTCGCCAACTGGTCAGCTACGGTTTTCCTGAAATGAACATTCATTGCGATGGGCGAACGCGACGCGCGTCCATTATCGTCGTCGGCAGAACGGTGAATTACGGCGGCCCGTTCAAGATCACCACCGGCGCTAACTTGTTCGAAGACTATTTCGAGATGGTTACAAACTCCACCGGTAGCCGGTTTCGCTATCTCGCTTGCTTGCCGGCGCTGTGGCTGGGCAAACTCCGCAACATGCGCGGAATCGATTCGTGGAAGGCGAAAGAGATTATCTGCGAACCGGTCGGAACCGGAGCCGTTTACGCGCAAGTGGACGGCGAACCCATCGGCCGGCTACCTCTTATCTTTCGTATCGTGCCCGACGCGCTGTCGATCGTCACTCCAGCGGCGCTGCGAGCATAATTACCTCGGAAGGACCCGAGCTTGGATCCCATCACACATGGCCTTGCGTCGCTCGCCCTCGCGCGTGCCGGGCAGAAACGCTTGCCGCCATACGGCACCGCCATGTTTGTCATCTCAGGCACCGCCGCCGATCTCGATTACGTGAGCTATTTCGGCGGTGCCGCTGCGTTCCTGCGATTTCATCGAACGCTCCTGCATTCCATCCTAGGCTCCGCACTAGTCGCATGTGTAA
>PKWH01000332.1:0-2205 GCA_003131985.1 Acidobacteriota bacterium | reverse complement strand
ATCGGAGTCCAACTTTTCTGGCCATTTCGTGCCGGGTGGCAAGGCTGGGATCTCCTAACCAATCTCGATCCGTGGATTTTAGGTTTGCTTCTGCTTGCTCTCCTCCTGCCCGAATTGTTCCGCCTGGTAAGCGACGAAATCGGCGAAAAGAAAGGGAGTTCTCGCGGGCGCGGAGCAGCAATCGTCGCCCTGGCAATTCTTGTTCTTTACATCGGAGCACGAGCCGACTTGCATAGCAAAGCGATCAACTTGCTGACTTCCCGCGAATATCACGGCAGGCCGCCTCTTGCGGCGGCCGCCTTTCCTCTGCCGACCACGCCTTTCGGTTGGCGAGGAGTGGTTTCCACAGACGCTACGGTCGAAGAGTTGCAGGTGTCGCTATTTCCAGGCGCTGAATTCGATCCCGATCGCAGTTTCACTCGCTACAAGCCGGATCCTTCTGCTGCACTGGATGCCGGACAGCGTACGCAAGCGGCGAAAACTTTTCTTGCGTATGCGGCAATCCCTTTTGCCAGCGTTAATCGCATCGAAGATGGCTACCGCTTTGAATTGCGCGACTTGCGATTTGCACCAAACGATGCAAGCCCGGAAAACATCATCGCGCGCGTGGACTTCAACAGCAGCCTTCAGATTCAGCTCGAAGAATTGCATTACGCTTTCTCAAAAGCTCCCTGATTTTCATTTTTGGAATCCAGCGAGTGCAGAACGATCTTTATTTTTTCGGCGGTGAATGGCGGAACGTCAAATGCGTGGCAATGTAGAGCACGATAAGGACTGCAACTACGGAGAGCGCAAATGCCCGGCTGTGCGCGATTAAGAAATCCAGCGCCGCGTCCCCATACACGACTGCGAGAATCCCTTCCGCGCCGTAACGCAATCCCCGCCCAAGCAAAACCGCCGTCACAAAAGTTCGCAGCGGAACTTGGAAAACGCCCTCAGCCAGCACAAACGCTTTAAACGGCAGCGGCGGCGGAAGTATCGAAGGAATAAAAATACTCAAGAAACCGTTCTGCTCCACCCAAGTTTTAATCTTTCCCGCTTTTCCGCCCGCGTGGCGATGGAAAAATGCTTCACCGCCTTTTTTCGCCAACAAATACAGCCAAATGCATCCGGCTATCGAACCAATGGCAGCCATCCCCGCGTAGTACGGCATTCGCTTCGGATTGACGAACGAAAGCTGGATCACTAGCGCATCCGTAACAAACGGAAACGAAAGCACGGAAGAATCCAGAAACGCGACGAGAAATAATCCGCCGCCACCCATCGTCGCGACAATCTTTTGCAGCCAAACTGGCAGCTTGTGCGGATGCATCCTTCGCCAATCCTCCCGGCAAATCGCAAGATTGTAACAGAGTTCGCCAGTGCCGCTTGCGCAGCCCGCCGCCGGGTAGACAGTCAGTTTTCGATAGGGCGCACTAACGACGTCGACCCACTTTCCGTCGATGAGGCGGCCGTCCCAGGAACTTCCGGTTGTGTCGCTGCAGCGTTATCGGTTGGTCGAAGCTGCAGCAGTTTACCTTGCGGCTGCCTCGCGGTAGAATCGCGCCCACTCGCAAGCTCCGTTTCGGACCTGGGAGGCGCCATGGTCGCTCGCGTAACGCACTATCGCATTCGTGAAGGAAAGCTCGAAGAATTTGCCTCCACGGTGCAATCTCTCACTGCCGCGATGGATAAACTAGCTGGATTTCGTGTCCTCTTAGTTCTGCGGGGTGAAGAGTCGGGCAGCCGGGACGCCATGGCAATTTCCGTCTGGGATTCAGCCGTGGACCTGAAAAACAGCGATAACAATGAATTCTATTACGACATTCTCGCGCGCGTGCTCAGTTGTTGCGAAACCTTCTCTCCCATGCATCAGCGTGAAGTGCTGGTAAGCAAATTCGCGAATCCATGAGAACGGCGGGCTAAAGCGCGCGAAGAATTCGTCGCGTCTCCAAATACCTGCTTGGAGTTCTCAGTATTCTCAAGCAATCGTCTCCCTCGCGCGGCGCGTTCGAATCGAAAATTGCTGATTCGTGGCAGGTCGGATAGAATTCGTTGCTTGAGCGCTCCTCATCCTTCCATGACACTTCTGAAAGACCTGAACGAACGCCAGCGTGAAGCAGTGCTCGCCACCGAAGGCCCGCTGCTGGTGCTCGCGGGCGCCGGCACGGGCAAGACGCGAGTCATCACCTATCGCGTCGCGTATCTGCTCGAAAAAGGCGTTCC